>NZ_JBIMKE010000026.1:0-115207 GCF_043673425.1 Streptomyces sp. M41 | reverse complement strand
CCCCCCCCCCCCCCCCCCCCCCCCCCCCCCCCCCCCCCCCCCCCCCCCCCCCCCCCCCCCCCCCCCCCCCCCGACCCCAACCCACCCGCAAGCGCTACACGCACCCCCACCAAGGCGCCACAGGCCGCCGCAGGCATATCGGCGAACCCCCACCGGCCCGAACCCGCAACGCTGCCGCAGGCGACGCGCACCCCCACCCAGGAGCCACAGGCCGCCGCAGGCACCACCGCGAACCCCAGGCGCACCGCACGCCCCACCACCGCCGTGACCACCCGACTACCCTGCTGGTCATGACGTCCTCGGCCCCCACTCCCGCCTACCGCCGCCTGAGCGTCGAGGAGCGCCGCAGCCAACTCCTCAACGCCGCCCTCACCCTCTTCGCCCACCACACCCCCGAGGACGTCTCCCTGGACGACGTGGCCGAAGCGGCCGGCGTCTCCCGCCCCCTGGTGTACCGCTACTTCCCCGGCGGCAAGCAACAGCTCTACGAGGCCGCCCTGCGCTCGGCCGCCGATGAACTCCAGCACTGCTTCGCCGAACCCCACGAGGGCCCCCTCCTGGACCGTCTCACCAGGGCCCTGACCCGCTACCTCGCCTTCGTCGACGAGCACGACACCGGCTTCAGCGCCCTCCTCCAGGGCGGCAGCGTCGTGGAGACGTCCCGCACCACGGCCATAGTGGACGGAGTCCGCCGCGCCGCCGCCGACCACATCCTCAGCCACCTGGAGGTCACCGACCCCGGCCTCCGCCTGCGCATGACGGTCCGGATGTGGATCACCGCGGTCGAGGCGGCGTCCCTGATCTGGCTCGACGAGGACAAACAGCCCCCCGTGGAGGAACTCCGCGACTGGCTGGTCGAGCAGTTCACCGCGGCGCTCGCGGTCACCGCCACCCGCGACCCCCAGACCGCCGAGCTGGCCGAGAAGCTCGCGGCGGATGGCTGACACTGGTCCCGTGAAGAGCGAAGACACCCCGTTCGAGGGCGGCCCCATGGACGGCCGCGTCCTGCCCGTACTCCTCGGCATCACCGGACACCCGCCCAAGACGTACCGTATCCCCGTCCCGGACCCGAGCGGCGGCGAGCCCACCGTCCTCGTCTATCGTCGCGTACCCCGCACCCCGGGCGCCCGCATGGGCCTCAGCGCACGCTGGAAGTACGAGTACGCCCCGGAGGGCGCCCCCGCCCGCCGTCTGAACTGGCCGTGGTCCAAGCCAGACGCCACGCCGAGCAGCAAGCCGGACGACTCGAACGAATGATCCCGATGCGCCGAACCGCGCACACCCACCGAGCGGACGACGACCGATCGCCCGATGCTCGCGGTGCGGAGCAGAGAGTCTCTCCGCACCGGAGGTGATGACATGTCAGGACGGCTGCTGCGCCTGGCGTGCACGGCGGCGGCATCGGCCGCGACCGCTGCCGGCACGATCCTCGCACCGGCGGCGGCACCGGCGGCGGCTGCCCCGGAGCCGCAGGAACGGCCCGTGGCCGAGCTGCTGACGGACCTTCAGCGGCTGTACCGGCAGACCGAACAGGCCACGGAGACCTACAACGCCACCGAGGACAAGCTGAAGAAGCAGCGCGAAGAGGTGGCCCGCCTGGACGCCGCCCTCGCCCGTGCCCGGCTGTCCCTGCACGACAGCCGGGGCGCGGCCGGCCGCCTGGCCCGCCAGCAGTACCAGAATGTCAGCGACCTCTCCCCGTACGTCCGCCTGCTCCTGGCCCGCGACCCGCAGCACGCCCTGGACCAGGGCCATGTCATCGGCCGGCTGGCACGCGAGCGCGCCGAGACGGTAGGCCGGCTGACCGGCAGCGAACGCAGGGCCGACGAGCTCGCCCACCAGGCCCGCAAGGCGCTGGACGAGCAACTCGCCCTGGCCGAACGGCAGAAGAAGGACAAGGAGGCCGTGCACAAGCGTCTGAAGAAGGTGGAGGAACTCCTGGCC
Source organism: Streptomyces sp. M41 (assembly GCF_043673425.1). Classification (NCBI taxonomy): domain Bacteria; kingdom Bacillati; phylum Actinomycetota; class Actinomycetes; order Kitasatosporales; family Streptomycetaceae; genus Streptomyces; species Streptomyces sp. M41. The sequence goes on along the minus strand of NZ_JBIMKE010000026.1, from coordinate 113,263 downwards.
TCACTGACCGCCGACCAGCTCACGGCCCTGGCCGAACTGGAGAAGCGGGGCGTCGCGCAGGCTCAGCGGGCGTTCATCGCGTCCGGCGCCCTGACCACGGACGACCACAAGCCCTCCCGCAAGGCGCACCGGGCGATCCGCTACGCGAAGAAGCAGCTCGGCAAGCCGTACAAGTGGGGCGCCGAGGGCCCGAAGTCCTACGACTGCTCGGGCCTCACCTCCGAGGCATGGGCGCACGCAGGCACCCCGATCCCCCGCACCAGCCAGGAACAGTGGGCGCGGCTCGCACACATCCCGCTGACCGAACTGCGCCCCGGCGACCTGGTGATCTACTTCCCGGACGCCACCCATGTGGCCATGTACCTCGGCAAGGGCAAGGTGGTCCAGGCCCCACGCCCCGGGGAGAAGATCAAGATCTCCCCGATCGCGTCGAACCCGGTCCTGGGCGCCGTACGCCCCGAGATCAAGCCCCCGAAACCTCCGCGAGATACGCCCGGGTCCGATCCGGCTCATAGAAGTAGGTCTCGAAGTCTGCCGGGTCGTTGAACCCGTTGGCGAACCGGTCGGCGACCGGCTGGAGCTGCCCCGCCGCGCCGACCAGCTCGAGGACGTGCTCCGGCGGCGGCGCCAACATGGCGTTCGTCCACTTGGTGACGTGCTGGGCGGTGGCCCAGTACCGGTCGAAGGTGGCCCGCATCCACTCCTCGTCGAACGGCTTGTCGCCCTGCTCGACGATCGAGGCGAGGTAGGCGGCGGCGCACTTGGACGCGGAGTTGGAGCCCTGGCCGGTGATGGGGTCGTTCGCCACGACGACGTCCGCCACGCCGAGCACGAGTCCGCCGCCGGGGAGGCGGCCGACGGGGTTGCGGACGGTGGGGGCGTACCGCCCGGCGAGCGTGCCGCCCGCGTCGGTCAGCTCGACCTTGGTGGCCCGCGCGTACTCCCAGGGGACGTACCGCTCCATGAGTTCCAGGGTCAGGGAGAGGTGCTCGGCCGGGTCCTTGACGCCGTTGAAGGCGTCGAGCGGGCCACCGGGTATGCCTTCCCAGAACAGGATGTCGGCGCGGCCCGAGGTGGTCAGGGTGGGCATGACGAACAGCTCGCCGACGCCCGGCACGAGGTTGCAGCGGACCCCTTCGGTGTCCGGGTGCTCGGGACGCGGGCCGAGGCCGTGGACGTACGACACGGCCAGGGCACGCTGCGGCTCGCTGTAGGGGGACCGCTCCGCGTCCCGGCCGAACATCTGGACGAGCTCGCCCTTGCCCGCCGCGACCAGCACCAGGTCGTAGGTGCGGGAGAAGTAGTCGAGGTCGCCGACGGCCGCGCCGTGGATGACGAGCTGCCCGCCGCGCTGGGCGAACGTCTCCATCCAGCCGGCCATCTTCACCCGCTGGTCGACGGACTGGGCGTACCCGTCGAGCCGGCCCAGCCAGTCGATCGCGCGCGCGGCGGGGCCCTCGGCCCAGGAGCCGGGGGCGGCGACCGAGACACCGAGTCCTTCGATCTTCGGGGCCTGGGACTCCCAGAAGTTCAGCTGGAGATCACGCTCGTGCTGGAGGGCCGTGTGGAACATGCACTGCGTGGACATGACCCGACCGGTGCGGATCTCGTCCGCGGTCCGGTTCGACATCAGGGTGACCTCGTACCCCTGCGACTGGAGGCCGAGAGCGATCTGGAGCCCGGACTGACCGGCTCCGACGACGAGTATCTTCCGCATGCGGGGCTGTCTCCTACTCGGGGGTTTCGTCGAGCGCGTGGCCCACGAGGGCCAGGAGGGTCTCGATCACGGAGATCCGGCGACGCGCGTCCATGATCATGACAGGTATGTGGCGCGGGATGGTCAGGGCCTCCCGCACGTCCTCCGGCTCGAACAGATCGCTGCCGTCGAAGTGGTTGACCGCGACGACGTACGGCAGGCCGCAGCTCTCGAAGTAGTCCAGCGCCGGGAAGCAGTCCTTCAGTCGGCGGGTGTCGGCCAGCACCACGGCACCGATCGCGCCGCGCACGATGTCGTCCCACATGAACCAGAACCGCTGCTGGCCCGGCGTGCCGAACAGATAGAGCACCAGGTCGTCGTCGAGCGTGATGCGCCCGAAGTCCATGGCGACGGTCGTGGTGGTCTTGCCTGGCGTGCCGGTGAGGTCGTCGGTGGCCTCGCTCGCCTCGGTCATCAGCGCCTCGGTCTGCAGCGGCGTGATCTCCGAGACCGCGGTGACCAGCGTCGTCTTGCCGACGCCGAAGCCACCGGCCACGACTATCTTCGTGGCGACGGGCGCGCGGGTGCGGTCCGTCTGCCAGGACCTCAGGTTCTCGTCGGGCGGGACGAACGGGGTGGCGCCGCCCACGGAGGGGGCGGCGTCAGAGACGACGGAGTCCACTCAGCACCCTTTCCAGCAGAGCGCGGTCCGGACGGCCCGTGCCGTGACCGGTTCCGGTGCCGTACACACGGATCTTTCCCTGGTCCGCGAGATCGCTCAGGAGCACGCGGACCACGCCGAGCGGCATCTTCAGCAGCGCGGCGATCTCTGCCACCGTGCGCATACGGCGGCACAGTTCGACGATGGCCCGCATCTCCGGCATGACCCGGGTGGCGAGGGAGCCCGTCGTCAGCTCCTTGCGCTCCTCGGCGGCCTCCAGGGCGGCCGTGCTGCCGACGAAGGTCTCGACGAGCAGCACATGGCCGAAGCGGGTACGGCCGCCGGTGAGCGAGTAGGGGCGCACCCGGGCGGGTTTGCGGTCGCCGCCGCGGGTGGGGAGGTGGGGTTTGGTGGGCGGCTTCTTCTGGATGTTGCTCATCGGGTACTCCCTGCCGACGGGGTCTCGAGGGATTTCCGTAGCTCGCTGCGCAGTTCCGGGGTGAGGACATGGCCGGCGCGGCCGACGAAGAGGGCCATGTGGTAGGCCACCACGCTCATGTCGCAGTCCGCGGAGCCGTGCACGCCGAGCAACGAACCGTCGCTGATGGACATCACGAAGAGGCTGCCCTCGTCCATCGCGACCATCGTGTGCTTGACCCCGCCGAACTCCATCAGCCGGGCGGCGCCGATGGTGAGGCTGCCGATGCCGGAGACGACGGTGGCGAGGTCCGCGGAGGATCCGCGGGGGCCGGTCGGACGGTCGGTCCTGGCCGCGCGGGCGGCGGAGTTGCGGGCGTGGTCGGAGGAGAGCAGAAGCAGTCCGTCGGAGGAGACCACTGCGACCGACTGGATGCCCGGCACCTCCTCGACCAGATTCGTCAACAACCAGTGCAGGTTGCGGGCTTCACTGCTCAGTCCGAAGGTACTGGGCGCGGTCAACTGCTTGCCTCCTCGACTGTGCCCCCCGTGGCTGCTTCGGATTCCGTGCTCGGTGTGGTGCTCCGGCCGGTCTGTTCGGCGATCTCGGCTCGTACGTCGCGGTATCCGGCCTCCGCCCCCCGGCGGAAGCCCCCCAGCCTCCGGCGCAGGGCTTCGGCGTCGACACCACCGGTGCGCTGGCGCGGGGCCGGGGCGGGGGCGGTGATCTTCGGCGTGCGCTTGGGGAGGCCCTTGTCGGTGAGCTGGTCCTCGTCCGGGGTGCGGGTGTGTTCCGCGCCGGCCCCGGCCGCTGCTTCGTCAGGTGCGGGTGGCCCTTGCCGGGTGTCCTCACCGTCGGCGACCGCGGGTTCATGGGTCACGTGCTCCCCGGTCGGCTGCGCAGGGATCAGGAGCTCCATCGTGGTCTCGGCAGGATGCTCCCGCCCACGCTCAGGCTCCGGATCGACCGACACGACCTCCTCGGCCCCGCCGGCCTCCTCTACGGAGTCCTCCGCGCCCTCGGTTTCCGGTACGGAGTCCTCCGCGTCCTCGGATTCCCGTACGGGCGCGTCGGAGTCCCCGGCGTCCCGTACGGGCGCGTCGGCGTCCTCGGTCCCCCGGGCCGCCGCCTGCTCGGCGAGGGCCACCAGGGGGTCAGTGCTCTTCGCCCGGCCGTGCAGGACGTTGGAGTTGGCCTCCGCGTCGGCGCCGGGGAGGGAGAAGGTGTGGGTGCCGGTGTGGTGCGGGGACTGGGCGGGCACCGCGGCCGTGGGCGCCGCCGCCAGCAGGCTCTTGGGCAGTACGGCGACCGCCGCGACGCCGCCCTGCTTCTGCTCGCGGAGCTGCACGCGGACGCCGTGCCGGTGGGCGAGCCGGGCGACGACGTAGAGGCCGAGACCGAGGCCCTCGTCGCCCTCCTGGTCGTAGGTGGCCTCGGGGTCGAAGTCGGAGAGGCGGGAGTTGAGACGCGCCAGGCGCTCCTCGGTCATGCCGATGCCCTCGTCCTGGACGGAGAGCATGACCTCGCCGTTCTCCAGCAGCCAGCCGGAGACCTCGACGGGCAGGTCGGGCGGGGAGAACGAGGTGGCGTTCTCCATCAGTTCGGCCAGCAGGTGGGAGAGGTCGTCGGCGGCGAACCCGGCCACGTGCGCGTGCGGCGGAAGCGCGGCGATGCGGACGCGTTCGTACCGCTCGATCTCGCTGACCGCCGCGCGGACGACGTCGACGAGCGGCACCGGCCCGGCGTGCTGCTGGACGTGCTCGGTGCCGGCGAGGACGAGCAGGTTCTCGCTGTGCCGGCGCATGACCGTGGCGAAGTGGTCGAGCTTGAACAGGGTCGCCAGGCGATCCGGGTCCTGCTCGCGCTCCTCCAGGCCCTCGATGACGGCCAGTTGCCGCTCGACCAGGCCGAGGGTGCGCAGCGCGAGGTTCACGAAGGTGCCGCCGATGCTGCCCCGCAGCCGCTCCAGCTGGGCGGCGGAGTCGGCGAGTTCGGCGCGCAGCTGCTCGCGGGCGTCCGCCATCTTCTGGCGCTGGCCGACGAGGTGCTTGCGGTCGGCCTCCAGGGTGCCGATGCGCTCGTGCAGGGCGGCGGCGTGCGCGTGCAGGGCGTTGACCGAGTCAACGACCTGGGCGAACTCGTCCTTGCGGCCGGTGAACTTGACCGGCTCCTCGGCCGCCGGGTCCTCGGCCCGGGCGAGCCGGGCGGAGCCGAGCCGCAGCACGGCGAGCGGGCGGGTGAGGCTGCGGGCCATGCCGGTGGCGACTCCGACGGCGAGCAGCATCAGGGCGCCGAGGATCGCGATCCGGATCTCCAGCGCGGTGACGTCGTCGTCGCGGAGCTCTTCGAGGGCCTTGGTGCGGCGGTCGTACAGGGCGGACTCGGCGCCGCGCATCAGGTCGACGCGGGCGGAGAGGGCGGCCTCGGCGCGCCGGAGGTCGGTGGCCAGGTCCCGGTCGGAGAAGGCGGGCTGGTCGGTGAGGGCCGCCAGGTACTTCGCGGCGCTGTTGACCTCGGGGCCGGTGACCGTGGAGTCGTAGGACGCCCGTGCGGTCTTGGGGGCGGTGTCGCGGAAGTCGGAGAGGGCCGCGTCGGAGCGCACCCGGGCCTGCTGGGCGGCGGCGCTGAGCAGGGCGCGCTGCTTCGCGCCGGCGGCCGAGGAGGTCTTCTGCGTGGTCGCGACGCCGGTGAGCGGGTCGATGACCGTCTCGGTCGTGGTCGGCACGCTGAGGGCGGCGAGCAGCAGCCCGCGGGTGGCGGCGGCCTGCTGGACGGCGGAGTCCAGCTCTGCCAGGGCGTGTCCGCCGGCACCGGCGCGGGGCGGCAGCTGCTCCGCCAGCCGCTCGGCGAGCCGGTGGAGTTCGGTGATGGTGGCGGAGTAGGCGCCGTGTGCTTCCAGCGCCGTGCTCTTGCCGGTGAGCGCGGCCCTGCGCACGGCCGCGATGCCGTCGAGGTCGTCGCGCAGCGAGGCGGGGGCGTCGGAATCGGCCCGCAGCTCCTCGACCTGCCGGTCGACGCGGGCGCTGCGCTGCTCGCTGGGCGCCTTGGCCTTGGGCCGGCCGGCGGCGATGTAGGAGGTGACCTCGTCGCGCTCGTCGGCCAGGGAGTGCGCGAGCGTGAGCGCGTTCTCGGTCTGCTCGCCGAGGGTCACCAGTTCCTGGGAGTCGTGCAGTTGCCCGGAGGCGGCGACGACCGAGGGCACACCGGCGCCGGCGATGGCGGCGGCCACGACGGCGACGGCGACGATCAGCCGGTTCCGTACGTGTGTGGGGCGCCCCTTGCCGGCGGGTGCCGCGTCGGTCGTGGTGCCGGGAGTGGGCTGCGTGGCCCCTGCGGAGGCCGACTGCTTGCCTGAGCGACGAGGCCGCATCTTGTGCACCGGTGCTCGCATTCCTGACTCGTGATACCCATGGGTCCGGATGACGCTCCGTCAACTACGGCTGACCTCGCGTCCATCCCTCCCCCAAGCTCTCGACATTGCTCGAGCAGGGGGTGCCCTCACCGGTCCCCGACCCTCCCAGTGCCGGTGGGCAACGGTCGCGCATCACCTGACCCGCCACCCGAAGGAGTGAACCCCGGAGGGGAGTTGGCGGGCAAGTTCCTCCGGCGTGTGCACGGGCTCCGTACGGCGGGCCGGTTGGACGTCTGCGGCAGGCGATGGCAGGATTCGCCGCCACGCCTCCCAGGAGGCGACCATTCCGCCCCAAATCCGGCGCCTGACCAGCGTGACCGCGCCCTTTCGGCGACCGATGCAGGCCACCGGCGAACGTTGTGAAGGGCTCGTGCAGACTGGCCGGATGCGAACCCAGCTTGTTTCGGAACCCGGCGATCCGGCCCGCCCCAACGAGGACTTCGCGAGCGTCGCGCTGCCCGCCTCGGGACAGGGCGGCGTACTGGTGGTCCTGGACGGGGTGACACCGCCGAGAGGCGAGACCGGCTGCCTGCATTCCGTCCCCTGGTTCACCGCACGGCTCGGCGGAGCGCTGACCGAACTGACCGTTTCACTCCCGGATGTTCCTCTCACCGAGGCCCTGACCCGCGCCATCGCGCGTACCGCGGAGTTCCACGCCGAGACCTGTGACCTTTCTCACCCGCGCACTCCCCAGGCAACCGTGGCGCTCGCCCGGTGGTCGCCGGCGTCGGTGGAGTACCTGGTCCTGTCCGACTCGGCGCTCCTGGTGGAGTCGCCCGACGGCACCGTCACCCCGCACCTGGACGACCGCCTGACCCTCCTGCCGCGCGCCTCCCTCGCCACGGACGCACTGATCGACGCGGAGATCCGCAACAAGGAGGGCGGCTTCTTCACGGCCGCCGCGGATCCGTCGGTGGCGGCCCGGGCGGTGACAGGGACACTGCCCCGCGCGGAGGTACGAGCACTGGCCGCCCTCACGGACGGGGCGACCCGTTGGGTGGAGAAGTTCCACGAGGGCGACTGGGCGGACTGCTTCGGCTTCGTACGAAAGGAGGGGGCCCGGGCCCTGATCGACCGCGTCCGGGAACTGGAGGCCGCGGACACCGAGGAGCGAACGTTCCTGGGACGCAGCAAGACGCACGACGACGCGACGGTGGTGTTCGCGGAGCTGTGAGCCGCGCGAAGCGTGGTCCTACCTCTCCATCCCCCGGTTCAGCTGATTGAGCAACCGCGCCAGTTCCGCCACCTCGCCCCGGTCCCAGTGGGAGAGCTGTTCGACGTATCGTGCCCGCCGGGCCTCGCGGACCTTGGCGACCCGGCCGCGGCCCTCTTCCGTGAGGTGCACCAGCCAGGCCCGTCCGTCGGCGGGGTCGGGTTCGCGGGCGACCAGGCCCAGGTCCTCCAGGGCGCGCAGCTGGCGGGACATCGTGGCCTTGCCGACGCCGATGTAGGCGGCGAGCTCGGTCGCCCGCTGCCGGCCGCACTCACCCAGTCGTACCAGCAGCCCGTAGGCGGCGGACTCCAGGTCGGGGTGGACCTCGCGGGCCATCTCGCCCTGCTTGGCCCTCGCGCGCCGCAGGAGCACGGTCAACTCGCGCTCCAGGTCGAGGAACTCGGGCTGGTCCATGCCACCACCGGACGCGCCGGTTCCGACACCACGCCCGTCGCCGTTCCCGTTGTCGTGCACGTCAGCCCCTGCCTTGAGTTTCCCGGTCCGGAAAGTTCCGCCGGCCGCCGTCATTGCCCCCGCTCCGCCAGTATTTCGCAGGCCTGGACCAGTGGCAGCCTTCGGACCCCTTCCACACCCCCTCCACCTGCCGTTCTGCCCGCCCGGCGTCGGCACCGGCCACCTTGACCGGCATGTGCGCGCCACGCCCTGCGCCTGAGCCGCGGCGGGCCGGCTCGACGAGCACCACCGAGCCTTCGGAGGCACGCTGTGCCCGTGCCCAGACCCGAACCGCTCCGCCCCCGGCGCCCGCACCTCGCCGTGCTCGCGCTCGCCGCCGCCCTCGCTCTCCTGCTCGCCACCCAGACCTCCCCCGCCGGTGCCGAGGACACCCCGCCCCGCGGCTCCGCCCACATGGGCATGGGCGTCGCGGAGCACGACGGTGTGCACGGCCATCCGGCCGGAACCAAGGCCGCCCAGACCGAAGGCGTGGACGTCTCCAGCCACCAGGGAGACGTCGCCTGGCCGACCCTGTGGAACAGCGGGGTCAGATGGGCCTATGTGAAGGCCAGCGAGGGGACGTACTACACGAATCCGTACTTCGCCCAGCAGTACAACGGCTCCTACGACATCGGCATGATCCGCGGCGCCTATCACTTCGCGACCCCGGACACCTCCGATGGCGCAACCCAGGCCGACTATTTCGTCGACCACGGCGGCGGGTGGTCCCGTGACGGCAAGACCCTGCCGGGCGCCCTCGACATCGAGTGGAACCCGTACGGCGACGCCTGCTACGGCAAGACGCCGAGCGCGATGGTCACCTGGATCCGTGACTTCCTGACCCGCTACAAGGCCCGCACCGGCCGCGACGCCGTCGTCTACACGGCGACCAGCTGGTGGACCCAGTGCACCGGCAACCACGACGGCTTCGCCGCCGCCAACCCGCTGTGGATCGCCCGGTACGCGGCGACGGTGGGACAACTCCCGGCGGGCTGGAGCTACTACACGATGTGGCAGTACACGTCCTCCGGGCCGACGGTCGGCGACCACAACCGGTTCAACGGAGCCATCGACCGGGTCCAGGCCCTGGCCAACGGCTGATCCGCCGCCGTACCGCATCCGTCGTGATCCGCCGTGATCCGTCGTGATCTGTCGTACGGCGAGGGCCCGGCCTCCCGTGCGGGAGATCCGGGCCCTGCCTGTCCGGCCGCGTCCGTCACGCCGCGACCGGAACCTCGGGGGCCGCGCCGTCGGTGGCCGGCGACAGGGCCAGTTCCAGGACCTGGCGGACATCGGTCACGGCGTGGACGTCGAGCTTGTCCAGCACCTCGGCCGGGACGTCGTCCAGGTCGGGCTCGTTGCGCTTGGGGATGATCACCGTGGTGACCCCCGCCCGGTGGGCCGCGAGCAGCTTCTGCTTCACACCGCCGATCGGCAGGACCCGGCCGGTCAGCGAGACCTCACCGGTCATCGCCACGTCGGTGCGGACCAGCCGGCCCGACAGCAGTGACGCCAGGGCCGTCGTCATCGTGATGCCGGCGCTCGGGCCGTCCTTCGGCACCGCGCCCGCCGGGAAGTGGATGTGCACACCCCGGTCCTTGATGTCCGCGACCGGCAGTTCGAGTTCGGCGCCGTGGGAGCGGAGGAAGGACAGGGCGATCTGGGCGCTCTCCTTCATCACGTCCCCCAGCTGACCCGTCAGCGTCAGGCCCGCCGCACCCGTCTCCGGGTCGGCCAGCGATGCCTCCACGAACAGCACGTCGCCGCCCGCACCGGTCACGGCCAGGCCCGTCGCCACGCCCGGCACGGCCGTGCGGCGCTCGGCCGGGTCCTGCGCGGACTCGGGCACATGGTGCGGCCTGCCGATCAGCGCACGCAGGTCGCCGTCGGTCACGGTGAACGGCAGCTCGCGCTCGCCCAGTTCGTGCTGTGCCGCGACCTTGCGCAGCAGCCTCGCGATGGAGCGCTCCAGATTGCGCACGCCCGCCTCGCGCGTGTACTCGCCGGCGAGCCTGCGCAGGGCGCCCTCGTCGATGGTGACCTCGTCCTGGTCCAGCCCGGCCCGCTCCAGCTGGCGCGGGAGCAGATGGTCCCGGGCGATGACGACCTTCTCGTCCTCGGTGTAGCCGTCGAGGCGGACCAGTTCCATACGGTCGAGCAGGGCTTCCGGGATGGCTTCCAGGACGTTGGCCGTGGCGAGGAAGACCACGTCGCTCAGGTCCAGCTCCACCTCCAGGTAGTGATCCCGGAAGGTGTGGTTCTGCGCCGGGTCCAGGACCTCCAGCAGGGCCGCCGCCGGGTCGCCCCGGAAATCGGACCCCACCTTGTCGATCTCGTCGAGGAGGACGACCGGGTTCATCGAACCGGCCTCTTTGATCGCGCGCACGATCCGGCCGGGCAGCGCGCCGACGTAGGTACGCCGGTGGCCGCGGATCTCGGCCTCGTCCCGGACACCGCCGAGCGCGACCCGGACGAACTTGCGGCCCATGGCGTGCGCGACGGACTCGCCGAGCGAGGTCTTGCCGACGCCGGGCGGGCCGACCAGCGCGAGCACGGCACCGCCGCGCCGGCCGCCGACGACGCCGAGGCCGCGGTCGCCGCGGCGCTTGCGCACCGCCAGGTACTCGGTGATCCGCTCCTTCACGTCCTCCAGTCCGGCGTGCTCGGCGTCCAGCACGCCCTTGGCGCCCTGGATGTCGTAGGCGTCCTCGGTCCGTTCGTTCCACGGCAGTTCGAGGACGGTGTCAAGCCAGGTGCGGATCCAGGAGCCCTCCGGGGACTGGTCGCTGGACCGCTCCAGCTTGTCGACCTCCTTGAGCGCGGCCTCACGGACCTTCTCCGGCAGGTCGGCTGCCTCCACACGGGCGCGGTAGTCGTCGGACTCCTCGCCGTCCTGCTCGCCGTTCAGCTCGCGCAGCTCCTTGCGGACCGCCTCCAGCTGACGGCGGAGCAGGAACTCGCGCTGCTGCTTGTCGACGCCCTCCTGGACGTCCTTGGCGATGGTCTCGGCCACGTCCTGCTCGGCGAGATGGTCGCGCAGCTGCTGGGTGGCGAGCTTCAGGCGGGCGACCGGATCGGCCGTCTCCAGGAGCTCCACCTTCTGTTCGGTGGTCAGGAAGGGCGAGTAACCGGAGTTGTCGGCCAGCTGGGACACGTCGTCGATGGCCTGGACGCGGTCCACGACCTGCCAGGCGCCGCGCTTGCGCAGCCAGGCGGTGGCCAGGGCCTTGTACTCCTTGACCAGTTCGGCGACCTGTCCGGGCAACGGCTCGGGCGCGCCCTCGTCGACCCGGGTGCCCTCGACCCACAGCGCGGCGCCCGGCCCGGTGGTGCCGGCGCCGATCCGCACCCGGCCCCGTCCGCGGATCAGGGCGCCCGGGTCGCCGTCGGCGAGCCGGCCGACCTGCTCGACGGTGCCGAGCACACCGGTGCCGGCGTAGGTCCCGTCGATGCGTGGCACCAGCAGCACCCGTGGCTTGCCCGGCTGTGACCGGGCGGCGGCCTGCGCGGCCTCCACCGCGGCGCGCACATCGGCGTCGTTCAAGTCCAGCGGGACCACCATCCCGGGCAGTACGACCTCACCGTCGAGCGGCAGCACGGGCAGGGTGAGCGGTGTGGACGTCGAAGCCATGATCTCCCCTTCGGCAGTCAAGTTGAGTTATGCCGACTCAATGCACGGGAGGATCCGAATGTTCCCCGACCGCCGTTCGCTCTGAGCGATCACTGGCGGACACCCGGCGCTCTCCGCCGTCCCGGGTATTTCCCTCGGCCCGCCCGCACCGACCTGAAAGGATGACCGGATGCCCACTTCCTACGACACCCCGGAAGTACTGGACCGGCGCGAGGGCCCGCACGGCGAGGTCGTGCTGCGGCGGCACGGTGAGCTGCTCCAGATCATCGCGAACGGCTGCTTCCTGATGGACACCTCCGACGGGCGCTCGGAGCGGCTCCTCGTCGACGCGGCGCTCGACGCCCTGGACGGGCGGGCGCGGCCGGACGTGCTGATCGGCGGGCTCGGGGTCGGGTTCTCGCTCGCACACGCCACCGCTGACCCCCGCTGGGGACGGATCACGGTGGTGGAGCGCGAGCGCGCGATCATCGACTGGCATCTCGACGGGCCGTTGTCCGAATTCTCCGCCGATGCCCTCGCCGACCCGCGCACCCGGATTCTGGAATCCGATCTCGTGGCCCATGTACATGAGACTTCCGCCACGTATGACGCCCTGTGTCTCGACATCGACAACGGCCCCGGCTGGACCGTCACGGAGGGCAACGACAGCCTCTACTCACCGGCCGGACTGGCAGGCTGCGCAGGGGCGTTGAGACCGGGTGGAGTGCTGGCCGTATGGTCCGCCCAGCCCTCTCCGGAATTCGAAGAAACCTTGCGTAATGCCGGATTCCAGCAGGTGCGTACCGAAGAGATCCCCGTTGCCCGGGGCGTTCCGGACGTCGTCCACCTCGCCGTCCGACCTGGATAGCCGTGGCGCGGTGACTCCCCGTACTCTGCTTCTCTGACGCGGATCATTCAAGCGTCAATCGCAAGCATGCGCAGGCACAGCCAGTCAGAGGAATCACCCCCACGGATTCCGGAAAGCAACTTGGGGCGGGCGATGGAGCAGACACACACCTCCCACAACGGCACGGCGGCAACCCCTGGCGCACAGCGCCGGGTCCTCGTGGTCGAGGACGATTCGACCATCGTGGACGCCATCGCGGCCCGTCTGCGCGCCGAGGGGTTCCTCGTGCAGACCGCGGGCGACGGTCCGGCGGCGGTCGACACGGCCGAGGCGTGGCAGCCCGACCTGCTGATCCTCGACATCATGCTGCCGGGCTTCGACGGCCTGGAGGTGTGCCGCCGGGTGCAGGCCCAGCGGCCGGTGCCGGTGCTGATGCTGACGGCGCGGGACGACGAGACCGACATGCTGGTCGGGCTCGGCGTCGGCGCCGACGACTACATGACCAAGCCGTTCTCGATGCGGGAGCTGGCGGCGCGCGTGCATGTGCTGCTGCGCCGCGTCGAGCGGGCCGCGCTGGCCGCCACGACCCCGCGCTCGGGCATCATGCGGCTCGGTGAGCTGGAGATCGACCACGCGCAGCGGCGCGTGCGGGTGCGCAGTGAGGATGTTCACCTCACCCCCACCGAGTTCGATCTCCTGGTGTGCCTGGCGAACACCCCGCGCGCGGTGCTCTCCCGCGAGCAGCTGCTTGCCGAGGTGTGGGACTGGGCGGACGCCTCCGGCACGCGCACGGTCGACAGCCACATCAAGGCGCTCCGCCGGAAGATCGGCGCCGAGCGGATCCGTACGGTGCACGGCGTGGGCTACGCCCTGGAGACACCGACTCCATGAGCGACGGGCCGGCCGCGCCAAGACGCCCCGGGCAGCCCTGGGGCAGCGTCAGTCCGTTCTCGATCAAGACCAAGCTGGGCGCACTGGTCGTCATCGCGGTGCTGATCACGACAGGTCTGTCGATGATCGCGGTGCGCACCCAGACGGAGCTGCGCTTCATCACGGTCTTCTCGATGATCGCCACACTGCTCATTACGCAGTTCGTGGCCCATTCGCTCACCGCACCGCTGGACGAGATGAACGCGGTGGCCCGGTCCATCTCGCACGGCGACTACACCCGCCGGGTGCAGGACAACCGCCGCGACGAGCTGGGCGACCTCGCCGGCACGATCAACCTCATGGCCGACGAGCTGGAGGCCCAGGACCAGCAGCGCAAGGAGCTCGTGGCGAACGTCTCGCACGAGCTGCGCACCCCCATCGCGGGCCTGCGGGCCGTCCTGGAGAACGTGGTCGACGGCATCGCCGAGGCCGACCCCGAGACGATGCGCACGGCGCTGAAGCAGACCGAGCGCCTCGGCCGCCTCGTGGAGACCCTCCTGGACCTGTCCCGCCTGGACAACGGCGTCGTACCGCTGCGCATGCGGCGTTTCGAGGTGTGGCCCTATCTGTCGGGGGTGCTGAAGGAGGCCAACATGGTCGCCTCCGCGCGCGGGGGCATGGCGTCGGGCTCCGGGAGCCACACCCGCACGGACGTCCATCTGCATCTCGACGTCTCCCCGCCGGAGCTGACCGCGCACGCCGACCCCGAGCGCATCCACCAGGTCGTCGCCAACCTCATCGACAACGCGATCAAGCACAGCCCGCCGCACGGCCGGGTGACGGTCAAGGCGCGGCGCGGGGCCCAGCCGGAGTCGCTGGTGCTGGAGGTCCTGGACGAGGGTCCGGGCATTCCGAAGTCCGACTGGCACCGGGTGTTCGAGCGGTTCAACCGGGGGGCCGTCAGCCGGCCGCACGGACCGGGCAGCGACGGCGGTACGGGTCTGGGGCTGGCGATCGCGCGCTGGGCCGTCGATCTGCACGGCGGCCGGATCGGTGTGGCCGAATCCGAGCGGGGTTGCCGGATCCTGGTCACGCTTCCGGGGCAGCCTTCTTTGCCAAGTTGACGTAAAGTTCGAGGCGGAGCCACAAGATCCATGTGCGTCCGGGCTGACGGACACGTGTGATCAGGCACAGGCCCGCACCTTCGCAGTGCACGGGGCCTGCCGGGCCTTTCCCTGCTGCAGCGGAACCACGCTTGTTTCCCGCCATTTACAGGCCCGAAACACGGTTTCCGATGTGACTTACACGACGATGACCATGCCCGGCCTGACCTTCCCGGCCGGGGAGGCGTAGCCTTTATTCCCGCTGTCCATCACCTTGTGAAGCGGAAGAGGGCGGTTGCCGCCGTGTCGCCACAGTCCCCCAGTAACTCGAGCTCCCCCACCCTTCGGGCGGGTGGTACCCCCACGACCGACACCGACCAAGCGGGCAAGAACCCCGCGGCCGCGTTCGGTCCGAACGAGTGGCTCGTCGACGAGATCTATCAGCAGTACCTCCAGGACCCGAATTCGGTAGACCGCGCCTGGTGGGACTTCTTCGCCGACTACAAGCCGGGGGCGGCTGCCGCCTCGGCTCCGGCGGGTACCGCGGCCACGGGGGCCGCGGGCACCACCACGCCCCCGGCGGCGCCCGCCGCACCGGCCGCTCCCGCCGCTCCGTCGGTCCCCGCGCCGGCTCCCGCGGCCCCGAAGCCCGCCGCCGCGGCTCCGGCTCCCGCCCCGGCGAAGCCTGCCCCGGCCGCGAAGCCCGCTCAGCCGAAGAAGGCCGAGCCCGCCGCCGCTGCCGACGGTCCCGAGCTGGTGACGCTGCGCGGCCCCGCCGCCGCGGTCGCGAAGAACATGAACGCCTCGCTGGAGCTGCCCACGGCCACGTCCGTGCGCGCGGTGCCGGTGAAGCTGCTCTTCGACAACCGCATCGTCATCAACAACCACCTCAAGCGCGCCCGGGGCGGGAAGATCTCCTTCACGCACCTGATCGGCTACGCGATGGTGCAGGCCATCAAGGCCATGCCGGCGATGAATTACGCGTTCGGCGAGAAGGACGGCAAGCCGACGCTGATCAAGCCGGCCCACGTCAACCTCGGCCTCGCCATCGACCTGGTCAAGCCCAACGGCGACCGCCAGCTGGTCGTCGCGGCGATCAAGAAGGCCGAGACGCTGAACTTCTTCGAGTTCTGGCAGGCCTACGAGGACATCGTCCGCCGCGCCCGCGACGGCAAGCTGACGATGGACGACTTCACCGGCGTCACGGTCTCCCTGACCAACCCCGGTGGTCTCGGCACCGTCCACTCGGTGCCCCGCCTGATGCCCGGCCAGTCGGTCATCATGGGCGTCGGCTCCATGGACTACCCGGCGGAGTTCCAGGGCACCTCCCAGGACACCCTGAACAAGCTCGGCATCTCCAAGGTCATGACGCTCACGTCGACCTACGACCACCGGGTCATCCAGGGCGCCGCCTCCGGCGAGTTCCTGCGCCAGGTCGCGAACCTCCTGCTCGGCGAGAACAACTTCTACGACGAGATCTTCGAGGCGCTGCGCATCCCCTACGAGCCGGTCCGCTGGCTCAAGGACATCGACGCCTCCCACGACGACGACGTCACGAAGGCCGCCCGCGTCTTCGAGCTGATCCACTCCTACCGGGTCCGCGGCCACGTCATGGCCGACACCGACCCGCTGGAGTACCAGCAGCGCAAGCACCCCGACCTGGACATCACCGAGCACGGCCTCACGCTCTGGGACCTGGAGCGCGAGTTCGCCGTCGGCGGCTTCGCCGGCAAGTCGATGATGAAGCTGCGCGACATCCTCGGCGTCCTGCGCGACTCGTACTGCCGCACCACCGGCATCGAGTTCATGCACATCCAGGACCCGAAGCAGCGCAAGTGGATCCAGGACCGCGTCGAGCGCCCGCACACCAAGCCGGAGCGCGAGGAGCAGCTGCGCATCCTGCGCCGGCTGAACGCCGCGGAAGCCTTCGAGACCTTCCTGCAGACCAAGTACGTCGGCCAGAAGCGCTTCTCCCTGGAGGGCGGCGAGTCCGTCATCCCGCTGCTGGACGCCGTGCTGGACTCGGCCGCCGAGTCCCGCCTGGACGAGGTCGTCGTCGGCATGGCCCACCGCGGCCGGCTGAACGTCCTCGCCAACATCGTCGGCAAGTCGTACGCGCAGATCTTCCGCGAGTTCGAGGGCAACCTCGACCCGAAGTCGATGCACGGCTCCGGCGACGTGAAGTACCACCTGGGCGCCGAGGGCACCTTCACCGGCCTGGACGGCGAGCAGATCCGGGTGTCGCTGGTCGCGAACCCCTCGCACCTCGAGGCCGTCGACCCCGTCCTGGAAGGCGTCGCCCGCGCCAAGCAGGACATCATCGGCAAGGGCGGCACGGACTTCACGGTCCTGCCGGTGGCGATCCACGGCGACGCGGCCTTCGCGGGCCAGGGCGTGGTGGCCGAGACCCTGAACATGTCGCAGCTGCGCGGCTACCGCACCGGCGGCACGGTCCACATCGTCATCAACAACCAGGTCGGCTTCACGGCCGCCCCGGAGTCCTCCCGCTCGTCGATGTACGCGACGGACGTGGCGAGGATGATCGAGGCCCCGATCTTCCATGTGAACGGCGACGACCCGGAGGCCGTGGTCCGCGTGGCCCGCCTGGCCTTCGAGTTCCGTCAGGCGTTCAACAAGGACGTGGTGATCGACCTCATCTGCTACCGCCGCCGCGGTCACAACGAGTCGGACAACCCGGCCTTCACCCAGCCGCTGATGTACGACCTGATCGACAAGAAGCGCTCGGTGCGCAAGCTCTACACCGAGTCCCTGATCGGTCGTGGCGACATCACCCTGGAAGAGGCCGAGCAGGCGCTCCAGGACTACCAGGGCCAGCTGGAGAAGGTCTTCACGGAGGTCCGCGAGGCCACCTCGCAGCCGGCCGCCGCGGAGCCCTCCGACCCGCAGGCCGAGTTCCCGGTCGCCGTCAACACCCCGGTGACCACCGAGGTCGTCAAGCGGATCGCCGAGTCCCAGGTCAACATCCCCGACCACATCACCGTCCACCCGCGGCTGCTGCCACAGCTGCAGCGCCGGGCGTCGATGGTCGAGGACGGCACCATCGACTGGGGCATGGGCGAGACCCTCGCCATCGGCTCCCTGCTGCTGGAGGGCGTCCCGGTCCGGCTGGCCGGCCAGGACTCGCAGCGCGGCACCTTCGGCCAGCGGCACGCGGTCATCATCGACCGTGAGACGGGCGAGGAGTACACGCCGCTGCAGTACCTCTCCGAGGACCAGTCGCGGCTGAACGTCTACAACTCCCTGCTGTCCGAGTACGCGGCCATGGGCTTCGAGTACGGCTACTCCCTGGCCCGCCCGGACGCGCTCGTGATGTGGGAGGCGCAGTTCGGCGACTTCGTCAACGGCGCCCAGACGGTCGTGGACGAGTTCATCTCCTCCGCCGAGCAGAAGTGGGCCCAGACGTCCGGCGTCGTCCTGCTCCTGCCGCACGGCTACGAGGGCCAGGGCCCGGACCACTCGTCCGCCCGCCCGGAGCGGTTCCTCCAGCTGTGCGCGCAGAACAACATGACGGTCGCCATGCCGACGTCGCCGTCGAACTACTTCCACCTCCTGCGGTGGCAGGTGCACAACCCGCACCACAAGCCGCTGGTGGTCTTCACGCCGAAGTCGATGCTGCGTCTGAAGGCGGCGGCCTCGTCGGCGGAGGAGTTCACGACGGGCCAGTTCCAGCCGGTCATCGGCGACGCGTCGGTCGACCCGGCCGCCGTGAAGAAGGTCGTCTTCTGCGCCGGCAAGGTCTACTACGACCTGGAGGCCGAGCGGAAGAAGCGCGGCGTCACGGACACGGCGATCATCCGCATCGAGCGCCTGTACCCGCTGCCGGGTACCGAGCTCCAGGCCGAGATCGCCAAGTACCCGAACGCCGAGAAGTACCTGTGGGCCCAGGAGGAGCCGGCGAACCAGGGTGCCTGGCCGTTCATCGCGCTCAACCTGATCGACCACCTGGACCTGGCGGTCGGCGCCGACGTGCCGCACGGCGAGCGCCTGCGGCGCATCTCGCGTCCGCACGGCTCGTCCCCGGCCGTCGGTTCCGCGAAGCGGCACCAGGCCGAGCAGGAGCAGCTGGTGCGGGAGGTGTTCGAGGCGTGAGCCTCTGAACCCGCCTGTACGAGCTGTGCGAGCCTTACGAAGGGGCCCGCTTCCGGAGCATTCCGGGGGCGGGCCCCTTCGTCATGGGAGGTTCGGGGGGTCGTAGTGGATGACCAGGTGCCGCACCCAGGCCGCGTCGGGGTAGGGCTCGGCGCCGGCGTTGAGGATGCGCAGACGGGCCACGCGGCTGAGGAGTTCACCGGGTGAGGGTGCCCACTCGACCAGTTCCTCGGCCCGCTCGTGGAACTCGCCGCAGTCCTGGTGAAGTTCGGCACGACTCCAGAGGATGAGGGGGCAGCCGTGCCTCCATGCCTCGTGCAGCGCGGCCGGCTCATGCAGGCAGCCCACGACCACCGCGGACGGCGGAGCCTCCTCCAGGAGCACGCGGAGCAGCGTGCCGCTGGAGGCGGGTAGGCGGACCGGCCGCAGCGGGCCCTCCAGCAGGGCGTTCCAGCGTCGCAGCCAGGGGTCCGACGGGCGGCCCACGCGGTCTCGGGCGCGTACCACGACCGATCGCGGTGTCCCTCCCGGCGGTCCCGTCAGCTCGGCCACCGTCCGCTCCTCCCAGGGCGGCGCCCACACGAGTTCCGCGGGCAGGGAGAACATGACGTTGGTCCCGGTCTCGGCGATGCCGCAGTCGCGTACCGCGTCCATCAGCTGCCGGCCGAGGTCGTGCGGAACGCCCGCGTGGTGGTCGGCCTCGCCCTCGGAGAGGAGCACGCGCTCGTCGCCCCGTATCCGGGTGATGCTCCACAGATACCGCTCGCGTACCGGAAGCCGGGGCCAGACATCGACCAGAAGGCAGTCGTCCGAGAAGGGCATGACCCCACGCATCGACTCGAAGACGTCCACGACGGCCCGCTGGACCTCCTGGTCCCGGGTCCGGGCGGTCCGCGTGATCCAGGCCCGCAGCCCCACGAGCCCCGCATCCCAGGCCGACCCTCCGCGCGCCGCGAGCTCGGCCCATACGCGCGCCGCGTACGTCAGGGCGAGGTCCGCGGAGTCGCCCGGGTGCATCAACCCGACCCCGTCCCGCCAGCTGTACGGCGGATAGCGGTCGTCCCGGAGCTCACCGAGAAGTTCGACCACGATCTCGGGCCGCTCCGGCGGCGGGAGTTCGGCCAGGTGGCCGTACAGTTCCGTGCGCTCGGCGGGCGACAGCTTCCCGACGGTGAGCGATCGCCCGGCAAGCCATTCGTGCACCCCGGTCCACGTCATGTAGGAGCCGCGCTCCCGCAGCCGTCGTGCATGGTGACGATCATGCTCCCGCACGATGCCGTGCCACAGTTCGGCCCTCCCGGCCTGGCAGAGCATCCGCAGCAGCCCCACGCGTACGGCTGCCCCGCCCGCGTCGAGCCCCGGCCGGGTCACCACACCGACGACCGAACCGTGGACGGCGTCGACGAGCGGCCCGCCCCGGCTGTCGAGCGGTAGGGGCTCGCCCCCCGTCGTGAGGGCGTCCCGGCCCCGGGCGCTCCTGAGCGTCGTCGCGATCGACCGCGGATGCACGGCGTTCGACGCGCCCGTGGCCATGTACAGGGTCGCCGCGGTTCCGGGGGACACCTGAGGGAGGTCGCTCAGCCACAGGCAGTCGGGGTCGATCGCGTCCGGTACGTGCACGAGGGCCAGGTCACCGATCCGGTGGACCTGTTCGCCGCGGTAGGACTGGCCGTCCATCGTGATGACCTCGACGGAGGGGTGACGCCAGCGATCGACGAACGGCTCGCTGCTGACCGCCCAGCCCGGGGCGACGAAGAACCCGCTGGCGAGACCCCCTCCGGCCGTGTCATGGATGCGCACCAGCGCACGGCGTACGAGTTCCTCGCGGTCGGCCTCCGGCCTGGGCAGTTCCGCCTCTTCGACGGTCCTGATCCGCACGGACGGCATGATCTCCTCCCAGGCGGAGTCCCTGGTGGTGACCAGGACATGCCCTCCGCTGAACAGCCATTGCGAAGCGCCGTCGAGGTCGTCCCAGCCGTCGTGGACGATCAGCCAGCGGATGTTCGCGGAGCCAAGGTCCCGCAGCAGTGCTCCCAGGTGGCCGACCGGCGTCGGTGGCAGCAGCCCGAGGATGTCCGCGAATCGGCCTGCCTCCGCGAGACGTTCGGCTTCGTCGCGTCCCCGGATCCACCACACGAAGTCGTACTCGTCGGCGTGACGCCGTACGTACTCGGCGGCGGCATAGGACTTACCCCCGGACGGAGAGCCGATCAAGGCACAGGAGGCGACGGCGGCTTGGGGTCCGAGGACCGCTCGGAGCTGTTCGAACACATCCTCCCGGTAGACGTATCCGGGGGTGCGCTCGGGCAGGTCGCCGATGATCAGATGGGCGGGTCCCGGGTAGTCCGGCAGGGCCCGGCCGGGGGCGTAGGCGCCCTGATCGATGCCGAGCCGGCCCAGCAGCAGCCAGCGGGCGACACCCTCCGTCACGGCCGCCAGGGACACGTCGGGTGCCCGGACGGGCACGGCCGACGACGAGAGGCCGTCGCTGCGGACATCGAGGGTCAGGAGCCTGTCGAGCCGGCGCAGGCTCTCCCACGCTTCCGCGGAACCGTCCGTCCGGTCACCGAGCAGGAGCAGGACCTCGCGGTCGGCTCTGGGCCGTGCCCACACGGACGGTGTCAGGGAGAACACCACGTTCCCGCCGTCCCACGGCCGCAGGGTGACCTCGTGGCCACAGGCTCCCAGCACACTCGCCAGCCAGGTCGCCCACGGCAGGTCTCGCTCGTCGGACACCACAACGAACTTGCGCGGCCGCGCCGACCGCACCCCCGTGGGCCGCCCTCCATACCGCCCCACCACCAGTGCCGACACCTCGGCGAACGCCTTCGGCACCGTCTGCGCGTCCCCGGCCGTCGTGGGGTCCCCGGTGAGCTGTGCGAGCGCCAGCGCCGGGAAGTTGCGGGCCCGGCGCCCGAAGTGCCGCTCCACGTACGCGCCGCAGTGCTTGAGCAGGAGCAGCGCGTCTCCGCGTGGCAGCAGCCGGAGCAGTTCCTCGCGGACGCCGGGGACGAACTCGTACCAGCCGTCGTCGTCCCCGCGCCGCAGCAGGCCGCCGAGCAGGACTTCGGCCAGGACGGCCGGCCCGCTCCGGGGCAGCATCACGCGCTGGACGAGTTGCATGACGGGCAGGGCGAGGGGAACGGCGGAGAAGCAGACGGCGAGCGACACGGCCTGCCGGGAGGCGGTGCCCCGGAAGGCTTCGACGAGGGTTGTGGCGTCCGCCGCGGTCGCGGTCGTCCGGGGGGATCCGGCGGGGTGATCGGCCCGCACCCATGCCGCCGCCGCGGGCAGCGACAGCCCGGTGTTCCCCGACAGCAGCCGGGCCCACGCACCCAGCGCATGCCGCGCGGGCGCGAGCACCGGGACCGGAAGGGGGTGCGGCGGTGCCGGGAGGGTGTGCGCGGTTACGGCAAGGCGGTCCGCGGATACGACCAGGGGGTGCCCCGGCGTCGGCGGGGCGGGCGGCGCTCCGGTGGTGTCGTCGGGGCGGAACTCCAGCCGCGCTCCCAACCCTTCCCGACGCCTCAGCCGTCCGGGGAGGGCGGGCAGATGCGTACGCCGCCACATGCGCTGGGGCAGCGGCTGCACCACGGCGACGGGTGCCACCAGTCCCCAGTGGTGGAGCAGTCGCTGCATCCGTCCGGAGCGCCACAACGGACCCGCGCAGTCGCTGAGGACCAGGGTCAGTTGCCGTCCCGTGGGGTCGCGCAGTTGCTCGGCCGGCCGCAGGGTCCCGCAGCCCGGGTCCGGTGAAGTGCCGGCCAGCAGCCGCCCGTCGGCGCCCTCATGCACGTAGTGCGCCGGCACCTCACGGAACGCTCCTACGCCGGCACAGACCTGACGCAGCTCCTCGAGGGTGCTCTGCCAGACCACGGTCGAGGTCGAGACGTCCATGAGCAGGCGCAGTCGTGCCTCGCGCCGTGTCCCGGCCCGCATGACCGGGAGCAACAGCCCGCTCTCCGCCGCCCGTTCCGCGGTCGCCTGCTCGTCGAGGCGGTCGGGGGCGGTGCGCACGGGCGGGCGGTAGTGCTGGAGCGGACGCAGGGCGCGCTGGAGAGGGAGCGGGTTCGGGAGGGTCGGGGCGACGGGGGCCCGGACCGGGGTGGAGCCGGCGTGCGGGTCGGCGGCCCGAGCCGAGCCGGGGGCCGTGGGAGGGCGGGCGTGCAGGTGAGCCCGACCGGGCGGGTCGAGCGGCGTCGGCTCCGGGCGGGGTGGTGCCGGGCTGTCCGCGGACGGGGATGCCGGTTGCCGCTGATCTCCCGCGACGGGCGGTTCGGCCGGCTGCCGCGAGCGGTCCGGCTCCGCACGGCCCAGGTGCTGGGCGAGCCACAGCGCCTCGGCCATCTCGCGCGCCGAGGGTTCGACGCCCAGCGCACCGCGCAGCCTGTGGACCAGCGCGCCCACGTGCCCGCTCATGGGCTCGCCGCGCTCCCCCGGCATCAGCGTGTTCCGTGGTCGCCCTGGTCGAGCGGGCGCATCAGCAGCTCTGCGAGCCGTCGGCGGTCGGGTTCGCTGTCCCGTACGGCCTGCTGGGTGAGGTAGATGGCGTTGAGCAGCTGGTCGGCGGCGCGCAGTGAGCCGGGGCTCGACTGGAGGAAGTCCCGGATGAGGGCGTCGTGAGCGGGCCGGTCCGCATCGCCGAAGTGTGCGCGGACCATGGCCTCCAGGCGGGCCGCTCCGGACTCGTCGTTCCGCGGCGAGGGCAGGTCGAGATGGAGGCACCGGCGCAACAGCGGTGCGGGGAAGTCGCGTTCGCCGTTGCTGGTCATCACGACGACGGGAAAGGACCGGCACCGTACGCGGCCTTCCTGGACCGGGGCGCGTGTGCCGTCGTCGGTGAGGACGTCCGCCCGCGGCTGGCGGCGCGCGATCCGCTGGAGTTCGGTGATGAGGAATTCGCCCTCCTCCAGCGCGTTCAGAAGGTCGTTGGGCAGGTCGATGTCGCTCTTGTCGAGCTCGTCCACGAGCAGGACGCGCGGGCGGTCGTATGGCAGCAGAGCGGTGCCCAGCGGGCCGAGTCTCAGGTACTCGCCGATGTCCTCGGCGTACGGTTCACCGCGCTCACCGCGCCGGCCGTGTTCGCCGCGCTCCTTGGCGAGTTGCATGTCCTGGAGTCGGGCGATCGCATCGTAGGTGTAGAGGCCCTCGCGCAGTGTCGAGCGGCTCACGATGGGCCAGTGCAGCACGCGTCCGAGGTCCAGTTCGTGGGCGAGGGAGTGGGCGAGCGTGGACTTGCCGGAACCCGGGTCGCCGGTGACGAGGAGGGGGCGGCGCAGATACAGCGCGGCGTTGATCAGCTCCAGTTCCTCCTGCCGCCAGGCGATGCCGCGCCGGCCGCGGGTCCCGAGGCGCCGGGTGGACTCGGTGCCCAGGGGCGGTGCCGGGACGACCGCCGGCCCGCCGTCGAAGTCCCGCCACGGCGGCGGTGCGGGCAGTTGGGAGATGCCGTCGTGCGGCTCACCGGTACCCCGGTAGACGAACCAGTCGGGGATGGTCACGCGGTCTCCTTCGGGCCGGGGACGGGGTGGTGACAGCGGGCTCAGGGGGATCCAGGGGGATCCAGGGGGATCGGGCGCACGGGGATTCGGGCTCAGGGGGATTCGAGCCGGTCCTCGCACAGCGGTATGGGGCGGTGCGGGTCGTCGTAGAGCAGGGCGAGGTGCTCGGCCCAGAAGGCGTCCTCGTCCGCCTCACTGATCCGTTCCCGCAGCGCCCGCACCCGCTCCGGCAGTGCGGTGGCCCGGCCGGTCGAGCCGAGCAGCCGTGCCGTCCGGTCGTGCAACTGTTCGCATCCCGCGCCGCAGCCGTGCGCGTGTTCCGCCTTGAGGTTCCACAGGACGACGGCGTAACCGGCGCCGATCGCCTCGGTCAGCGTGCCGCTGCTCTCGCCGGGGGACCTGCACAGCACCGGCACGGCGCCCGGGGGCGCGGCCTCCAGGGTGTCCTTCGCGTACGCCGGTGACGGCACCGGCAGCGCCTTGAGGCCGCCCTCGACCACCCCGCGCCAGCGCTCCCGCCACATGTCCGCGGGCTCGCCGCACCGCTTCAGGCAGCGCAGGACGACCTGCCGGTGCACGCCGAAGGGCCGTTCGGCCGGGTGCGGTCGCAGGCTGCGGACCACGGGGCCGGGGCGCCAGAGGTGGACGTCGACGTCGAAGTGCTCGACGGGCAGCGCGAGTTCGAGGCGGGTCTGCCGCGGTCCGGCGTCGAGCTGGGCGAAGGCACGGGCGAGTGGCCCGCCGAGCAGGTGCGGGAGCTCGGCGAGCGCGGCGCCTTCGTCGGACGGCCCCTCGTCCAGGGCGCGTACGGTCCCGGCGCCGCCGCGCCAGCACCAGATCCGCCAGTGGAAGCGGTCGTGCGGCCGGAAGAGGTCGGGTATCAGTTCGACGGCCACCACGGGTCCGTCACCGTCGTCCGCGCAGACGCGGTTCCTCGCGGTCGACGGGGTGACGCCCTTCTCGACGACCAGCGCCCGCAGATGGTCCGGGAGCCGGTCCGCCCGGCGCTCCACCCAGCGTTCCAGGGCTCGCGCGGCGTCGGGCGCCCGGGCCGCGGTGACCGCGGCCACCGCGCGCAGATAGTGCAGTGAGCGCAGGTCGGCGTCCTCGTAATCGTCGTACAGCCAGCCCTGGCCGTCGCGCCAGTCGACCGGGGCCGTCTCGTCCTCCCACAGCGGTTCGTGCCCCAGCACCCGGGCGATCACGTCCTGAAGCTGTGCCGAGGACTCGGGACGCGGCAGCGCGGAGAGAAGCGCCCCGGCCTGCGCGCTGTCCCGCGGTGCCCAGCACCGCGCGCCGCCCGGTCGGATCCCCTCCTGGAGCAGCACCCAGGACATGGGCCCCTCGGCCGCCTGGTGCCATCGGTCGTGGGCACGGATGAGTTCGCCGTACGGGTCCGCGCCCAGCCCGTCCTCTCCGCCGACCGGGCGTGCGGTGCGAAAGCCGCGCAAGGCGGTCGCGGACACCGCGAGGCCGCCGTCCCGGCCCGTCCTGCGCGCCTTGACGATCCCCGCGACCACCCCGTGCTCACGGTCGAGGAGCGGCCCTCCGGAGGCTCCGCTCGGGATTTCCATCTGGGGTCCGAGGGTGAGTCCGAAAGCGCCGTCCCGGCCGTTGCACTCGCTCTCGCCGTCCCAGCGCTGGGGCGTCCGGCCCTGCGGGGTCCGCCATCCGTACGCGGCCACGCGGAGGGGCCGGTCGCAGCGGTCGGTCAGCCGTACGCAGGCGTGTTCGACGTCCTCCGGAACGCGTACGAGGGCCAGGTCGTCCTCGGGGTCGCCGCCGCCCCCGAGCCAGTAGCCGAGGCGGGCAGGTGCGTCCAGCCGGTGGCCCCGCACCCGGAGTGGACCGACGCCCTCCGCGCCCCTGGTGAGCGGCAGGACGTGCGCGCAGGTCAGCAGCCATCCGGGCGCCACGAAGAATCCGGTGCCCCACAGGGTGCCGGGTTCGCCGTCCGGGCCGATGCGCACGGTGGCACGCACCGCGAGCTGGCCGATCCGGTCGGTCATGCCGAGGCGCTGTCCCGGTCCCCGGCCGCGGCCGGGACGGTGGCGTCGCCGGCCGCGGACGCGTCTGGCTGCCAGGTGAGGGTGATCGACAGGGCGGCCTTGGCCTCACCGTCGGCGAGCAGGGCGACGGCCTTGCCGGACTTGAGCACGAGCTCCACGCCGAAGGTGGCACTGACCTCGTCGGGCCGTGCCGCGCGGGCCGCGTCCAGGACCGCACCGCCGACCCCGCGGACGAGCTCGCCCAGCTGGTCGACGCGGGCGGCCATGTGATCGAGGGCGCCCACGTCCTCGTACGCGAACTCGTCGTCGCCGGCCGGCACCTCCTCGGGCGCCGGCACACCGACCCGTGCGAGCACCTTGGCCCCGCCGGGTAGCTCGATCTCCTGGATCCTGCGTTCCACCGCCGCCCCCGTACGCACTGGTCCAACTCGTGCTGCCGTGACGGTCGTTGCCGCCTCGGCACGTGTCCCCCATTGTGCCTGGGCACGCGCGCGTGAAGCTGTGGTTTCCGTGCAAACGCGAGGCGGGTTCGCGGGCCGCATAACCTGGAGTCGACAACCCGAGGTCCCCGGACCATTCCCAGGAGAGCACCCGTGTACTTCACCGACCGTGGCATCGAAGAACTGGAGAAGCGGCGCGGCGAGGAGGAGATCACCTTCGAGTGGCTGGCCGAGCAGCTGCGCACCTTCGTCGACCTGAACCCGGACTTCGAGGTACCGGTGGAGCGGCTGGCGACGTGGCTGGCCCGGCTGGACGACGAGGACGACGACATCTAGCCGACATCGGGACGGCGACTGTACGACGACCAGACATCGGGACGGCGACTGGCCGACGACCAGGGGATCGGCGGAACTCTCCGAGGAACCCGGTCCCTTCCCCTCACGTCCCTCCCCTCCCCTCCCCTCCCGCGTCAGTCCAGCGGTCGTACCGCCTCGTACGCCAGCCCCAGCGCCCCATGTGCCAGCAGCACCGTGCCCGCCACGATCCAGCCGGCGCTGCGGCGACGCAGGCCCCAGGCCGTGAGGGGCAGTCCGGCCGCGAGCTGGGTCAGGGCGAGCACGTGCGCTCTGGGACCGCCTGCCCAGGGCAGCCAAGGGCCGAGTCGGCCGCCCTCGACGGCGTCGAGTTCCGCGCGCAGGGCGTCGCGCCAGCCCGACCACTCGATCCGGACGTGGGGCTGGTCGCGGGCGGCCTCGTGGAGGTTGTCGGCGCTGTCGCCCGGGGTGAGCCCGGCGGGCAGGGACACGCCCGCGCGCGTGAGGACCGCGATGAGGCCGCGCATGCGTGCCCGTGCGTCGGCCGCGCGGTCGGGGTGCGTCAGCTCGTCCAGGGACTGCACGTCCAGGACCGGATCGAGGCCGAGCCGGCCGGCGAAGGTGCGCATGGCCTCGTCCTCGCCGACAGGTGTGCCGTTGGCGAGCCAGACGTAGCCGACGGGGCGCCGGAAGCCGGAGGCGAGGGTGTAGCCGGTGCGGTCGGCGTCCCACCACAGGGCGAGGACGGGCCATGGTGCGCCGACGGCGAGCGCGGTGGCCCAGCCGGTGAGGACACGGTCGACCGGTTCGTCGCCCTCGAGCCAGGGCCTGCCCTCGGGGACGAGCACGCTCCATTCCCGTCCGGCCGGCACGAGCAGCATGTGCTCGCGCAGCAACTGGGCGGCGGAGGCGACGGACTCGGGCGCCGCGCGACACAGGAGCAGGGCGCCCGGGGCGGGACGGGCCGGGCGGGCGGTCCTGGACTGTTCCGTCGACATGGCAACACGCTAGGCCGATTTGTCTGCCTGGCGTGATTTGTGATCACCAGAACGAGTGCCTTGACTTTCCCTGTCCGCGATATATCGTGTTTAACGGAATACGCGATATGGCGTGTCGTGTTCGCGTTCGTGTTCAGGTCCGGTCATGCGACCGTGCCCGGTCGCACAGGAGGTCCGCAGCATGTCCGAGTGGTCCGTGGCAGAACCCAGGAAGCTCATCTTCGACGAGCCGGTGAGCGAGCTCCACGTACGCATCGTCAACGGAACGGTGAACGTGGTGGGGACGGACGAAGGTTCCGCCCGCCTGGAGGTCTCCGAGATCGAGGGCCCGCCCCTGGTGGTGACCCAGGAGGGCGGCACCCTGACGGTGGCGTACGAGGACCTGCCCTGGAAGGGCTTCCTCAAGTGGCTCGACCGCAAGGGCTGGCGGCGCAGCGCGGTGGTCTCCCTGGCGGTGCCGCCCGACACCCGGGTCGAGGTGGGCGTGGTCGGCGCCGGGGCGGTGGTGTCGGGGATCCATGGACCGTCGGTCGTCAAGGGCGTCACCGGTGACACCACGCTGGTCGGCCTCTCCGGTCCGGTCCGCGCCGACACGGTCTCCGGCAACCTGGAGGCCCAGGCCGTCACCGGCGACCTCCGCTTCAACTCCGTCTCCGGCGACCTTACGGTCGTCGAGGGCTCCGGCTCCGCCGTGAAGGCCGACTCGGTGAGCGGCTCCATGATCGTCGACCTCGACCCGGAGGGCCCGACCGACGTCCGGCTGACCAGCGTCTCCGGCGAGATCGCCATCCGCCTGCCCGCCCCGGCGGACGCTGATGTGGAGGCCAACACGGCGAGCGGCACGATCTCCAACGCGTTCGAGGATCTGCGGGTCCACGGCCAGTGGGGCGCCCACAAGATCACCGGCCGTCTGGGTGCCGGCACGGGCAGGCTCCGGGCGACGACGGTCTCCGGCTCGATCGCCCTGCTGCGCCGGCCGCCCAAGGAGGAGGAGCCCTGGGAGGCGGAGGCGTGGGAGGAGCCCGAGCCCGACGCCGTGGGCAGGGACCACGCGGGCACGGACGCCGCGGCCCGCGCGGACGCCGCCGACCGCGCGGGCCAGAGCCCGACGACCGACCCGGTTAACGACCCGGTGAACGGCGCACAGGACGCCTCGGGGGACAATTCCGTCTCCGGCCGGGGAGACGGCCCCACCGACACCCCGGCCGGCGGCACGACCGACAAGAAGGTGCTCTGACATGCCTCCCGTCTTCGCCCACGGCCGCCTCCGCCTCTATCTGCTGAAGCTGCTGGACGAGGCCCCGCGCCACGGCTACGAGGTGATCCGTCTCCTGGAAGAGCGCTTCCAGGGGCTGTACGCACCATCGGCCGGCACCGTCTACCCGCGCCTGGCCAAGCTGGAGGCCGAGGGCCTGGTCACCCACACCACCGAGGGCGGGCGCAAGGTGTACGCCATCACGGACGCGGGCCGCGCCGAACTGGCCGACCGCAGTGGCGAACTGGCCGACCTGGAGCTGGAGATCAGGGAGTCGGTCGCCGAGCTGGCCGCGGAGATCCAGGCCGATGTGCGGGGCGCTGCGGGCGATCTGCGGCGCGAGGTGCGGGCGGCGGCGTCCGAGGCCCGCCAGGGCAACGGCACCAAGGGAGAGCGCCCGTTCGGCGACTTCACGGAGTACACCGACAACGAGGCGTGGCGCGCCGCCAAGGAAGAGATGCGCCGGGCCAAGCAGGAGTGGAAGGAGCAGGCCCGCCGCGCCAAGGACGAGAGCCGCCGCGCCCGCGAGGAGGCGCAGCGTGCCCGGCGCCAGGCCAAGGAGGCACAGGACCGTGCCCGGGCACAGGCCCAGGAGGAGGTCCAGCGCATCGCCCGCCGGGTCCAGGAACATGTCCAGGACCACTTCGCGCGCGGCGACTGGCCGACGGGAGTGCGAGAGGGCCTGACGGAACTGGCCAAGGAGTTCGGCGACTTCGGCAAGGACTACGGCAAGGGGCTCGGCAGGGACTTCGTCTTCGGCCGCCAGAGCGGCACCTCCAAGTCGGCGCCGCAGCACCCCGAGTACTCCGACACCCCGGAGGACTTCCCCGCCGGCTTCGAGCCCACCTGGGCCCATGAGCCCCCCACCGGCGAACCGGCCCGCGACCTGGACCGGCTGCTGGACCGCTTCCGCGACGACATCCGCGACGCGGCCAGGGACCACGGTGTGACACCGGACCAGCTCCGCGATGCCCGCCACCACCTGTCGACGGCGGCGGCCCACATCGGGGCCCTCCTGCGCACACCGAAGCCCTGAGAGCAACCCGCCTGATGTACGGCCCTTCCTGGACGGTAGGGCCTGGGCGGTACGGCCTGGGCGGTGCGGCTTCTTCCTGCGCGGGCGGCCCGTACCGCTACCGCCCAGGGCTGGGAGACCGGTGCCAGGACCGACGCCGACGCGCGGGTCGCCGTGCGGCCTGTGGAGCGGCCCGGCGCGTGGAGGAGTCGGGCCGGTGGAGAGAAGTCCGGCCTGTGGAGAGAAGTCCGGCCGGTGGAGCAGCCCGGCCCTGGAGAAAGCCCGCAGTGGACGAGTGCGGCCTGGTTGTTGAGACGTGCGCCCCATGGAGAAGTGCGCCCGAAGGCCGGGGGTGCGCCGGCCGGTCCCTCAACCGGCCTTGGCCTCCCCTCCCCCGTAGAGCACCCGCATGAGCGCCTCGTACGTCACCCCGTGATCCGCAAGCACCTCGGCGGGTACGCCGGGCCGCGCCGTCAGCGACAGCAGGATGTGCT
This sequence comes from Streptomyces sp. M41, assembly GCF_043673425.1. NCBI lineage: Bacteria > Bacillati > Actinomycetota > Actinomycetes > Kitasatosporales > Streptomycetaceae > Streptomyces > Streptomyces sp. M41. Next base: position 82,843 of record NZ_JBIMKE010000026.1, on the reverse strand, counting down.
CATCCCCGATGTGCCGGTCCCGGCGGGCGACGGCGATGCGCAAGGACCGCTCCAGCACGTCCTTGGCACCCCGGCTGAAAGGCCGGTGCCCCGACCACCATTTCTTGTCCCGCCGGGCCCCGGACATCGCCCCGACTCCATGGACCTCCTCCACCCGGGCGACGATCTCCGCCACGTCGATCCCCAGCCCGGCCAGCGCCTCCGCCTCGGCCTGCGACAGCCCGCCCCGCCGCCGGGCCTCCCCCAACGCCCGCCGCACGGACTGCGGCCACTGCCCGCCGCCGAGTGCGGCGAGAGCGAACGAGGCCCGGGTGCCCTCCCGATCGAGCAGCGCAAGCAGCAGATGCTCGGCGTCGACGTGCCGCGCCTCACCCCGCTCGGCGTGCTCGACGGCGCCCGTCACCACCGCCCGGGCATCCTTCGTGAACCGCTCGAACATCAACGCCTCCCGTACTTCTTGTGCACGGCCTGCCTGCTGACCCCGAGTTCCGCGGCGATCTCCTGCCACGACCACCCCTGATTACGCGCACTGCGCACCTGCACGGCCTCCAGCTGCTCCAGCAGCCGGCGCAACGCCGCGACGGCCCGCAGCCCGACGCGCGGATCACGATCACCGGCACGCTCGGCGAGATCTGTTGCTTCGGTCATGATGTCAACTTACGTTGACACACGGAGTCGCGTCAACCCCAATTGACAACACAATGGGGCCCCACCCGCGCCCGGGCATGCGAACGGCGGGCCCGGGCAAAGCCCGAACCCGCCGGTGACAGCGCAGGAGCCCGCAGTCGGAGGGAGAGGGAAAGGCGAAAGGCGTCAGTTCGTGAGCACGATCTTCCCGAACAGCTCCCCCGACTCCATCCGCTCGAAGCCCTCCCGGGCCCGGTCCATGGGAAGCACGTCGTCGATGACGGGCCGCACGCCCGTGGCGGCGCAGAAGGCGAGCAGATCCTCGAGCTCGTCCTTCGTCCCCATCGTGGACCCGACGACCTTCAGCTCCAGGAAGAAGATCCGTGTGAGCTCGGCATGCGAGGGCCGGTCACCGCTGGTGGCCCCGGAGATGACCAGCGTGCCGCCCGGCTTCAGCGACTTCACCGAGTGCGACCAGGTCGCGGCGCCCACGGTCTCGATCACGGCGTCGACCCGCTCCGGCAGCCGCGCCCCCGACTCAAAGGCCTCCACGGCACCCAGTTCGACGGCACGCTTGCGCTTGGCCTCGTCCCGGCTGGTGGTGAAGACACGCAGCCCCGCGGCCTTCCCGAGCACGATGGCGGCGGTGGCGACACCGCCACCCGCACCCTGCACGAGCACGGAGTCACCGGGCCGCACACCGGCGTTGGTGAACAGCATCCGGTACGCCGTCAGCCACGCGGTCGGCAGACAGGCGGCCTCCGCGAAGGTGAGCTCCTTGGGCTTGGGCAGGATGTTCCAGGTCGGCACGGCCACCTGCTCCGCGAAGGTGCCCTGATAGCGCTCGGTGAGGATGGACCGAGGCTCCTTCGGCCCCACCCCGTGCCCGCTCTGCCCGATGACGGAGTGCAGGACGACCTCGTTGCCGTCCTCGTCGACCCCGGCGGCGTCACAGCCGAGGATCATCGGCAGACGGTCCTGAGGGAGGCCGACGCCTCGCAGTGACCAGAGGTCGTGGTGGTTGAGGGAGGCGGCCTTGACATTGACGGTGCTCCAGCCTGGACGGGCCTCGGGGGCCGGGCGCTCCCCCAACTCCAATCCGGAGAGCGGCTGGTCGCGGTCGATCTGGGCGGCGTAGACAGCGAACATGACCTTGACGATAGGGGCCCGTGACCACCGACGGAACCGTGGCGGCTTGTGAGACACGCCCTCTTGTCAAGGGCCCTCGCGTGAGGGCCGGACGATCGGCCCGCCTGCCGCCGCCCGGACTCCCCGCCACCGAGAACCACCCGATCGGCCCCGCGGCGAGCCGAGAAACCCGCGAGACCGACCCACTGCCCCAGTGACCCACCAACCCACCGACCCACGCACCCACGCACCCACGCACCCACGCACCCACCGGACAAAGAAGTGGCCCCGTCCACCCGGACGGGGCCACCTCTCACAGCCTCAGCGGCGTGTCACCGACGGGCGACACCCTCCGCCCGGGCGGCGGCGGCCACGGCGGCGGTGACCGCGGGGGCCACCCGCTCGTCGAACGGCGACGGGATCACATAGTCGGCGGCGAGATCGTCACCGACGACGCCCGCCAGGGCCTCCGCCGCGGCGATCTTCATGCCCTCGGTGATCCGGGACGCCCGCACCTGGAGCGCGCCCGCGAAGATCCCGGGGAACGCCAGCACGTTGTTGATCTGGTTCGGGAAGTCCGACCGGCCGGTGGCCACGACCGCCGCGTACTTGTGCGCGACGTCGGGGTGCACCTCGGGGTTCGGGTTGGCCATGGCGAAGACGAACGCGCCCTCGGCCATGGAGGCGACCGCCTCCTCCGGCACCGTACCGCCGGAGACGCCGATGAAGACGTCGGCGCCCGCCAGCGCCTGCTCCAGCGAGCCGGTGATGCCCGCCTTGTTGGTGAAGCCGGCCAGCTCGCGCTTGACCGACGTCAGGTCCTCCCGGTCGGCCGACACGATGCCCTTGCGGTCGGCCACCGCGACGTCTCCGATACCGGCCTCGACCAGCATCTTGGCGATGGCGACACCGGCGGCGCCAGCGCCCGAGATGACGGCCCGCAGATCCCCGAGCCCCTTCCCGGTGAGCCGCGCGGCATTGCGCAGCGCGGCCAGCGTCACGACGGCGGTGCCGTGCTGGTCGTCATGGAAGACCGGGATGTCCAGCCGCTCCTGGAGCTGCTTCTCGATCTCGAAGCAGCGGGGCGCCGAGATGTCCTCGAGGTTCACACCACCGAAGGACGGCGCGAGCCGCACCACGGTCTCGACGATCTCGTCGACGCCGGTGCAGCTCAGCGCGATCGGCACGGCGTCGACGCCGCCGAACTGCTTGAACAGGATGGCCTTGCCCTCCATCACCGGGAGGGAGGCCTCGGGCCCGATGTCGCCGAGCCCCAGCACGGCCGTACCGTCGGTCACGACGGCGACGACGGACGACTTCCACGTGTAGTCGTGCACCAGCTCCGGCTGCTCGGCGATCGCGCTGCACACCTTCGCGACGCCGGGCGTGTACGCCAGGGACAGGTCGTCCTTGTCCCGGACCGGCACGGTGGCCTGCACGGCCATCTTGCCGCCGCGGTGCAGCGCGAACGCCGGATCGAAGGAATCGAGGGGCTCGGCCCCGCCGTCCTGATCGGTATTGCCTTCGCTGCGAGGATTGACAATCTCCGCTGCCACTTTGTCTGACCCCTTAAGTGTTCATGGTTTGAGGGTGGAACCACTCCTGGTGAGAAGTGGGCGGGACCGCGTATGACCCTGCTCGTTGATACGTACGACGTACGACGTACGGCCCATACACGACGGCGCGCCGCACACGCGCCCTGAGCCCCGGATGAGGGGTGTAAAGAACCTTCTTACCGGACGGACGCCGCCGACGACGAGTCCAATTGGTGCAAGATCACATGACGGGCGCGCAAACAACGGCGCCGACGACACGAATCGGACACGGTCGGACGGCCACACCGTCCCGTTTCGGGACCCGATAAGCTGACAATCGACAGCAAAGATCGCAAAAGCCACCGATGGCGACAATCCGGGCGCGCGACAGCTTCGCAGCTTGAGATACGCCGGAGATCTTCCGGCCGGAAGCCCAGATTCCCGCAGAAGGTGCGGTCGCGATGTACCGGCCTGAGACGGTTCGGAAGGTAACCCGTTATCCGATTTTGACATTGCGGGATCCCTGAATGGCTCAGTCCGAATGGCAAGATGCCGTAATCACACGGGGTCGCGACACTCGAAGACGTGTGTCCCAGTCGACCACGGACAGTGCCGAGCCATCGGTAGCTGTAAGCCCCATCGGCAACTCCACCCATCCGCCGGAGGAACCCACCATGACCGCAAGCACCACTCGTCGTACGACCGCCGCACGCTCCCGGTTGGCAGCGGTCGGCTCGATCGCGGTCGCAGGCGCCCTGATTCTCACCGGCTGCGGTGACCAGACCCAGGACAGCGGCACGGAAAGCGGCTCGAAGAGCGTCGCGCCGCTGGCCGAGAAGCTGCCGCAGGCGATCCGCGACAAGGGCGTCATCAAGGTCGGCTCGGACATCGCCTACGCGCCTGTCGAGTTCAAGGACGACTCCGGCAAGACGGTCGGCATCGACCCCGACCTCGCCGCCGCCATGGGCAAGCAGCTCGGCGTGACCTTCCAGTTCGAGAACGGCACGTTCGACAGCCTGATCACCGGTCTGCGCTCCAAGCGGTACGACATCGCCATGTCCGCGATGACCGACACCAAGGACCGCCAGGAGGGCATCGACTCCGACACCGGCAAGAAGGTCGGTGAGGGCGTCGACTTCGTCGACTACTTCACGGCCGGTGTCTCGATCTACACCCAGAAGGGCAAGAACACCGACATCAAGACCTGGTCGGACCTGTGCGGCAAGAAGATCGTCGTGCAGCGCGGCACGGTCTCCGAGGACCTGGCCAAGGCCGAGGCCAAGAAGTGCACCGGTGGCAAGACGATCACCATCGAGCCCTTCGACAACGACCAGCAGGCCCAGACCCGCCTGCGCGCGGGCGGTGCGGCTGCCGGTTCCTCCGACTTCCCCGTCGCCGCGTACGCCGTGAAGACCTCCGGCGGCGGCAACGACTTCCAGCTCGTCGGCGAGCAGGTCGAGGCCGCGCCGTACGGCATCGCCGTCGCCAAGACCAACACCCAGCTGCGGGACGCCCTGAAGGCCGCGCTCGACGCCATCATCGAGAACGGCGAGTACGACAAGATCATCAAGAAGTGGGGCGTCGAGGACGGCGCGGTGAAGGAAGCCACCATCAACGGCGGCAAGTGACCGCACCGAACAGCGGGCACTGAAAGGCAACACCTGTGACAGACATCGACAAGAAGGACGGGCCGGCGGACACCCCGCCGGCCGGTCCTGAGGCCATCAAGGCCATCCCGGTCCGCCACTACGGGCGGTACGTCTCCGCCGTCGTGGCGGTCGGCCTCCTCGCCGCCATCGTCTACGCGTTCTCCCAGGGCAAGATCAACTGGGGCGCGATCCCGGACTACTTCTTCGACGACCGCATCCTGGACGGCGTCGGCAAGACGCTTCTGCTGACCGTCCTGTCCATGGCGATCGGCATCGTCGGCGGCATCCTGCTCGCTGTGATGCGCCTGTCGAAGAACCCGGTGACCTCGACAATCGCGTGGTTCTACATCTGGTTCTTCCGCGGCACCCCGGTCCTGGTCCAGCTCATCGTCTGGTTCAACCTGGGCCTGGTCTTCGAGTACATCAACCTCGGCCCGTTCTACCGGGACGAGTGGTCGGACTTCATGACGCCGTTCCTGACGGCGCTGCTCGGCCTCGGCCTCAACGAGGCGGCGTACATGGCGGAGATCTGCCGCGCCGGTCTGCTCGCGGTCGACGAGGGTCAGACCGAGGCGTCCCACGCGCTCGGCATGAGCCACACCAAGACGCTGCGCCGGATCGTGATCCCGCAGGCGATGCGCGTGATCGTGCCGCCCACGGGCAACGAGGTCATCAACATGCTGAAGACGACCTCGCTGGTCTCGGTCGTCCAGTACCCCGAACTGTTCCGCGCGGCCCAGGACATCGGCCAGACCTCCGGTGCCCCGGCCGAGATGCTGTTCCTGGCGGCGGCCTGGTACCTGCTGCTGACCTCGATCTTCAGCGTCGGCCAGTACTACCTGGAGCGGTACTACGCACGCGGTTCGAGCCGGTCGCTGCCGGCCACCCCGTTCCAGAAGATCAGGGCGAACCTGCTGTCCCTGTCGAACCGTTCGTCGACGGGAGGTCCCGCATGACCGCCATGGTGAAGGCCGAGGGCGTGCACAAGTCCTTCGGGCTCGTGGAGGTGCTCAAGGGCATCGATCTGGAGGTGAAGTCCGGTGAGGTCTTCTGCCTCATCGGCCCCTCCGGCTCCGGAAAGTCCACCTTCCTCAGGTGCATCAACCACCTGGAGAAGATCAACGCCGGCCGGCTGTACGTCGACGGCGAGCTGGTCGGCTACCGCCAGAAGGGCGACAAGCTGTACGAGCTCAAGGACAGCGAGGTCGCGCTGAAGCGCCGGGACATCGGCATGGTGTTCCAGCGGTTCAACCTGTTCCCGCACATGACGGCGACCGAGAACGTCATGGAGGCGCCGATCCAGGTCAGGGGCGTGAGCAAGAGCCAGGCCAGGGAGCGCGCGATGCAGCTTCTGGACCGCGTCGGCCTCGCCGACAAGGCCGGCAACTACCCCTCGCAGCTCTCCGGCGGCCAGCAGCAGCGGGTGGCGATCGCCCGGGCGCTCGCGATGGACCCGAAGCTGATGCTCTTCGACGAGCCGACCTCGGCCCTCGACCCGGAGCTGGTCGGTGACGTCCTCGACGTCATGCGCGACCTGGCCGAGTCCGGCATGACGATGGTCGTCGTCACCCACGAGATGGGCTTCGCCCGCGAGGTCGGCGACAGCCTGGTCTTCATGGACGGCGGCGTGGTCGTCGAGTCGGGCGACCCGCGCGAGGTGCTGACCAACCCGCAGCACGAGCGGACCCAGGCGTTCCTGTCCAAGGTGCTCTGACGGTACGCACGAAAGGGGCGGTACGGGATTCCCGTACCGCCCCTTTCGCCTGTCCAGCCGCCCCGCGGTCCTGCTCTGTCCCGCTGCCCTACTTCAGCGCGAGCAGCAACGTGTCCGACGGTGAGCACCACACCGGCCGGGCCTCGCCGAAGCCCTTTTCGCGCAGCACGCGCGCGTGCCACTGGACGGACGGCATGTCGCCGTCGGCGTGCTCGCCGTAGATCTCGTAGCGGCGGGCCGTCGGACCGGCGAGGACCGGGTCCTTCGCGGCCAGCTGCCACCACTCGGCCCAGTCGAGGGCGCCGTCCGCCTTGGCCTGATCCATACGGGCGTGGCGCTGGGCGCGCTCGGCCGCGTTGATCCGGGGCGTGGACTCGTCGATCATGTGGTCCGCGTTGAGGAAGACACCGCCGTCGCGGACGAGGCCCGCGACCTGACCGTAGAGGGTCGCGAGGGGTTCACGGTGCAGCCAGTGCAGGGCCGTGGCGGTCAGCACGGCGTCGTAGGAGTCGTACGGCAGCTTCGCCGGCCAGTCGGGGTCCTTGAGGTCGGCGGTGACGAACGAGACCCGCCGGTCGCCCGCGAAGGTGCCCTCGGCGATGGCGAGGAGCGCCGGGTCGAGGTCGACGCCCGTGCTGGTGGCCTCCGGGAACCGGGCGAACAGCCGGGCCGTGATACTTCCCGTGCCGCACGCGAGATCCAGCACGCGTGGCGTGGGGCCGACGAGGGCCTCCACCATGTCGAGCATGATCCGGAACCGGTCCTCGCGGTCGGGCATGTACCACTCCTGCTGCCGGTCCCAGCTCTCCTGCCAGGCGGGCCAGTCGGTACCGGTCGTGGTGGTGGACGTGTCCGTCATCGAGCCCTCCGTAGCGCAAGTCACGTAATACCCTGGAAGCACGATCAGCTCTTACTCGACCGCACCCCGACGATAGAACGCCTCCGTAAGGACTACAAGTGGAACTGGCCTATTACTCGGACTACGCCGTACGACTCGTCAACAGCGAGGACCCGGCCCGGGGCAAGGACTCGATGACCTCGGTCGAGGCCATCCGCGACCTGTTCGGCGTCAACCAGTCGGCGGCCCGCCGCGCCACCGACGCGGACGTCACACGGTTCCGCTCGGTCCGGGCGCGGCTGCGCTCGGTCTTCGAGGCGGCGGACCGGGGCGACGAGACACTCGCCGTGGACCTGCTGAACGCGCTGCTGCTGGAGTTCCCGGTGAGCCCGCAGATCTCCGGCCACGACTTCCGGGACGACGACGGCCGCCCCCTGTGGCACATGCATCTGGCGGACCACCCGTCGAACGCGACCTCCGGCTACGCCGCCATCGCGTCCATGGGTCTGGCGTTCCACCTGACCGAGTACGGCGTCGACCGCCTGGGCCTGTGCGAGGCGCCGCCGTGCCGCAACGCCTACCTGGACACGTCCACCAACCGCTCCCGGCGCTACTGCTCGGACCGCTGCGCGACCCGGGCCAACGTGGCGGCCTACCGCGCCCGCAAGCGCCTGGCGGCCGACCGGTCGGCGAGTACGGGCCGCAGCGCCGACAGCGCCCAGCGCGCCAGCGCGAACGGCGAGCGCTGATCCGGCTTGCGGGGCCGGTAGCGCAGCCGCACCTTGCCCAGGATCAGCTCGTCGGGCACTACGCCGTAGTCGGTGCTGTCACCACCGGCGTACACGTTGTCGCCGAGTACCCACCAGCCGCTCTCGCGGCGCTCGGCCGCGCGCTTGACGACCAGCAGGTCCTGCTGGAACGGATGCCTCAGGATGACCACGTCACCGGCCCTGATCCGCCCCCGGTGCAGCACGACGAGCAGATCGCCGTGGTACAGCGTGGGAACCATCGACGGTCCGGTCACCTCGGCCCACCCGAAGGGCCGGCCCGCACGCCCGCGCTCGGTCTCCTGTGACAGCTCCGGCATCCCCGGCACCTCCCCGGTACGGTCCTCCACCAGTCTCAGTCTGACCCTGGACTTTTGTCCTAAGCCCATGGGGGCACCCGCGAAAACCCGTCTTGCAGGGAGTAATGTCCCACCTGAGAAGACGATCACGAGGAAGGAATGCTCCATGCTTTCCCGCCTGTTTGCCCCCAAGGTCAAGGTCAGCGCGCACTGCGACCTGCCCTGCGGTGTGTACGACCCGGCCCAGGCCCGCATCGAGGCGGAGTCGGTGAAGGCCGTCCAGGAAAAGATGGCCGCCAACGACGACCCGCACTTCCAGGCGCGCGCCACCGTCATCAAGGAACAGCGCGCCGAGCTGGCCAAGCATCATGTCTCGGTCCTCTGGAGCGACTACTTCAAGCCCCCGCACTTCGAGAAGTACCCGGAGCTGCACCAGCTGGTCAACGACGCCCTCAAGGCCCTTTCGGCCGCCAAGGGTTCCACCGACCCGGCGACGGGTCAGAAGGCGCTGGACTACATCGCCCAGATCGACAAGATCTTCTGGGAGACCAAGAAGGCCTGACCCAAGGCGCTCTGCCACGGTCTCCCGAAGGGGCCCAGCCGGACCACCGGCCGGGCCCCTTCGACGTCTCCGCCCGGACCGGCACAAGCAATCGCCGCCACCGCGCCCCACTTCCCCGCTCGCCGCCCATACGACGGCTGAGCAGGCTCGAGGTTCCCCGCAGCGCCGGTGATTGTGTTCACGCCGCGGACGCTGGCCGGTGCCCGACCGCGTGCCGTAGGTTCTGGCGTGTCCACTGCGTCGGCCGATCTTGGCCGCGAGGGACGTATCGGGGGAAAAGCCGCAGCACACCCGTCCCGTCTCGGCCCGCATGGCCGGGGCGTTCTTCGGCGTGCCCCTTGACGGCGCACGGGTGGGACCACATCACCGGGCGGCCCGGCCCCCGCCGGTCGGAATATCGAGTCCCTGGAGCCACCCCTGCGCCGCCGCCCGCCCCTGTGGCCGATCCCGTTCCTGTGGACCCTCGCCCTCGGACTGTGGGGGCTGTCCCGGCAGCACAGTGTGTGGCGGGACGAGGCGGCCACCTGGCAGGTGGCCCGGCGGTCCGTCGCCGACATCTGGCACATGCTCGGGCACGTCGACGCCGTGCACGGGCTCTACTACCTGCTGATGCGCGGGCTCTTCGTGTGCTTCGGCGCCGGCGTCACGACCCTGCGCCTGCCCTCGGTGCTGGCCATGGCGGTCGCGGCGGCATGCGTGGCGGCCATCGGCCGGCGTCTGGCCGGGTACTGGGCGGGCCTGGCGGGAGGGCTGGCGTTCGCACTGCTGCCGGCCGTGCAGTTCCATCTCCAGGAGGGCCGCCCCTACGCCCTGATCACCGCCGGGGCCGGGGTATCGACACTGCTGCTGGTCACCGCCCTACAGGGCCGCGGACGAGCGGGACTCTGGGCCGCGTACGGCGGCACGGTGGCGGTGTGCGGGCTGCTCAACTGGCTGTCGCTGCTGATCCTGCCCGCGCATCTGGCGACCCTGCTGTGGACGCGGACCGGACGCCGGACCTGGGCCTGCTGGGCGACGGCCGCGACCGGTGCCGTGTCGGCGGTGCTGCCGTTGATCCTCTTCAGCCGGCGCCAGGCCGCCCAGGTCTCCTGGATACCGCCGCTGACCTGGCACATGCTGATCGGCCCTGCGGTCCTGCTGGCGATCGGCGGCCTCGGTGCCCTGCTGGACCGGCCCCGCGCGGGCCGGCTGTCGTTGGCGGCCGTCGGGCTCCCCTTGCTGGCGGTGCCGCAACTCGGCCTCCTCGGCCTGTCCTTGGTGCGGCCGCTGTTCCTGGACCGCTACGTCCTGTTCAGCATGGTCGGTCTGGCCCTGCTGATCGGCGCCGCGCTGGGCACGGCGGTTCGGGTCGCCGGGCCACGCTTCCCGAGAGCGTCACGGTGGCTCGTCCCGGTCGTGGTCGCCGTCGCGATGGCGGCACTGTTGCCCCAGTCGCTGGCCAAGCGTTCGCCGGCGAGCCGCGTGGACGACGTCCTGTCGGTGGCGTCGGAGGTCCGGCGACTGAAGCAGCCCGGGGACGCGGTCGTCTTCATACCGGCGGCCCGGCGGGACACCGCCCTGGTCTCCCCCGGACACTTCAGGGGCCTGCGGGATGTCGCACTGGCGGAAAGCCCCGTGGCGTCCGGGACGTTGAAGGGCGTGGAGGCGGCCCCGGCCCGGATACGGACGGCGATGCTGGCCCAGCGTCGGATCCTGCTGGTCACGGACACGCCCGCGGTGGCCCGGCCGCTGTCCGCCAAGCGGGACGAGGTGAAGACCGCCGTACTGGTAGAACACTTCAGGGTGGTGTCCGACGAGCAGATCCGCGGGCGGCGGGTGACGGTGTACGAGCGGATCCGCGGATAGCCGAAGCACGGCCCCGGTCAGTGGAACTGCGGCACGATCAGATGGATCCCGTACGCCACCACCGCCCCGCACGCGAGGAAGCACAGCCCTGCCTGGGCAAGGCCCAGGGCCAGGACGCCGCCCTTCTCCCGCGCCTCCTCGCAGCGGGCCAGGCCCACCACGCCGAGGGCGAAGACGGCGACCACGGCCACCGTGCCGACGAGGCTCACCGCGGCGACCTGGCCGAGTGCGGTCCAGTCGAGGTTCATGACATGAACTCCCCTTGTTTCAGGAGGCTTTCAGGCGGTACTTCAGGCGAATTTCACGCGACTTTCAGGCCCATGGCGCCGGATCGCGTGGGACGGACCGTCAGGCCGCCGTGCCGACCTTCGCCGGCTCCGAGCCGCGGACCGTGACCTCGTGGTCGTCGTTGACGTTGTGCGCGGACACCGGGTTGCGGCGGGAGACGAGCACGATGGCGCCGGCCAGGCCCGCGCCGACCAGGGCGACCACGGCCGTACCGATGTCGCCGCCGAGCCTGACCACGCCCGCCGAGACACCACCGACCAGCGCGGCGGCGGGCAGGGTGACCAGCCAGGCCACGATCATGCGGCCGGCCACGCCCCAGCGGACCCCGGCCAGCCGTCGGCCGAGGCCCGCGCCGAGGATGCTGCCGGAGGCGACCTGGGTGGTGGACAGGGCGAAGCCCAGGTGGGCCGAGGTCAGGATCACCGTCGTGGAGGCCGTCTCGGCGGCGAAGCCCTGCGGGGAGTGGATCTCCGTCAGGCCCTTGCCCAGCGTGCGGATGATCCGCCAGCCGCCGAGGTAGGTGCCGAGGCCGATGGCCAGACCGGCGGAGGCGACCACCCAGAAGGGCGGGCCCGCGTCGGGGCCCAGCGCGCCGGCCGAGATCAGGGTCAGCGTGATGACGCCCATCGTCTTCTGCGCGTCGTTCGTGCCGTGCGCCAGGGACACGAGCGAGGCCGAGGCGATCTGGCCCAGACGGAAGCCCTTGGTGACGGTCTGTTCGCGGGCGCGGGAGGTCAGCCGGTACGCCAGGTGCGTGGCGAGCAGCGCCGCGAGCCCGGCCACGAGCGGTGAGGCCACCGCCGGGATCAGAACCTTCTCGACGACCTTGTCGAAGTGCACCCCGTGTGCCCCCGCCCCGACCCAGACGGCCCCGATCAGTCCGCCGAACAGTGCGTGCGACGAACTGGACGGCAGCCCGACCAGCCAGGTGAGCAGATTCCACAGGATCGCCCCGACCAGGCCCGCGAAGATCATGCCCGGCGTGACCAGAGCGTCCTGGACGATGCCGCCGGAGATCGTCCTGGCGACCTCGGTGGACAGGAAGGCGCCGACGACATTCAGCACGCCGCTGATGAGAACGGCCGTCCTCGGCCTCAGTGCCTCCGTGGCGATGGACGTGGCCATCGCGTTGGCCGTGTCGTGGAACCCGTTGGTGAAGTCGAAGGCGAGGGCCGTCACGATGACGACCACCACCAAGAAGGTGATGTGATCCATTCCCCCATGCAAACAAGCGCGGGCCGATATGCGGGGAACTCGGGGCAAAGCGTGTCCCAGCGCCTGTCGAGGACGCCGGGCCCTCCTTCCGTCGCGTGGCCGGCGGGGCCGCCCGATCTACGATCGCCCCATGAGCATCCGCTGGACCTACGCCTTCGTCGACCGCCCCGCTGCGTCCTTCGGCCTCGCACACACCTTCTGGACCGCGGTGACCGACACCCGGCTGTCCGAATTCCGTGGTGATCAGGGCGAGTTCGTGACCCTGCTGCCCGGTGGCGGGGCCGACCCCTGTGTGAAGGCGCAGGGGGTCGACACGGGCGCGGGCGGCGCGCATCTCGACTTCGCGGTGGACGACGTACCGCGATTCATCGACTCGGCGCTTCGGCTGGGGGCCGGTGTCGCCGCCGAGCACGAGGGGTGGGCCGTGCTGCGTTCGCCCGTCGGGCAGTTGTTCTGCGCGGTGCCATGGCACCAAGAGGCGGTGCGCCCGCCCGTGGTGCACGGCAGCCGGCTCGACCAGGTCTGCCTCGATGTGCCGCCGTCGGTGTACGAGGCCGAAGTGGCGTTCTGGAGCGCCCTGCTGGACGGCTGGACGTCCCGTCCCGGCTCCCGCCCCGAGTTCCATGTGCTGGCGCCGCCGCCCGGGCTGCCGATCCGCATCTTGCTCCAGCGGCTCGACGAGCGGGGGCCCGGCGGCGAGGAGCGTGCCGCCTGCGCCCACCTGGACCTCGCCTGCGCGGACATCGCGGCGACCCGCGCCCGGCACGAGGAGCTGGGCGCGAGCTTCGTGGCCCAGGGGTCCCACTGGACGGTGATGCGGGACCCGGCGGGCGGGGTGTACTGCCTGACGGGGCGGGACCCGGAGACGGGCGGGCTGCCCGCCGCTAGCGCGTACTGAAGATGCAGAGCACCTGAGTCGCCTCGGCCGCGGAGGGGCTCGGGCACGCCGACTCCCACCCGCCCGGCAACGACGGTGTCGGGCGCGCCTCCTCCCACCGGTACGGCTCCCGCGGCGCCGCCGAGTCCTGCAACCACAGCGTCAGACCGCCCGAGACGGCCACCAGGACCACCCATGACGCCGCGATCCACCGCCACGTCCGGTGTCGCCCCGTCACCGCCGCGATCCACCGCCAGGACCGATGTCGCCCCGTCACCGCCACGGCTCCACCGCCACCACCGCGTCCACCGGAATCGGCCCGTACACATGCGGGAACGCCTCGCCCCCGGGCTCCGGCGCCTCGTACTTCACCGGCGCCTCCAGCCGCGCGGGGTCCACCACCAGCACCACCAGCTCGTCGGGACCATCGTAGGAGCCGTATAGGAAGGCGGCCACGGACGGGAGTTGGGCGCGGGTCGAGCAGTGGATGAAGCCCTCCTGCGCGAGGGTGCGACCACGCGTCGACATCGCGTACGCGCCGTGCTCGCGGGCCGCCTCCCACAGGGAGCGCTCGGTGAGGTGAAGGATGTACGTGTGTTCGGGCATGGGCCCACGCTATGGCCTCAGCCGGGCCGCCCGCGCGTGCAAATAGCGCTGTTCGGGCAGGCTCAGCGTCTTGGCGGCGGCGGACTCGTAGGCCGCGCGGGCCTCCTCGTGGTCGCCCGCCCGCTCCAGGAGGTGACCACGGACCGCGTCCAGGCGGTGTCCGGCACCCAACTCGTCCTCCAGTTCGCCCAGTTCGGCGAGCCCCGCACGCGGACCATGGACCATGGCGACGGCGACCGCGCGGTTGAGCCGCTCGACGGGGCCCGGGACGAGGCGTACGAGGACGTCGTAGAGGCCGAGGATCTCCCGCCAGTCGGTCTCCTGCGCGCTGGGCGCCTCGTCGTGGACGGCGGCGATGGCGGCGCGCAGCTGGTACGGGCCGGCCCGGCCGCGGGCGAGGGCCCCGGTGATCAGGGTGACACCCTCGTCGATCGCCGCCTTGTCCCACCGGCCCCGGTCCTGTTCATCGAGCGGGATGAGTTCCCCGTGCCGGCCGGCGCGCGCGTCGCGGCGGGCGTCGGTGAGCAGCATCAGGGCCAGCAGCCCGGCCGCCTCGCCGGTGTCGGGGAGGAGGCGGTGCACCGCGCGGGTCAGCCGGATCGCCTCGCCCGCGAGGTCCCGGCGTTGCAGGCCGGCGCCCGAGGTCGCCGTATAGCCCTCGTTGAAGATCAGATACAGGATCTGCAGGACCGCGGGCAGCCGGTCCTCCCAGTTGTCGGGGCGTCCGAAGCGCACCCCGCGGACCTTCTGCTTGGCCCGGCTGATGCGTTGGGCCATGGTCGCCTCGGGGACCAGATACGCGCGGGCGATCTCGGCCGTGGTGAGGCCGCCGACGGCACGCAGGGTGAGGGCGATCTGGGCGGCCGGGGTCAGGTTCGGGTGGCAGCACAGGAAGAGCAGGGTGAGGGTGTCGTCCTCACGGGGAGCCCGGTCGGCTCCCGGCGGCGGCGCGGTGAAGGCGTCCCGCGGTGTGAGCGCCGCGACCCTGTCCTCCCGGGCCCGGCGGGCCTCCTCGGCGCGCAGGGCGTCGGTGAGCCGGCGTGCGGCCACCCTGATCAGCCAGCCGCGCGGATTGTCGGGGAGCCCGGTCCGCGGCCACTGCTCGTCCGCCGCGACCAGGGCTTCCTGTACGGCGTCCTCGGCGGTGTCGAAGTGGCCGTACCGCCGTACCAGCGCGCCGAGGACCTGCGGCGCGTGGCGGCGCAGCAGGTCCTCGGTCTCCGGCGTGACGCTCATCTACGGCTCAGATGTCCCCGGTGCCGTCGTCGATGGGCCGGATCACCACCGGGTACACGGGTGCCCCGGCGGGCTGGGGGCAGCGGATGATGCGGTCGGCGATCTCGGTGACCCGTTCCAGGCTCGCGCAGTCGAGCACCCAGTAGCCGGCCAGCAGCTCCTTGGTCTCGCTGTACGGCCCGTCGGTGATCACCGCCTTGCCGTCCTCGCCCAGCGTGACGTGCCGCGTCCTGGCCGGTTCGGCCAGCCCCTGCCCGTCGACCATCTCGCCGGTCTCGGCGAGGTCGTCGTTGAGGGCGCTCATGAAGGCGTACATCGCCTGGACGTCCTCCTGGCTCCAGGCCACGGAGTGCTCGGACGCCTTCCCCTGCATCGCCTCGTAGTCCGCCTGTGTGCCCTGCACCATGACCAGGTACTTCATGACTGAACTCCTTCGGTGTCCGTCGGCTCGGGCCGCCCTCGGTGGGCGGCTCTCACAGGGGACGTCGGAGCCGGACCGGGATTCTCGACAGGGGTTTCAAGATTGTTCCGCGGCTGTCGCACCGGCCGCCGGCCCGTCGGTCTCGCGGGCTGTCTCCCCGGCCTCCCGCACGGCCTTGCCACCGCCCCCGTGCGCAGCTGCACCCCCGGCCCCCTCGTCGGCGGCGGTCGCCCCGCCCTCCTCGACGCGGGCCTCGCACTTCAGGTTGTGGCAGGGGCCGGCCACCCAGGTCGGCACCCATGCGCCCAGCGTCTTGTGGCGCTTGACGACCGTCTCCACGGGCTGTCCGCAAGCGGGACAGACGTGTGTGTCGCTGTCCATGTCTTCAGAGTAGGGCGGACGGGGCGTCAGCGCTTCCTGCTGAACGTCCGCACCATGACGCCGTTGCCGAACGTGCGCACCGAGTCGAGGCTGAGTTCGGTGAGGGCGAAGCCGGAGCCGAACATCGGCATGCCGGTGCCGAGCACGATCGGGTAGGTCTTGATGACGAGTTCGTCGATCTCGTCGAGGAGTTCACCGGCGAGCTGCGAACCGCCGCACAGGTAGATCCCCAAGGGGCTCTCCTCGGCCTTGAGTTCACGCACCTTGCCGACCAGGTCCTCGCCGATGATCCGGACGTCGGGGTCGGGTGACTGCGTCAGGGTGCGCGAGGCGACGTACTCGCGCAGATGGGCGTACGGGCTGGTGTTGCCCTCCTTCAGGGCCAGGTCGTAGCTGCGGCGACCTTGGACGACCGTGTCGAACCGCTTGTTCTCCAGGTCGTCGACCCCGCGGATCCGACGGCCGACGGTGGAGATGGTGTCCGGGTACTCGGTCTTGAGGAACTCGAAGAACTCCTCGTCGACGAACGGGAACATGAACGAGGCGTCGCCGTCCGGGTCCCCGATGAATCCGTCGACGGAACAGGCGATGAAGTACGTGAGCTTTCGCAAGTCGGACTCTTTTCGTGCTGGACTCCAGTTACCACTCCATTTGTAGTACTCCAGTTGTAGTGGTCGCAAGGGCATTCCGGAGCACGCCGCAAGTGAGAGAGTAAATTCCGCTACCGGCCCGATGATCGTGCGAGGTGCGCCTGGTCCGCGCCGGGTCCGCGCCCGGCCAGGTCAGCCGCGCGGGTCGCGCCACATCGGCCACATCCGCGGACCGTCCGGAAGGTCCAGCGGACCGCCCAGCAGCTCGAAGCCCAGACGCTCGTACAGCTTCCGGCTGCGGGCGCTGCTCGCCTCCAGATACGCCGGAAGGCCCTCACGGTCACAGCGGTCGAGGGCCGACGCCATGAGCGCGGTGCCGAGGCCCTCACCCTGGCGGCCGGGTGCCGCGGCGATCATCCACAGGTACGCGTGCGCACGGCCGGCCGGATGGATGTCCGCCGTCAGCCGGCCGATCAGCTCGACACGCGCGTTCTCCGGGTCGACGGCCGCCCGCAACTGCGCGGGCCCGTCCTCGTCCTGGTCCTGCGCACCGGCCGGTACGGACATCCACAGCGCGCACGCCGTGCCGTCCTCGGTGACATCGATCCGACCGGCGGCCAGCACGATGTCGGTGAACGCGGCCACGAGCAGCGGGTGAGTGCTACGGCGGTGCTCCGCGTCCGGGAACACCCAGGCGCTGACCGGATCGTCCTGGAAGGCCGCGTCCAGCAGCCCGACCACCAGCTCCCGGTCCGCCTCGCCCGCTGCCCGGATCGCCACACCCATGTCCGCCGCCCCTTCATCTCAACCGGCCTCGATCGTAGGTCGGTTCGGGGGGTGCATGACGTCCACGGCACCGCTTTGACGCGATCTGGTGGAAGAGGTGCTGGATCTCGGGGACGGTGCGGCAAGGCGGGCCCCGCACACCGTGGGGATGTGCGGGACCCGCCGGTCCGGAACCGCCTTCCGGTCGTACGGGGTCAGGAACCGTACGGCCCCGGCGACTCCGGGGTCTGCGCTGCGGCCGGCCACACCGACCGCGGGTCTTGCCACTGCCGGCGGCCGGACCTGCCGCCGGCGCCGCGGGCCGTGCGGCCCGTCTCAGCTGCTGCGCCGGGTCACGAACTCGGCCAGGGCCAGCAGTCCGCCCGCCTCCTCCGGGTCGGGGACCGCACAGGCCAGTTCCTGCATGGCGCGGGCCATCCGGTCGGCTGCCTGGGCCTGCGCCCAGTCACGTCCGCCGGCCCGTTCGACGGCGAGCGCGGTCAGCGTGACGTCGTCATCGCCCTCCTTGTCGTACGGCGACTCGTACAGCGCGGCCAGTTCCGCCGCGGCCGGACCACCGGAGGTCAGCGCGGCGACGACGGGCAGCGACTTCTTGCGGGCCGTGAGATCCGCGCCGGCCGGTTTCCCGGTGTGGCTCGGGTCCCCCCATATGCCGATCACGTCGTCGATGAGCTGGAACGCGAGCCCGGCCTCCCGTCCGAAGGCGTCCAGCGCCACCACGTCCTCGTCCGGCGCACCCGCGTACAGCGCACCCAGGGCACACGCACACCCCAGCAGCGCGCCCGTCTTGGCCTCGGCCATGGCGAGCACCTCGTCGAGACAGACGTCCCCGGGGTCCCTTCGCTCCATCGCCGTGTCCGCCTGCTGACCGGCGCACAGCTCTACGACACAGTCCGCGAGCCGGGCGGCGGCCTTCGTGGACGCCGGATGCGGGTCCTGCGCGAGCAGGCGCAGGGCAAGTGCCTGGAGGGCGTCCCCGGCGAGGATCGCGTCGGCGTCACCGAACACGGTCCATGCGGTGGGCCGGTGCCGTCGCGTGGTGTCCCGGTCCATCACGTCGTCGTGCAGCAGTGTGAAGTTGTGCACCAGTTCCACCGCGACGGCCGCGTGGACGGCAGCCGTCCGCGCCTCCGGCCCGCCGAGCGCGGCGGCTGCGGTGAGGACGAGGGCCGGGCGGATCGCCTTGCCCGCATGGCCCGTCGCCGGGGAGCCGTCCGGATGCTCCCAGCCGAAGTGGTAGCGCGCGATCCGCCGCAGGGGGCCCGGCAAGGACTCGACGGCCGCGCGCAGTTCGGGCTCGACCGAGGCCCGGGCGCGCTCCAGGATCACCGCCGCCTCGGGGCCGTCGGCAGGCCCCGGCCCGCCGTCCCGTGGGATCGCGATGGGCCCCCGCCTTTCGAGCGCCTCGGTGGACGGCCGCGCCCCGACGGGGCGTTGCTGCGTCTCCGTCATGAACTCACCCATGGCATCGTCTCGGAGGTGCGGCGGACGGTGGCTCTTGCGCCGCGGCTGGGGGCCTACCCCGAGGGTGTACCCACGCGTGGGGCGCGGGACACGGCGGATGGGCGAGGAAGGTCACCGCCAGCGCCCGATCTCGACGTTCTCCAGCACACCGAGCGCGTCCGGGACGAGCACCGCGGCGGAGTAGTAGGCCGTCACCAGGTACTTGATGATGGCCTGTTCGTTGATGCCCATGAACCGGCAGGACAGGCTCGGCTCGATCTCGTCCGGGAGACCGGCCTGCTGAAGCCCGATGACGCCCTGTTCCGTCTCGCCCGTACGCATGGCGATGATCGAGGTCGTGCGGGCGTCGGTGACCGGGATCTTGTTGCACGGGAAGATGGGCACACCGCGCCAGGTGGGGATGCGGTTGCCCGCCATCTCGACGGTCTCGGGGACGAGGCCGCGCTTGTTCAGCTCGCGCCCGAACGCGGCGATCGCGCGCGGGTGGGCGAGGAACAGCTTGGTGCCGCGCCGCCGGCAGAGCAGCTCGTCCATGTCGTCGGGGCTCGGCACGCCGTCGTGCGGCTGGAGCCGCTGGTCGTACTCGCAGTTGTGGAGCAGCCCGAACTCGCGGTTGTTGATCAGCTCGTGCTCCTGGCGCTCCTTGAGCGCCTCGACCGTCAGCCGCAACTGCTGCTCGGTCTGGTTCATCGGCTGGTTGTAGAGGTCGGCCACGCGCGAGTGGATGCGCAGCACGGTCTGGGCAATGCTCAGTTCGTACTCGCGGGGCCGGGCCTCGTAGTCGACGAAGGTGTGCGGGATGTCCGGCTCGCCGCTGTGGCCGGCCGCGAGGTCGACCTCCTTCTCGCCGTACTTGTTGGTGCGCTGCTCGGGGATCGACCGCAGCTGCTGGAGGTGCTCGCGCAGGGAGTCGGCGCGCTCCGCGATGTGTTCGACGTCCTGACGGGGCAGGACGAGGACCGTGCAGGCGGTGACCGTCCGGGCGGTGTACTCCCAGATGGCGTCGGAGTCCAGGAGCGACTGGTCACCGAGGTAGGCCCCGTCGGCGAGGACCCCCAGCGACTCGTCCTCGCCGTACGGACCTGTGCCGATCTTCTCCACCCTGCCGTGGGCCAGCAGGTACACCTCGTCGGTCTGGCTGCCGAACGAGGCGATCACCTGCCCCGCCGCGAACTCCCGCTGCTGACAGCGCTGGGCGAGCTCGGACAGCACGTCCTCGTCGTCGTACGACCGCAGCGCCGGCAGCTCGCACAGCTCCTTCGGGATGACCTCGACGCGGTCGCCGGTCTTCACGAAGGTGATGCGTCCGTCCCCCACGGCGTAGGTCAGACGCCGGTTGACGCGGTACGTGCCGCCCTGCACGTTCACCCAAGGCAGCATGCGCAGCAGCCAGCGGGAGCTGATCTCCTGCATCTGGGGTGCGGACTTGGTCGTGGTGGCCAGGTTCCGCGCAGCCGCAGTGCCGAGGCTCTGCTGCGGCTTGCCCTGCTCTGTGCGGACCTCTTCGCCTACCGACATAGAGAATTGCCCTCCCGGTCATGCGGCGGCTCCGATCTGGCGCCGCGCATCGCAATCTGCACGACAGAGCCTTCCATCACGGAGTGTGTCTGTGCTATTACCCGAAAGAGCGGGAATGGATCACTCGGGCACTGGGCAAATAGAAGGCCCTTGTCCACTCTGGGACGCGACAGCGGCACCGATGCCTGCCCGGACGACGCCCTCCGCCCGCCCTCACAGCCCCCGCCGGCCCCGATCCCCTCGACTGGCCAAATCCAGTCGCACAGCGTGCGATTCAACAAGTCCGAGGAGTCCCGTCTGCCCGTTTTCGGTAAAGCACCGTTACGGGACGGCCGCGCACGGCGGCCGACGCACGGCACGAAGGAGGCGGCCATGGCCACACCCATGTCCGCGAGCAGATTCCTGGAGAGACTGAGAGCCGAGGGCGCGACGATCGTCGAGGTCGGCGATTGGGAGCACCACAACCGCAACCATGTGGGCCCTTGGGGCCCCGTCCACGGCGTGATGATCCACCACACCGTGACCAAGGGCAGCGCGCACACGGTCGAGCTGTGCCGCAAGGGCTATTCGGGCCTGCCGGGCCCGCTCTGTCACGGAGTCATCACCAAGGACGGCAGAGTCCACCTCGTCGGCTACGGCCGCGCCAACCACGCCGGCCTCGGCGACGACGACGTACTGCGCGCCGTCATCGCCGAGACGGCCCTGCCGCCCGACAACGAGGCCAACACCGACGGCAACCGCCACTTCTACGGCTTCGAGTGCGAGAACCTGGGCGACGGACAGGACCCCTGGCCGGCGGCGCAGCTGGAGGCCATCGAACGGGTCTCGGCGGCGATCTGCCGTCACCACGGCTGGAACGAGCGGTCGGTCATCGGCCATCTGGAATGGCAGCCGGGGAAGGTGGACCCCAGGGGCTTCACCATGGCGTCGATGCGGGAGCGGATCCGGGAACGCCTGCGATAGCGGACGCGTGGGGCGGGGCGCCGGGCGCGGGTCGGAGAGCTGGACGGTGAGCTGGTCCGTGGGTGGGGCGACAATGGCGACGTGACCAGCGCCGACTTCTCCGCTCTCCGTCCCCGGCTGCCCTCCGAGGTGCAGGAGCTCACGGACGGACGGTTCAGCCGTCACGGCGTCCGCCTGGTCCTCAAGCGTGACGATCTGATCCACCCGGAGCTGATCGGCAACAAATGGCGCAAGCTCGCGCCGAACCTGAAGGCCGCGGCCGGCCGCACCGTCGTCACCTTCGGCGGCGCCTACTCCAACCACCTGCGCGCCACCGCCGCCGCGGGACGCCTCCTCGGCATTCCCACGGTCGGTGTGGTGCGCGGCCAGGAACTCGCCCACCGCCCCCTCAACCCGTCGCTGGCGCGGTGCGTCGGCGACGGCATGCGGCTGCACTTCATCGACAGATCGACTTATCGCCGTAAGGCCGAACCGGAGACGCAGGCCGCCGTCCTGCGGGCCGCGGGCGCGCAGGACGCCTACGTCGTACCGGAGGGCGGCAGCAACGCCCTTGCCGTACGGGGCTGCCGGGCGCTCGGGGAGGAACTGCGCGGGCGGGGCGATGTGGTCGCGGTGGCGTGCGGCACGGGCGGGACGCTGGCCGGGCTGGCGGCCGGACTGGGTCCGGGGCAGCGGGCCCTCGGCTTCCCCGTGCTCAAGGGGGGCTTCCTGAGCGATGACATACGGGCGCTCCAGGCGGAGGCGTTCGGCGGGCCGAGGGGTGACTGGAGGCTGGAGGAACGGTTCCATTTCGGGGGGTACGCACGGACGACACCTGAACTCGAGGCCTTTGCGGAGGACTTCGAGCAACGGCATGGGGTGGCTGTGGAACGGCTTTATGTCGCCAAGTTGCTGTACGGGCTGGCCGTGTTGGTGGAGGAGGGGGCGTTCGAGGCCGGGGAGGTGGTGGTTGCCGTGGTGACGGGAGCGCCGTTCGGCGGGTGATCAGCGGGACTTTCTGCTGAAGCGACGCTTCGGCTTCGCCGTCAGCTTCTGCGCCTTGCGGTGGAGTCCCAGCCGCCGGTAGGCCGCGGCCAGCGACAGCATGGTGGTCCGGGTGGCCTCGTGGTCGTCGCCGAGCTTGCGGCGACGACGGGCGTGCACGTCCTCCAGCACCTTCGCGCCCGCCGCCAGAGAGCGCAGGTGGCACAGGGTGACACCGAGGTTGTGAGCCGAGGTGAGGGTGTCGTCGTGGTCCTCACCGAACACACGGCGACGCCGTACGACCGTGTCCTCCAGCAGGCGGCGGCCCTCCTCGTAGTCATGGGATTTGCGCAGGACAGCAGCGAGGGCGTCCGCGGAGTCCAGGGTCTGCGGGTGATCGGGCCCCAGAACGCGACGCCGCCAGGCGAGAACGTCCGCCATCATGCGGCGGGACTCGCTGTGCTCTCCCAGAGCGTTCAGGTTGACGGCGAGCGCGTACACGGCCTTGACGGTTTCGGGGTGATCCTCGCCGGAGGCGCGCCGCCGACGGGCGAGACCGTCCTCCAGCATGGTCCGCGCCTCGCGGTGTTCGCCCATCTCGTTCAGGGCGTCGGCAAGGCACTGAACGGCGTACAGGGTCACCGGATGGTCGTCGCCGAGGGTCTCCCTGCACCGGGCCTGGGTCTCCTCCTCCAAGCGGCGGGCCTCGGTCACGTCGCCAAGCGCCTGGAGGGACAGGGCGAGGCTCAGGGCTGACCGGAACGTCTCGGGGTTGTCGTCGCCGAGGATCCGACGCCGACGGCCCAGCGTGTCCTCCAGCATGTCGCGCGCCACGACATGCTCACCCATCCGGCCGAGGGCCGCGGCCAGGTTGTCGGCGGACTGAAGGGTCTCGGGGTGCTCGTCACCGAGCACGCGGCGCCGGTGGTCCAGCGTTTCCCGGTGGATGCGCAGTGACTCCTGATACTCACCGAGTGAGGCGAGCACCACGGCGAGGTCGTTGGCGGACTGCAAGGTGTCGGGGTCGTCATCGCCCAGCGTCCTGCGGCGACGTACCAAGGCATCCTCGATGATCGGCCGTGCACCCCGGATGTCGCCGAGGTCCGATGTCGCGTGGCCGAGGTACTGCGTGCAGGTCAGCACGTCGGGATGGTCCGGGCCCGACTCCGCGCTCCAGGTGTCCCGCAGGGTGGTGGCTAGCTCGGCCGCGGTCCGCGGCTGGGCGCTGCGGATCAGGAAGTTCACCGCGTTGCGGAGCAACGGGCGCAGCTCGGGCCGGCGAGCGACGTCTATGTGCTGCGCGATGAGATGCGATGTCAGGCTCGCCCAGCCGGGCCAGTCGCCCGGAGAGTACGGGTCTCCCGGGTCGACGGCCGCCAGGACCGCCGCCGCGTCGTCGTGGATCGCCTCCAGCTGCGCGGTGTCGACCTGGTCGCGCAGGACGGCCTGGGTGAGGCGATGGAGCTGCAACGCCTCACCGTCGATGCGGGCGAGGCCGTAGCGGCGCAGCGGTTCGAGCGCGGTCCGCGTCCACAACGGGTCGCCGGGGTCGCCGGGGATGGTGGTCAGCCGGGGGCGCGCGTTCACCAGCCACCCGGTGGGGATCGGTTCGGGGCCGAGAAACGCGGCGAGCCGGAGCAGGGCCGCCGCACCGGGGTGCTTGTCATCGAGGCCCTCGGTGGCGATCCCGACCGAGGCCGCCAACGGGACCGGATAGTCCGGCACTTCACCCAGGCGCAGAATCCGGCTCGTGCTGTCGCTCAGCAGCCGCCGGTAGAGGTCGACCGGCGGCCCGTTCTCGATCACGCCGGCAGCCTGGGCGAGTGCGAGCGGCAGATCACCGAGTTCCTGGGCCAGCGTGTCCGCCTGTTGCTCGGCGATGCCCGAGATCCGGGTCCGCAGATACGCCAGCGAGTCGGCCCTGGAGAACACGTCGAGGGCCGTGGTGTGGGCGAGGCGGCGCCAGTTGGGGTTGCGCGAGGTGATGAGCACATGTCCGGGGCCCTCGGGCAGCCACGGCTCGATCTGCTCCGGGTCCTCCGCGTTGTCGAGGATGATCAGCCACCGGGGGCGGGTGCGCAGGTGCTGAAGCAGCATCCGGGCGTTGTGCTCGGCACCGGCCTCGGCGAGGGCCACGCCGATCCGGTCGGCCAGCTCGGTGTAGTGAATCGGTATCTGGTCACTCTGTTCCGCGTCGATCCACCACACCAGGTCGTACTGACTGGCGAAACGGTGGGCGTACTCGACGGCGATCTGGGTCTTGCCGATGCCGCCCATGCCGTGCAGCGCGTAGACGACCGACTGCCGGCCGCTGAGCAGACTGTCGCGGAGCTGGACGATCTGGGCCTCGCGCCCGGAGAAGTCGCGATTGCGGCGGCGTACGTTCCACACGCCGGGTTCGTCCGGACCGCCGGGCAGTGCCGGCCTGGGCCCCTCCGGCAGCACGGGGGCCTCGGGCGCCTCGGGCGCGCTCCCCGGAAACGCCGGAGGCCCGGTCGGCCGCCCGCTCCCGTTGACCGCCTCCCGCAACGCCCTGATCGCGTCGGCCTCCCCCAGCCCGTGCAGGCTCTTGCGCACCTTCGAGGCGAGCAGCGGATCCACGTCGTGGTTGCTCAGCGGCTCGACCGCGAGCGGAATGATCCGGTCCCGGCGGGCGACCACCGCGGACCTCTCCTCCTGCGTCCAGCGCCCGACTTCGAAGTACGACTTGGAGAACAGGGCCACGACCGCGTCGGCCGTCTCCAGCCCGTCGTCCATGCGCCGGACGAAGTCGTCCCCGGTCCGCCAGTCCCAGACGTCGAGTTCGACGACGTGCCCGTCCCGCTCCAGATGCCACCCGACCCACTCCGCCCAGAGCCGGTCCGTCCCCGCGTAACTGATGAAGAACCGCTGTCCGGTGCCGCTCGTCATCGAGCCCCCCGAGTCACCCTGTGCCGACTGTGCCCACTTCGCCGATCGCGTCCCTTCTATGATCCACCGTCAGCCACGCGCGTGCACGGAAAAGCCGACGTACGGACAGCTCACCCACGAAAACCTGAGCCCGCCTCGAAGCCCGGTCCGCCTCCGCGCTCACCTCACTTCCGAGCTCACCCCACTTCCGAGCTCACCCCGCCTCCCGATACGCCGCCGCCTCCTCCAGGTCCAGCCTGCGCAGCAGTGTCCGGAGCATCTCGTCGTCGATGTACCGGCCGTCCCGCAGCTTCACGAACACCGCTCGCTCGGCACCGATCACCTCGCGGGACACGCGGCGGTAGGTGTCGTCGACGGACTCGCCGGTGACGGGGTTGGCCTGGCCCAGGCGCTCCCACACGGCGTTGCGGCGGCGTTCCACGACCGTACGCAGCCGGTCGGCCAGCGGCTCGGGGAGGGCGTTGCGCTCGTCGGAGAGGAGTTCCTCCAGGCGGCGTTCGGCGGCACGGGAGGCCTGCGCCTGGGCGTTGGCCTCCGCGAGGGTCTCGGCCTGCACGTCCCTGCCGGGCAGTTCGAGCAGCCGGACCAGCGGCGGCAGCGTCACGCCCTGGACGACGAGCGTGCCGATGACGGTCGTGAAGGTCAGGAAGAGGATGAGGTTGCGCTCGGGGAAGTCCTCGCCGTCGTGCAGGGTGAGCGGGATGGAGAAGGCGATGGCCAGGGACACCACACCGCGCATACCGGCCCAGGAGATGATGAACGGCCCCTTCCAGGTCAGGTCGGCCTCGCGCTCCCGGATCCGCGCCGACAGCATCCGGGGCAGGAAGGTCGCCGGATACACCCAGACGAACCGCGAGACGACGACCGCGAGGAACACGGCGAACGCGTACCAGGCGGCACGGCCGCCCTCGTACTCGCCGAGGCCCTTGAGGACCACGGGCAGTTGGAGTCCGATCAGCGCGAACACCGCGGACTCCAGCACGAACGCGACCATCCTCCACACCGCCTCCTCCTGGAGCCGGGTGGCGAAGTCGACCTCCCACGCGCGGTGTCCGAGGAACAGCGCGACGACCACGACAGCAAGCACTCCGGAGGCATGCACCTGCTCGGCGGCGGCGTAGGCGGCGAACGGGATCAGCAGGGAGAGCGTGTTCTGTAGCAGCGCCTCCTTGAGGTGCGTGCGCAGCCAGTGGATCGGCACCATCAGCACCAGCCCCATGCCGATGCCGCCGACCGCGGCGAGCAGGAACTCGCCGATACCACCGGCCCAGGTGGCGCCCTCCCCGACGGCAGCCGCGAGCGCCACGCGATAGGCGGTGATCGCGGTGGCGTCGTTCACCAGGGACTCACCCTGCAGGATCGTGGTGATCCGGGACGGCAGCCCCACCCGCCGCGCGACCGCCGTCGCCGCGACCGCGTCCGGCGGCGCCACCACCGCGCCCAGCACCAGCGCCGCGGTCAGCGGCAGATCCGGCACCACGAGATAGGCGACCCATCCGACGGCGAAGGTCGCGAAGAGGACGTACCCCACCGACAGCAGCATCACGGGCCGCAGTTGGGCCCGCAGATCGAGGTACGAGCTGTCCGTCGCCGCGCTGTGCAGCAGCGGGGGCAGCACCAGCGGCAGGACGATGTGCGGGTCGAGGGTGTACTCGGGCACGCCCGGCACGTACGACACCGCGAGGCCCGCGGCGACCAGCAGCAGCGGCGCCGGGACCGGCGACCTCCGGCCGGCCGCCGCGACGGCGGCGCTGCCCGCGATCAGCAACAGCAGCGGCATCACGTCCATACGCCTCGCCCACCCATCGCACCACCGGCCCGCCGGCCGGTCACACCGCCACGACGCTCACCGATCACACCGCCACCACGCCCAGCGGCCGCACCACCATGCCGGCCGTACGATCCGCCGCCATGCCGGCCGTACGACCCGCCGCCGTGCCCGCCGTACGACCCGTCGCCGTGCCCGCCGGTCGGCCCGCTCCCCGGCCGCCCACCCGTCAGCACCGGCCGGAGTCCTCTCTCGGCTGCGCCGCCACCGCGACCCGGTTCATGGTCTTCGCCCGCTCTCGTTCATCTCCGCCGCGGCCCGCCCTCGATTTTTCCGCGCGATCGCGCACGTGGCCGTCGTAACCTGGCAATCATGAAACAGTGCACGCACGCCGACGCGCTGCCGCACCCGGAACCCGTCCCGCTCAGCGAGACGTGCCTGGAGTGTCTGGCGGACGGAGCGCATCCGGTACAGCTGCGGCTGTGCCTGTCCTGCGGTCACGTCGGCTGCTGCGACTCCTCTCCGGGACGGCACGCCACGGAGCACCACAAGGAATCCGGGCATCCCGTCATGCGGACGTTCGAGCCCGGCGAGGCCTGGCGCTGGTGCTTTGTCGACCACGTACTCGTATGACGGGGACGTACCCTGGACGACCGAGGAACCGGACGGTTCGACCGTCTGACGTCTGGGTACGTCAAACCGGCGCGCGCTCTTCCCAATTGGGCCCGCAGACCCCCTAGCCACGGAGCGTATCCGTGTGTTTACTATGAGTGACAGCAAGGGGTTGGGGTCCTGGGGACAGGAAACTTCGAAGCGCGGTAGCGTCACCGCTGAACCACACATCGCGTTACCCCGAGGGGCGACCCTCGGCCCCGAGAAGCTTGTACCACCTTGGAGGTGAGGGTGTCCCAGATCGCAGGCGAGCCCGCGACCCAGGACTTCGTGGAAGTCCGGCTGCCGGCTGCGGGTGCCTACCTGTCGGTGCTGCGTACGGCGACTGCCGGCCTCGCGGCCCGTTTGGACTTCACCCTCGACGAGATCGAGGACCTGCGCATCGCGGTGGACGAGGCCTGCGCGATCCTGCTCCAGCAGGCCGTGCCCGGCTCGGTGCTCAGCTGTGTCTTCCGACTCGTCGACGATTCGCTCGAGGTCACCGTCTCGGCCCCGACCACGGACGGCCACGCCCCCTCCAGGGACACCTTCGCCTGGACCGTGCTGTCCGCCCTCGCGGGCAAGGTCTCCTCCGCCGTGGACGAGGACAAAACCGTTTCGATCAGCCTCTACAAACAGCGCGGCGCGGGACCAGGGCCGGCGTGAGGAACGGGGACGGGCCGGTGCGGGACGAAGAGCGCGGCACACGGGAGCTGCCGGAAAGCACTCCCCCCTGCTCGGACGGAGCCGAGAGCCTGGGGGCGGGCCCGAGTGGCCCGAGCGCTTCCCGACGCATGGTCGACGGCATCGACGGCATCCCCGAGCAGGCCCGGCCACACCCGGAGGACGACTCCGTGGCGACCGGCCTCCTCGACGACGGACGGGCTGACGAAGGTGCCGTACAGGGCGCGCCTCCGGGCGGGCGGATCGGGATCGCCCCTGTCCATGGGGGTCCCTCCGCTCGAGCCAATCCGAGACTGGGGGCGGAGGCGAGGGCTCGGGAGAGGGCGACGGGCAGGACGATGAGCGAGCACGAGCGAAACGCCGAGGACGCGGCGACGGGCACGCACGGCGCGCAGGCCACGCATCACGAACCACAGGACCGCAGCGGGGCGCGCGCCATGTTCGTCGAGCTGCGCAAGCTGACAGACGGCAGCCCTGAGTACGCCGAGCTGCGCAATCGGCTGGTCCGGATGCATCTGCCGCTCGTCGAACACCTCGCACGCCGCTTCCGCAACCGCGGCGAGCCGCTGGACGACCTCACCCAGGTCGCCACGATCGGCCTGATCAAGTCGGTCGACCGGTTCGACCCGGAGCGCGGCGTCGAGTTCTCGACATATGCGACCCCGACGGTCGTCGGCGAGATCAAGCGGCACTTCCGCGACAAGGGCTGGGCGGTGCGGGTGCCGCGGCGCCTCCAGGAGCTGCGGCTGGCCCTGACCACGGCCACGGCCGAGCTGTCCCAGCTGCACGGCCGCTCGCCCACCGTCCATGAACTCGCCGAGAAGCTGGCGATCTCGGAGGAGGAGGTCCTGGAGGGCCTGGAGTCCGCCAACGCGTACTCCACGCTGTCCCTGGACGTCCCCGACACGGACGACGAGTCCCCGGCGGTCGCCGACACCCTCGGCGCGGAGGACGAGGCACTGGAGGGCGTCGAGTACCGGGAGTCGCTCAAGCCGCTGCTGGAGGATCTCCCGCCGCGCGAGAAGCGGATCCTGCTGCTGCGCTTCTTCGGCAACATGACTCAGTCGCAGATCGCGCAGGAGGTCGGCATCTCCCAGATGCATGTCTCCCGGCTGCTGGCGCGCACCCTGGCCCAGCTGCGGGAGAAGCTGCTGGTGGAGGAGTGACGGCAGGCTGAGAGCCGCCGGTCACTTCTGGTCGGGTGCGCTGCCGGGCCCCCGGATCCCGAGGGCCTCGGTCGTCGCCGGATTGACCAGGAACACAAGCGTGACGACGGCGGCCACCGCGAGCACGATGCCCGCCGGGATGGCGATGCTGTCGGCCTGGAGCAGGCTGTAGGCCACCGGCAGCGCCAGGATCTGCGTGATGACGGACGGTCCGCGGCTCCAGCTGCGCTGAGCGAACAGGCCCCGCGCGGCGAGCAACGGCAGCAAGGCCAGCGCCACGAGCGTCACCCCCAGGGTGACGGCCTGCTGCCGGTCGTCCGGCTCACCGGTCAGCCCCAGCACCAGCACCCACACGCCCCCGACGGCGAGCCCCAGCCCTTCCAGCGCGGTGAGGATCGCCGCGTAAGTCAGCCGCCGCGGACGCGGTCCGGTGGTCTCCGGGGTGAGAGGGCTCTGCTGCTTGGTCACCCCTGAAGGGTAGCCCGCCCGGACATCGCCCTCGCAGGCCGAGGCACGCGCCGGCCGACACAGTCCCCCGTGTCGAGGCTCACGCCCGCTCTCTTCCCCGATCCCCACCTCGACCTGTGCCCAGTACCCCCCAGTAGGTACGCTGCCACTCATGCGTGCACTTCTCGTGGTCAATCCGGCAGCAACCACCACAAGCGCACGTACGCGCGATGTCCTGATCCATGCGCTGGCCAGCGAGATGAAACTCGAGGCGGTCACCACCGAGTACCGAGGCCACGCCCGTGACCTGGGCCGGCATGCCGCGGAGAGCGACGACGTCGACCTCGTGGTCGCCCTGGGCGGCGACGGCACGGTGAACGAGGTCGTCAACGGCCTCCTGCACCACGGCCCCGACCCCGATCGCCTCCCCCGCCTCGCGGTGGTCCCCGGTGGCTCCACCAACGTCTTCGCCCGCGCCCTCGGCCTGCCGAACGACGCCGTAGAGGCGACCGGCGCCCTGCTCGACGCCCTGCGCGAGGGCAGCGAACGTACCGTCGGCATGGGCATAGCGGCGGGCACCCCGGGCACCGCCGACGAGGCCGTACCGGGCAGATGGTTCACCTTCTGCGCGGGGCTCGGCTTCGACGCGGGCGTCGTCGGACGGGTCGAGCAGCAGCGCGAGCAGGGCAAGCGGTCCACGCACGCCCTTTATCTGCGCCAGGTGGCACGCCAGTTCCTCCAGGAACCCAATCGCCGGCACGGCACGATCACGCTGGAGCGCCCGGGCCATGATCCCGTGACCGATTTGGTGCTTTCCATAGTCTGCAACACCGCTCCGTGGACGTATCTGCTCAATCGTCCCGTGTACGCGGCACCTAAGGCATCGTTCGATACCGGACTCGACGTACTCGGTCTCAGCCGCATGTCCACCGTCGCGGTTGCCCGGTATGCGACCCAGTTGCTCACTTCGTCCCCCGAGCGGGGACCCCATGGCAAGCACGCCGTCTCACTGCATGACCTGGACCAGTTCACCTTGCATTCGAAGGTCCCGTTGCCCCTCCAGATGGACGGCGACCACCTCGGGCTGCGTACGAGCGTGACGTTCACAGGCGTACGCCGTGCACTGCGTGTGATTGTGTGAGCGGAACGGGCTAAAGTCCTTTCACTCGAACGTTTAGGCCAGGATCCACCCCATGGAAGTACGGCTGTGACCTAGTCGACACCGAGGAATCAAAAAAAACTTTCCGGAAGGGGTTGTATCCGCCGCTGAGGTTTGCGAGTCTCTACGTGGCGATCGGGACGGCCCGCAAGACCGGCCTCCACTGATCACCGGAACCCCTCTCCAAATCACAGGACCTCGTCAGGGAACCTGACGGTCGGCCCTTCACTTGTTGAGGGATTCGTGAAAGCGTTCACATTCACAAGCAATCAGCAGTAATACAAGGAGAGGTAGCAGCCATGGACTGGCGTCACAACGCCGTTTGCCGCGAGGAAGACCCCGAGCTCTTCTTCCCCATCGGCAACACCGGTCCTGCGCTGCTGCAGATCGAGGAAGCCAAGGCCGTCTGCCGTCGCTGCCCGGTTATGGAGCAGTGCCTGCAGTGGGCGCTCGAGTCCGGTCAGGACTCCGGCGTCTGGGGTGGTCTCAGCGAGGACGAGCGCCGCGCCATGAAGCGCCGCGCCGCCCGCAACCGGGCCCGTCAGGCCTCCGCCTGACACACCCACCCCGTTAAAACAGCCTGAGCTTGGCGGCGCGTACAGCGAGTACGCATCTCCCGCCCCCGAGCCGCAGCGCGCAGTACCCCCGATGCGCAGCAAAAGCTGGCAACGAGCATGTTGAGCCCCAGCCCCCTGAACGGGCTGGGGCTCTTTGCTGTCCAGGGGCGGCCACGGCGCTGTCGTTGACAGCGGCCGGCCGCGCGCCTCGGCGCTACTTGGGTGTCCGCACCGGAATGTCGAGGATCACCCGGGTCCCCCGCTCCGGCGCGGGAACCATGTCGAACGTGCCCCCCAACTCGCCCTCCACCAGGGTCCGTACGATCTGGAGGCCGAGGTTGCCCGCGGTGTGCGGGTCGAAGTCCTCGGGCAGGCCCACGCCGTCGTCCTGGACGGTGACCAGCAGGCGGACCTGCTTCGACGTGCCGCCGCGCACCGCCGAGACCTCGACCGTGCCGGCGTCGCCGTCGCGGAAGCCGTGCTCCAGCGCGTTCTGGAGGACCTCGGTCAGGACCATCGACAGCGGGGTGGCGACCTCGGCGTCAAGGGTGCCGAAGCGGCCGGTGCGACGGCCGGTGACCTTGCCCGGTGAGATCTCGGCGACCATCGCCAGGACCCGGTCGGCGATCTCGTCGAACTCCACGCGTTCGTCGAGGTTCTGGGAGAGCGTCTCGTGCACGATCGCAATCGAGCCGACCCGCCGCACCGCCTCTTCGAGAGCCTCACGACCACGGTCGGACTCGATACGCCGGGCCTGGAGGCGGAGCAGGGCGGCCACCGTCTGGAGGTTGTTCTTGACGCGGTGGTGGATCTCCCGGATGGTCGCGTCCTTGGTGATCAACTCGCGCTCGCGACGGCGCAGTTCGGTGACGTCCCGGAGCAGGACCAGCGAACCGATGCGGGGGCCCTTGGGTTTGAGCGGAATCGCCCGGAATTGGATGACGCCGTCACCCGACTCGATCTCGAACTCGCGGGGCGCCCACCCGCTCGCGACCTTGGCGAGCGCCTCGTCCACCGGCCCATGGGTGGGGGCGAGTTCGGCCGTGGTCTTGCCCAGGTGGTGGCCGACCAGGTCGGCGGCGAGGCCGAGCCGGTGGTAGGCGGACAGCGCGTTCGGGGAGGCGTACTGGACGATGCCGTCGGCGTCGACGCGGATCAGGCCGTCGCCGACGCGGGGCGAGGCGTCCATGTCGACTTGCTGATTGGCGAACGGGAACGCTCCGGCCGCGATCATCTGCGCGAGATCCGAGGCGCTCTGGAGGTAGGTCAGCTCCAGGCGGCTCGGGGTGCGGACCGTCAGCAGGTTGGTGTTGCGGGCGATGACACCCAGGACGCGGCCGTCCCGTCGTACCGGGATCGACTCGACGCGGACCGGCACCTCCTCGCGCCACTCGGGGTCGCCCTCGCGCACGATCCGGCCCTCGTCGAGCGCGGCGTCCAGCATCGGACGGCGGCCACGCGGGACGAGATGGCCGACCATGTCGTCCTGGTACGAGGTGGGGCCGGTGTTGGGCCGCATCTGTGCCACTGAGACATACCGCGTGCCGTCACTGGTGGGTACCCACAGAACGAGGTCGGCGAAGGAGAGGTCGGAGAGCAGCTGCCACTCCGAGACCAGCAGATGGAGCCACTCGAGGTCGGAGTCGTCGAGGGCCGTGTGCTGGCGTACGAGTTCGTTCATGGAGGGCACGTGGCCGAGCGTACCTGGCGGTTCGGACATCACTCGAAACCAGCCACCGGGGAAGCGATCAGGCCGATCGGGCCGTTCGACCGACCGCGCTGAATCCGTCGCAGAAACACCCGCGGGCCGCGGCGCCTGAGAGGGACCCTCAACCCTCCCGGCACCGCAGCCCGGAGCAATATCGGCCGTGGGGTGTGCGGTCCCGGTCGGCCGAAGGATGAGGAGCCGGGGCAGTCAGGGCAGAGAGCTCCGGTTCCTCGGTCCGCCTTCCTGTGCGGGGAAGACGGAAGTCGGTGCGTTCTTGTCCTACGCACTCCTTCGCATTGTGGACTAGACCACTCTGGTGTGTCCATGCGTGGGAGGCTGTTTGCCGTTGATGCTTTCTCTCGGCGTCCCGGCCGGTCTGAGTGACCAGTAGGACGCTCTGGCATGCACCACGCAGCCTAACCCGTGTGGGTTCATGTGCGGGGCCAGATGGCCATGGCAATTTCCGCGAGCGCCTCCAGTTCCTCCCGGCTCGCCCCGTCGCGCGCCTGTTGTGACATGCCCTGGATCATCGCGCCGGCATGCCGGGCCAGCGCGGCGGAATCGGTGCCGGCGGGGAGGGTGCCCGCGGCGACATCCGCGTCGATCCGACTGCGGATGGCGGCGATGTTGGCATTGCGCCGCCCTCGCAGCGACTCCTCGACCTCGGGTGTCGAGCAGTTGGTCGCCGCATGGACGACCAGGCAGCCCTGCGGATGGGCGGGATCGGTGTACTCGGCGGCGGCTTCGCGCAGCATCCGCGCCACGGCGGCACGGGCGGTGATCTCCTCGGCGAGGGCGCGATCGGCGAAGGAGCCGTAGCGCACGCCGTATTCGCGGACGACCTCCTCGAACAGCGACTGCTTGTCGCCGAAGGCGGCGTACAGGCTCGGGGCGCCGATGTCCATGACACGAGTGAGGTCGGAGACGGAGGTCGCCTCGTAGCCGTGCTCCCAGAAGGCGAGGATCGCCTTCTCCAGGGCGGTCTCGCGATCGAAGGAGCGGGGACGGCCGCGGGGCTTGGTCGTGCGCCCGGCCTTCGCCTCGGTCTCGTTGCTCACCATGGAGTGCATTTTATAGCGGGCGCTAGACAAATGACGAGCGCGTGATCTACGGTCATTTTTGTATCGACCGCTAGAGAAATCAGAGGGGGCGTCGGCATGGGTGCGCTTGCGGGCAGGACGGTTCTCGTCACGGGGGCGAGCCGCGGGATCGGCCGCGGCATCGCGGAGCGACTGGGACGCGACGGTGCGCGGGTCGGCGTGCACTACGGCAGGAACGAGGCGGCGGCGAAGGAGACGGTCGCCGCTATCGAGGCGGCGGGCGGTTCGGCGTTCACCCTCGGCGTCGAGCTGGGGGTGCCCGGGGACGCCGAGGCGCTGTGGGAGGAGTTCGACCGGCACGCGGACGGGCTGGACGTGTTGGTGAACAACGCCGGGATCGGCAACACACGGCCGATCGAGGAGATCGAGGAGCGGGAGTACGACGCCGTCTTCGCAGTGAATGTGAAGGCGCCGTTCTTCATCGTCAAGCACGGCATGACGCGACTGCGGGACGGCGGCCGGGTCATCAACATCTCGTCGGGCCTGGCCCGGACCGCGGTGATGCCCGAGAACATGGCGTACGCGATGACGAAGGGCGCGCTGGACGTCCTCACCCGGGACCTGTCCAAGGTTCTGGGTCCTCGGGGCATCAGGGTGAACTCCGTGGCACCGGGCCTGATCGACACCGACAACACCGCCGAGTTCCTGCACGGCACCGAGGGCGGCTGGGCGCGGGCAGAGGCGATATCGGCGCTGGGCGGGGTCGGGACGCCGGCCGAGGTCGCGGACGTGGTGGCGTTCCTGGCCTCGGAGGATGGCCGGTGGGTCACGGGGAGCTGGGTGGACGCGACGGGGGGCTCGATCACCTGAGGGGACCGGCGGGCTCGATGGACCTCAGCTGGTCTCCGTCACCTTCGCCAAGGCGCGCGGGGCGTCCGGGTCCTGTCCGCGGGCGATGGTGACCTCGTACGCCAGGAGCTGGAGCGGGAGGATCTCCAGGATCGGCTGCACCTCCTCGGCGGCCTCCTCCGTGGGCAGGACGAAGCCGGCCGAGGCCCGCTCGACCTGGTGCCGGGGCCCGATGACGACCAGGTCGGCGCCGCGGCCACGGAGTCGGTCGAGCACCGGCTGGAGCGCCTCGCCGCCCTTGCCGTCGGGGACGACCGCGATCACCGGGGAGACGTTGTCGACCATGGCGAGCGGGCCGTGCAGGAGGTCGGCGCCGGAGTAGGCGAGTGCCGGGATGTAGCTGGTCTCCATCAGCTTCAGGGCGGCTTCCTTGGCCGTGGGGTAGCCGTAGCCACGGGAGGTGATGACCATGCGTTCGGCGAATCGGTAGCGGGCGGCGAGGACGCGGACCTCGTCCTGCCGGGCGAGCAGTTGCTCGGCCTGGTGCGGCAGCACCTTGGCGGGGACGCCGTCGCCGCCGCGCAGACCCTCGACGAGGAGGTACAGAGTGAGAAGGGAGGCCGTATAGGTCTTGGTCGCGGGGAGGGCCCTCTCGGGTCCGGCCATGATGTCGAGGTGGTACTCGGAGACGGCGGCCAGCGGTGAGTCGGGGTTGTTGGTCACCGCGAGCGTGATCGCACCGGCCTGCCTGGCGGCCCGGGTCGAGGCGACGAGGTCCGGGGAACCGCCGGACTGACTGACGGTGACGACGAGGACATCGGTGAGGTCGGGGCGGGCGCCGTACGCCGTGGTGGTCGACATCGAGGTCAGACCGCAGGGCAGGCCGAGGCGGATCTCCATCAGGTACTTGGCGTACAGCGCGGCGTGGTCGGAGGTGCCGCGGGCGGTGAGCAGGGCGAAGCGGGGGGCTCGGGCGGCGATCTCCTGGGCGACCTTGCGGATGGCGGGGGCGCCCTGGGTCAGGATCCGGCGCAGCACGGCGGGCTGTTCGGCCATCTCGCGGGCCATGATGCGGCCGGGGAGGTCGTTGTGCGGGGCGTGGGGGTCGGGCGGGTACGGGGTGCTGGCGGTGGTCATGGGGCCCTTCCTGCTCTAGCGCTCGCCGTGGCTCGCGCTGGTCGCGCCGGGCGGGGCGTCGGCGGCCGGTCACCGGTGGCTCGTCGTCGGTCGCCGGTCGCCGGTCGCCGGTCGCCGCTGGTGCTTTGGACGCACAGCTCCATTCCACTCCCGAACAGGGGATGACGCCCGCCCACGATTCCCGGGCGCCCGGCTCCTCTGCCGCCGGCGCCGTCCCCTGCCACCGGCGCCGACCTCTCCCTCCCCTCCCCTCACCTCGCCCCCTGCCGTCCCCTCTTCTCCCGTCCCCTCCCCCCTCCGAGCCATGGCGCGCCCCCAGCTCTCTCCCCCTGCCCGTCCGCAGGTTTCGCCCTCTCCCGACGCCCGCAGGTCGCCCTCCGCCGACGCCCGCAGAAACGCCCGCCAACCCCCTGCGGAGCCGCCGGCAACCCGCTCCTTCGTCCCCCGCTCAATCGCCGGCAACCCGTTCCTTCGCCTGGGCCCCGAAGGCCCGCTCTGTTAGATTGGTCTAAACCACATGCCCCTTCAGGGTGCCCTTCGAGTCCCTCTTCAGATCGGCAGGCCAGCGTGGAAGTTGTCATCGTTCCGGACGCCAAGGCGGGTGGCGAGCTGATAGCCGAAGCCATGGCGCAGCTGCTCAGGCGCAAGCCCGACGCCGTGCTCGGCGTGGCCACCGGGTCGACTCCGCTGCCCGTCTACACGGCGCTCACGGCCAAGGTGGCTTCCGGTGCCGTGGACGCCTCGCGCGCTCGGATCGCGCAGCTCGACGAATATGTGGGGCTGCCCGCCGAGCACCTGGAGTCTTACCGGTCGGTGCTGCGGCGTGAGGTGCTGGAGCCCCTCGGGATCGGGATGGACGCGTTCATGGGGCCCGACGGTACGGCCGAGGATGTGCAGGGGGCCTGCGAGGCGTATGACGCGGCGCTCGCCGCGGCGGGGGGCGTCGATCTCCAGTTGCTCGGGATCGGGACGGACGGACACATCGGGTTCAACGAGCCGTGCTCGTCACTGGCCTCCCGGACCCGGATCAAGACGCTGACCGAGCAGACACGGGTCGACAACGCGCGGTTCTTCGACGGGGACATCGAGCAGGTGCCGCATCACGTCATCACCCAGGGGATCGGGACGATCCTGGAGGCACGGCACCTGGTTCTGCTGGCCACCGGTGAGGGCAAGGCGGACGCGGTCGCCGCCACCGTCGAGGGGCCGGTCGCTGCGGTCTGCCCGGCCTCGGCGCTGCAACTGCACCCGCACGCCACGGTCGTCGTGGACGAGGGGGCGGCGTCCAAGCTGAAGCTCGCGGACTACTTCCGGCACACCTATGCCAACAAGCCGGACTGGCAGGGGATTTAGGGACGGGCCAGGAAGGGCCGGGACAGGACGGGCCGGGAAGGGCCGAGATCGGCTCCCCGGAGAGCGTCGAAGGCGCCGGTTCCTGCGTGGGAACCGGCGCCTTCGTCGTCGTAGCCGCTACTCGCCCGCGATGATCTCCGCCGCCGCACGTCCGCACACACGGGCGGCGCCGTTCGTGGCGATGTGCAGGGCGCCGCGGGGTGGGGCCTGGGGGACGCCCATCTCGACCACGATGGTGTCCGGGCGGGACCGCAGCAGGGTGTCGAGTGCCGCTGCCATCCAGGGGTGGCGGTGTTCGTCGCGGACCACTGCCACGATCCGCCGTTTCCCCGCCGCCTGAAGCGCCTGCGCTGCCGCGTCCTGCCCGGCGAAGCTGCCCGTCTCGGTCCCGGGCAGCAGTCGGGTGAGCTCCACCGCCACGCCCCATGGCGTCTCGTCGCCGACGGCGATGTTCGCGACCGGAGTGAAGGCGGCGACAAAGGGGGCCTCGGTGAGCGGGCCGAAGCCCTCCGTGCTGTCCGTGCTGTCAGTGGTCCGCAGCGCGCGGCGGGCCGCGACGAGGCCGATGTCCGGCCGGGGCTCGGTCTCCGCCTTGGCCTCGGTGGCGGTCCAGCGGGCCAGCTCGCGCACTCGTTGCGCCGCGTCGGCCAGCCGCTCCTCGGGGAGTTCGCCGGCCCGGACCGCCTTGACGAGGGCGTCGCGCAGTCGCCGTACCGTCTCGTCGTCGGCGAGGCCGCCGCCCACGCAGATCGCGTCGGCGCCGGCCGCGATGGCAAGGACGCTGCCGCGTTCGATGCCGTAGGTCGCGGCGATGGCCTGCATCTCCATGCCGTCGGTGACGATCAGGCCGGTGTAGCCGAGTTCGCCGCGCAGGAGGTCGGTCAGGACCGGCCGGGAGAGTGTCGCCGGGCGGTCGGGGTCCAGGGCGGGGACGAGGATGTGGGCGCTCATCACCGCCCTGGTGCCGGCGGCGATCGCCGCGCGAAAGGGGCTGAGTTCGCGCTCCGCGAGTGTCGAGGTGTCCGCGTCGATGCGGGGCATGGCGTGGTGGGAGTCGACCGCCGTGTCGCCGTGGCCCGGGAAGTGCTTGGTGCAGGCCGCGACGCCCGCCGCCTGGAGGCCGGTGACATAGGCCGCGGTGTGGCGGGCGACCAGGGCGGTGTCGGCGCCGAAGGAGCGCACGCCGATCACCGGGTTGGAGGGGTTGGAGTTGACGTCCGCCGACGGAGCCCAGTTGAGGTTCACCCCGCAGGCGGCGAGGCGCCGGCCCAGCTCGAAGGCCACCTGCCGGGTCAGCTCCACGTCGTCCACCGCGCCCAGGGCGTGGTTGCCGGGGAAGCTGGAGCCGGTCCGCACCTCCAGCCTCGTCACATCACCCCCCTCCTCGTCGATCGCGACCAGCACGTCGTCCCGCTCGGCACGCAACTGCGCGGTCAGCGCGGACAGTTGCTCGGGCGAGGCGATGTTGCGGCCGAACAGGCCGACGGAGGCGAGGCCCTCGTCGAGGCGGCGCAGCAGCCAGTCGGGGGCGGTGGTGCCGGTGAAGCCGGGCTGGAGCACCGTCAGCGCGTCGCGCGCGAGGCCGTCGTTTCCCGAGTTCGATGCACTGGTGTCGCTGGCGAATGTCGTCATCGGGTGGCGTTATCCCTTCACGGCGCCGGCCGTCAGGCCGCTGACAGCCTTGCGCTGCAGGAAGACGAAGAGGATCAGGATCGGGATGGCGAAGAGGGAGGACGCCGCCATCGTCGCGCCCCAGTCGTTGCCGAAGGCGGTCTGGAAGCTGGACAGCCACAGTGGCAGGGTCTGCGCCTCCGCCTCCTTGTTCAGCACCAGTACCAGGGGGAATTCATTCCATGCGGTGATGAAGCCGAACAGCGAGGTGGACATCAGGCCCGGTGCCAGCAGCGGCAGGATGACCTTGCGGAAGGCCTGGGCGCGGGTGCAGCCGTCGACCATGGCGGCCTCCTCCAGCTCCCGGGGCACCGCGGCGACGAAGCCGCGCAGGGTCAGGATGGTGAAGGGCAGGATCATCATCATGTAGAAGACCGTCAGCGGCAGCAGGCTGTTCAGCATCGACGCGTCCCGGACGATCATGTACATCGCGATGATCATGACCTCCCAGGGGGCCATCTGGGCCATCATGAAGCCGATGACGAAGCCGCGCCGCCCCCTGAACCGCATCCGGGCCAGGGCGAAGGAGCCCGCCAGCGCGATGACCAGGGCGAAGCCGACCGCGCAGAGCGTCACGATCAGGGAGTTGGTGACGTACGTCCAGAAGTGGTCGACTCCGGTCGCCCGCTTGAAGTGCTCGAAGGTGAAGTCGGTCGGGAACCACACCGGGTTCTCCGAGATGATGTCGCCGGTCGGCTTGAAGGCCGTGGAGAACATCCAGTACACGGGGAAGACGAAGCCGATGAACAGAACGACGGCCGTGACGTTGGGCCACAGGCGGCCGAAGAGCGAGCGCTTCACAGCTCGTCCTCCTCTTGCTTGAGCACGATCCTGAGGTAGTACGCGGTCAGGCCGAGCAGGATCAGGATGGTCAGGACGGCGATCGCCGCGCCCATGCCGTAGTGCTGGTTGCCGACGCCCTCGATGTAGGCGTAGACGGGCAGGATCTCGGTGAGCCGGTCGGGGCCGCCGCCGTTGATGGTGAAGACCTGCACGAACGCCTTGAAGACCCAGATGATCTCCAGGAAGGTCGTGGCGTAGAGGAAGGGGCGCAGGAAGGGGAGTGTCACCGTGGTGAAGCTCTTCCACACGCCCGCCCCGTCCAGCGCCGCCGCCTCGTACAGCTCGTCCGGGATGGTGGTCGTGGCCGCGTAGAGGTTGATCGCGACGAACGGGATCGACATCCACACGATCAGCAGCGTGACCACGAAGAACGTCGACATCTGGCTGCTGGTCCAGCTGTAGTCGGCCATGGAGTGCCAGCCCAGCTTGTCCAGCACCCAGTTGACGACGCCGAAGCGCTGCGCGAACAGCCACTGGTAGACGGTGCTCGCGGCGACCACGGGCATCGCCCAGGCCAGCACCAGCCCG
This sequence comes from Streptomyces sp. M41, assembly GCF_043673425.1. Classification (NCBI taxonomy): domain Bacteria; kingdom Bacillati; phylum Actinomycetota; class Actinomycetes; order Kitasatosporales; family Streptomycetaceae; genus Streptomyces; species Streptomyces sp. M41. The sequence continues at coordinate 42,100 of NZ_JBIMKE010000026.1, read as the reverse complement.
AGCAGCAGCATGACCCGCATCCGTCTGCCGAGGCGGGCGAGCAGCAGGCCGACCAGCGCGCCGAAGATCATGATCAGGGCGACGTTGACCGCCGTGAACAGGATCGAGCGCAGGGTGACGCGCCAGAAGTCCTCGCCGGTGAGGACCTGCTTGTAGTTGTCGATGCCGTTCCACTCGGTGACGTGCTGGATCAGCTGCGCCATGTTGAGGTTCTGGAACGACAGCAGGACGTCCTTGACCAGCGGCCAGCCGAGCAGCAGCACGGTGGCCGCGCAGGCCGGCAGCAGCAGGAGGTAGGGGGTGAGCGCGCCGGCGCGCGACGCGGCTCGGGGCCCCGGCCGGGCGGACCCGCTCTTGTCCCTTTTGGCCACGTCCACCGGACCGGAGGGCGGCCGTTCGGTCTGCACGGTCATGCTCGCGCTCTCTCTTCTCGACCTACGTCGTGGGCCCGCGTACGGTCGCCGGGGCGGGGGGTGTCATGCGCTTCCCCCGCCCCGGCGTGCACACCGGTGCCGTTACTGCTGCTGGGCCAGACGCTTGTTGAAGTCGTCCTCGACCTGCTTGGCGGCCTCGGCCGGCGACTTGCCGTTCAGCACGGCGGTCATGTACGTCTTGACCGGATTGGGCGCGTTCTCCACGGCGGCCCACTCCGGTATCAGCGGCGTGGTGCCACCGCCCGCGGCGGCCGGCGCGGCGGCCTCGGCGACGGCGTTGCCCTTCAGGTTGGTCTGCAGGGCCTCCTTGTTCGGGATGACGCCGTTGAGCTTGGCCAGCTGGCCCTCGTACTTGTCGCTCAGCGCGATCTTCAGGAACTCCTTGGCCAGCTCCTGCTTCTTGCTGCCCGCGGCGACCGCGAGGTTGGAGCCGCCGAGGAAGACACCCTCGGGCTTGTCGGCCGTGGCTCCCGGGATGGTGAAGTAGCCGATCTCCTTCTCGATCTTCGGGTTGGCCTTGATGGCGATGCCGGCTTCCCAGCCCATGCCGATGAACGCGCCGACATCGCCCTTGCCGAAGACCTCGCCCTGCTGCGGGGTGGCCTCGTCCTTGTCCTTGGGCGCCTTGGACAGCGACTGGAACTTCTTGTACGTCTCCATGGCCGCGGCGACCTTGGGGTCGGCGAGGTTGGAGACGTACCTGCCGTTCTCCTCCTTCACCAGCTGGACGCCCTCACCGATGGTGAGGCCCACGAAGTGGTACCAGTTCTGGCCCGGCAGGTAGATGGGCTCGGCGTCGGTCTTCTCGCCGATCTGCTTGAGGTCGGCGTAGAACTCGTCGCGGGTCTTGGGGGTGTCCTTGATGCCGGCCTCGGCCCAGACCTTCTTGTTGTAGAGGACGACGCGGTTGGCGAAGTACCAGGGGGCGGCGTACTGCTTGCCCTCGAAGATGGAGGACTCGTTGAGGGACGCGGTCCACTCGCCGCCGATCTCGTTCTTGAGGTCGGCGAGGTCGGCGAGGCCACCGGTCTTGGCGTAGGCCGGGGTCTGGGTGTTGCCGATCTCGAAGACGTCCGGCGGGTTCTCCTCGGACAGGGCGGTGGTCAGCTTCTGCTGGATGCCGTTCCACTGCTGGATCTTGAACTCGACCTTCGCCTTGGTCTTCTTCTCGAAGGCCGCGGTGACGTCCTTCTGCCACTGGTCGGGCGAGGAGCCGTCCATCACCCACACCGTGAGCGTCTCGCCCGCGTACCCGTCCGCCCCGGCCTTGTCGCCGTCGCCGCCGTCGCCCCCGCACGCCGCCAGGGAGATCATCATGCCCGCGACACCGATCGCGGATATCAGCTTGCGCTTCACGCCACCCTCCTCAGGGATGCCACAAACCCCCCTGCCTCCCCGCACGAGCGTTGGGCCGGGACCTGGACCAATGGTGTAGACCAGTACGGGGAGCTTGGACCAGACCAGAAAGGGTGTCAAGGGTGCTCGAATGGGCTCCGACCAGCCGTTATGCGACCTACATATGCAGGAACCTTTAAGTAAGAAGGCAGCGAAAACAGCGCGGCCGGAGTACTCTCGTCCGCTAGACCACTTGAGGCTGTGGACTAGACCAAAAGAGGTGGCGACGGTATACAGAGGGGATCACGATGTGATCCGCATCCGGAGCCGGGAAGGCAGGCCATGAGCACCGACGTCAGCAGTGCGGAGAACGAGAACGGCACCACCGTCCGTACCGCCCGCGTGCCCAAGTACTACCGCCTGAAGAAGCACCTCCTCGACATGACGGAGACCCAGGCGCCCGGTACCCCGGTCCCGCCCGAGCGCACGCTGGCCGCCGAGTTCGACACCTCCCGCACCACCGTGCGCCAGGCGCTCCAGGAACTGGTCGTCGAGGGCCGCCTGGAACGCATCCAGGGCAAGGGCACGTTCGTGGCCAAGCCGAAGGTCTCGCAGGCGCTGCAACTCACCTCGTACACCGAGGACATGCGCGCCCAGGGCCTCGAGCCCACCTCGCAGCTCCTCGACATCGGCTACATCACCGCCGACGACCGCCTCGCCGATCTGCTCGACATCACCGCCGGCGGCCGGGTGCTGCGCATCGAGCGGCTGCGCATGGCGAACGGCGAGCCGATGGCCATCGAGACCACCCACCTCTCGGCCAAGCGCTTCCCCGCCCTGCGCAGGTCCCTGGTCAAGTACACCTCCCTCTACACCGCGCTCGCCGAGGTCTACGACGTCCATCTCGCCGAGGCCGAGGAGACCATCGAGACCTCCCTGGCCACCCCGCGCGAGGCCGGCCTGCTCGGCACCGATGTGGGCCTTCCCATGCTGATGCTGTCCCGCCACTCGCTGGACCGGGACGGGCAGCCGGTGGAGTGGGTGCGGTCGGTCTACCGGGGCGACCGGTACAAGTTCGTCGCGCGGCTCAAGCGACCCCGGGATTAAGAGCTGTCAGGTGGTGCGGGTGGTGTAGCGCATCCGCCCTTGCTGCTCTACGTTCGTCGCCGCATGGACGGGAGGACCCCCGATGCGCACCGAGAACGCCCGGACCGTCGCCGTCCGGAGGCGTACCCGCACCAGGGTTCAGCTGCCGCTGAGGGCGCCGACGCCGGCCGGCTGTCGTGCACACCAATCCTCCACATCCGATATGCGGACAGGGTCTTCCGCTGTAGTTGCACCGTCACCTAGATTGCCCGGGCGTTTCTCAGGTGATCAGCGAGGGGACGGAGCCGTCAGATGTCAGATGCCCCAGAAGTGAACAGAGGGACGGTGACGCCCGTGCGGGTCGTCATCGCGCTCTGTCTCGGCGCGCCCTTCGTGGCGATGCTGTGGGTGGGTTCGTACGCCAAGGCCGACCCGGAGCTCGCCGGCATCCCGTTCTTCTACTGGTACCAGATGCTGTGGGTCCTTCTCTCCACGCTGCTGACGATGGTCGCCTACAAGTTGTGGCAGCGTGACCAGCGCTCCCGCGCGTCCCGGAAGGGCGGTGCGTCGAAGTGAAGGACGGCGTGAACGGCGTGGCACTCGCCGTCTTCATCTTCTTCTTCCTGCTCGTCACGGTCATGGGCTTCCTGGCCGCGCGCTGGCGCAAGGCCGAGAACGAGCACAGCCTCGACGAATGGGGCCTGGGCGGCCGGTCGTTCGGCACCTGGGTCACCTGGTTCCTGCTCGGCGGCGACCTGTACACGGCGTACACCTTCGTGGCGGTCCCCGCGGCGATCTACGCGGCCGGGGCTGCGGGCTTCTTCGCGGTGCCGTACACGATCCTGGTCTACCCCCTGATCTTCACGTTCCTGCCCCGCCTGTGGTCGGTCTCGCACAAGCACGGATATGTCACGACCTCGGACTTCGTGCGCGGGCGCTTCGGCTCCAAGGGCCTGTCGCTGGCGGTGGCGCTGACCGGCATCCTGGCGACGATGCCGTACATCGCGCTCCAGCTCGTCGGCATCCAGGCCGTGCTGGACGTGATGGGCGTCGGCGGCGGGGAGAACACGAACTGGTTCATCAAGGACCTGCCGCTGCTCATCGCCTTCGGTGTGCTGGCCGCGTACACCTACTCCTCGGGCCTGCGGGCCCCCGCCCTGATCGCGTTCGTGAAGGACACGCTGATCTACATCGTCATCGCGGTGGCGATCATCTACATCCCTATCAAGCTCGGCGGCTTCGACGAGATCTTCGCCAAGGCGGGCGAGGCGTACAGCCAGACGAACCCGGCCACGGGCGCGCCCCGCGGCGCGCTGGTCCCGGCCGAGGCGGGCCAGTGGACGTACGCCACACTGGCGCTGGGCTCCGCGCTCGCGCTGTTCATGTACCCGCACTCCATCACCGCGACGCTGTCCTCCCGCAGCCGTGAGGTGATCCGCCGCAACACCACGATCCTGCCGCTGTACTCCCTGATGCTGGGCCTGCTGGCGCTGCTCGGTTTCATGGCGATCGCGGCCGGCATCAAGGTGCAGAACGGCCAGCTGGCGATCCCGCAGCTGTTCGAGACGATGTTCCCGGACTGGTTCGCGGGCGTGGCCTTCGCGGCGATCGGCATCGGCGCCCTGGTGCCGGCGGCCATCATGTCGATCGCGGCGGCGAATCTCTTCACCCGCAACATCTACAAGGACTTCATCAAGCCGGACGCGACACCCGCGCAGGAGACCAAGGTCTCCAAGCTGGTCTCCCTGCTGGTGAAGGTGGGCGCGCTGGCCTTCGTGCTCACCATGGACAAGACGGTCGCCATCAACTTCCAGCTCCTGGGCGGCATCTGGATCCTCCAGACCTTCCCGGCCCTGGTCGGCGGCCTGTTCACCCGCTGGTTCCATCGCTGGGCCCTGCTGGCCGGCTGGGCGGTCGGCATGATCTACGGCACGGTCGCCGCGTACGGTGTCGCCTCGCCGACGCAGAAGCACTTCGGCGGCTCGGCCAAGGAGATCCCCGGCATCGGTGAGATCGGCTACATCGGTCTGACGGCGTTCGTGCTCAACGTCGTCGTCACGGTGGTCCTGACGTTCGTCCTGAAGGCCGCCAAGGCTCCGGAGGGCATCGACGAGACGAAGCCCGAGGACTACACGGCGGACGCGGGCGACCCCGGCGTCCAGGTGGAGCTGCCGCCCGCCACGGCGGGAAGCTCGCACTAGGGCCTGTCGTTCGGATCGGCCGGCTCCGAAGGGCGCCGGCCCCCACCCACAGCGGGCCGCCGAGGGCACGACCCTCGGCGGCCCGCTGTCGTGCGCTCGGGTGCCCCGGGCCCGGCATCACTCTCCTCGCCCATGAGTTGACGCTCTGAAACCAGCGAGACACTACATCTGGGGGTGACACGACAGCCCGGCACAAGATGTATGCTCATGCTCGCTGTCGCCGCAGGGGAATCCGGTGCGAATCCGGAACTGTCCCGCAACGGTGTACTTGTGCATGTCTGTTCCCAACAGCGTCCCGCACAGGAGTCAGTCCGAGGACCTGCCGACAGCGCGCCCGGCCACCCGGTCGGTGCGCCCTGACGTCCGGGCCTCGTGGAATGGGCCGGTGGACGCGACGCCCCGTGCGCTCGTGTGCTGCCCCCTGCCCTCCGCAAGGCCCCCGTGCCGAGCGAGGGAGAGCCCCACGTGACCATCGCGCCAGCCGAACCGGCTTCAGCAGCGGTCGAGCAGGAGAACGACGGTCCCGGTGCCGCGCTGCTGCGGACCCTGACCGAGCTGACCGCCGACCTCCCCGACGCCGACCCCGGCCGGGTCGCCGCCGCCGCGCTGCGCGGCCGGTCCGCCCGGGCCGACGAGTCGGAGCTGCGCGAGCTGGCCACCGAGGCGGCGGCCGGACTGATCTCCGAGGACCCCGCCTACAGCAGGCTCGCCGCCCGTCTGCTGACCATCGGCATCGCCGCCGAGGCCGCCTCGCAGGGCGTCACCTCCTTCACGGAATCGGTCACGGTCGGACACCGCGAGGGCCTCATCGCCGACCGCACCGCACAGTTCGTGACGATGCACGCCGCCCGCCTCGACGCGCTCATCGACCCCGCCGCCGACGACCGCTTCGGCTACTTCGGCCTGCGCACCCTGCACAGCCGGTATCTGCTCCGGCACCCCATCACCCGCAAGGTCGTCGAGACGCCCCAGCACTTCATGCTGCGCGTCGCCGCGGGCTTGGCGGAGGACGACACCCTCCGGTCGGTGGACGAAGTCGCCGCGCTCTACGGGCTCATGAGCCGCCTCGACTACCTGCCCTCCTCCCCCACCCTCTTCAACTCCGGCACCCGGCACCCCCAGATGTCGTCCTGCTACCTCCTGGACTCCCCCAAGGACGAGCTGGACTCCATCTACGACCGCTACCACCAGGTCGCCCGCCTCTCCAAGCACGCCGGCGGCATCGGACTCTCGTACTCCCGCATCCGCTCCCGGGGTTCGCTGATCCGCGGCACCAACGGGCACTCCAACGGCATCGTCCCGTTCCTGAAGACCCTCGACGCCTCGGTGGCCGCCGTGAACCAGGGCGGCCGGCGCAAGGGTGCCGCCGCGGTGTACCTGGAGACCTGGCACTCCGACATCGAGGAGTTCCTGGAGCTGCGCGACAACACCGGTGAGGACGCCCGCCGTACGCACAACCTGAACCTCGCGCACTGGATCCCGGACGAGTTCATGCGCCGGGTCAACGCGGACGCGCAGTGGAGCCTGTTCTCCCCCGCCGACGTGCCCGAGCTGGTCGACCTGTGGGGCGAGGAGTTCGAGGCGGCCTACCGCAAGGCCGAGGAGCAGGGCCTCGCGCGCAAGACCCTCCCGGCCCGTGACCTGTACGGCCGGATGATGCGCACCCTCGCGCAGACCGGCAACGGCTGGATGACCTACAAGGACGCCGCCAACCGCACCGCCAACCAGACGGCCCTGCCCGGCCATGTCGTGCACTCCTCCAACCTCTGCACGGAGATCCTGGAGGTCACCGACGACGGGGAGACGGCGGTCTGCAACCTGGGTTCGGTCAACCTCGGTGCCTTCGTGAACACCGGGGCCGACGGGGTCGACGGGGACATCGACTGGGAGCGCCTGGACGAGACCGTCCGCACGGCCGTCACCTTCCTCGACCGGGTCGTCGACATCAACTTCTACCCGACCGAGCAGGCGGGCCGGTCCAACGCCAAGTGGCGCCCGGTGGGCCTGGGCGCGATGGGCCTCCAGGACGTCTTCTTCAAGCTGCGGCTGCCCTTCGACTCTCCCGAGGCACGCGCCCTGTCCACGCGCATCGCCGAGCGCATCATGCTCGCCGCGTACGAGGCGTCCGCCGACCTCGCCGAGCGCAGCGGCCCGCTGCCGGCCTGGGAGAAGACCCGCACGGCGCAGGGTGTGCTGCATCCCGACCACTACGGCGTCGAGCTCACCTGGCCCGAGCGCTGGGACGCCCTGCGCAGCCGTATCGCCACCACCGGACTGCGCAACTCCCTGCTGCTGGCCATCGCCCCCACTGCCACCATCGCGTCCATCGCCGGCGTCTACGAGTGCATCGAGCCGCAGGTCTCCAACCTGTTCAAGCGCGAGACGCTGTCGGGCGAGTTCCTCCAGGTCAACTCCTACCTGGTCGACGAGCTGAAGGCCCTGGGTGTCTGGGACGCCCGCACTCGTGAGGCGCTGCGCGAGGCCAACGGCTCGGTACAGGACTTCGCCTGGATCCCGGCCGACGTACGGGCGCTGTACCGCACGGCGTGGGAGATCCCGCAGCGGGGTCTGATCGACATGGCGGCGGCGCGGACCCCGTTCCTGGACCAGTCGCAATCCCTGAACCTGTTCCTGGAGACGCCGACCATCGGCAAGCTCTCCTCGATGTACGCCTACGCCTGGAAGTCCGGCCTGAAGACGACGTACTACCTGCGCTCGCGCCCGGCGACCCGTATCGCCCGCGCCGCCCAGGGCCAGGCCGCCCAGCCCGAGAAGACCATCCCCGTCCAGCAGATCGCCGAGCCCGACGCCGTCGCCTGCTCCCTGGAAAACCCCGAGTCCTGCGAGGCCTGCCAGTAATGAGTACCCGTAACGCCAATCTCCTCGACCCGGGCTTCGAACTGACCCTGCGCCCCATGCGCTACCCGGACTTCTACGAGCGCTACCGGGACGCGATCAAGAACACCTGGACCGTGGAGGAGGTCGACCTCCACTCGGACGTCGCCGACCTCGCGAAGCTGTCCGAGGGCGAGCAGCACATGATCGGCCGGCTTGTCGCGTTCTTCGCGACGGGAGACTCGATCGTCGCGAACAACCTGGTGCTGACGCTGTACAAGCACATCAACTCCCCGGAGGCGCGCCTGTACCTGTCGCGCCAGCTCTTCGAGGAGGCCGTGCACGTCCAGTTCTATCTGACGCTGCTGGACACCTACCTCCCCGACCCGGAGGACCGGGCGGCGGCCTTCGACGCGGTCGAGAACATCCCGTCCATCCGCGAGAAGGCCGAGTTCTGCTTCAAGTGGATCAACGAGGTCGAGAAGCTGGAGAGCCTGCAGACCCAGGCCGACCGGCGCCGCTTCCTGCTGAACCTGATCTGCTTCGCGGCGTGCATCGAGGGCCTGTTCTTCTACGGCGCCTTCGCCTACGTCTACTGGTTCCGCAGCCGGGGCCTGCTGCACGGCCTCGCGACCGGCACCAACTGGGTGTTCCGCGACGAGACGATGCACATGTCCTTCGCCTTCGACGTGGTCGACACCGTCCGCAAGGAGGAGCCGGAGCTGTTCGACGACCAGCTCGAGCAGCAAGTCACCGACATGCTGAGGGAGGCCGTCGAGGCCGAGCTGCAGTTCGCGCGCGACCTGTGCGGTGACGGCCTCCCGGGCATGAACACCGACTCGATGCGGCAGTACCTGGAGTGTGTCGCCGATCAGCGTCTGACGCGGCTCGGCTTCGCTCCGGTGTACGGCTCCGAGAACCCCTTCTCCTTCATGGAGCTGCAGGGGGTTCAGGAGCTCACCAACTTCTTCGAGCGGCGTCCGTCGGCGTACCAGGTGGCGGTGGAGGGCACCGTCGACCTGGACGAGGACTTCTGAGTCTGCTGGGCCGAGGCGGCGTCCTCCGCCGCCTTGCGGGCCTCCTGGGCCTCCCTGATCTGACGGTCGATGCGCCGGTCGTGCACGATCCCGATCACTGACGGGAGGACCAGGAGGACGAACATGCCGGCGACGACGAGCATGGCGAGCAGTGTCTGTGTCTGTTCCGTATTCATGACACCACTGTCGCGCCGGACACTCCTTACGAACAGTGGCAGGACTGCCGTGGACCCTCGATTTACTGCCACTTCCGAGGCATACTGGCAGCATGCTGAAGAACGTGGCGGCCGTCCTGCTCGACGGCGTGCACCCCTTTGAACTGGGCGTCGTCTGCGAGGTGTTCGGCATCGACCGCAGCGACGAGGGACTGCCCACCTACGATTTCTCGGTCGTCTCGGCCGAGGGACCGACGCTGAGCACCCATGTCGGCGGGCTCACCGTCTCCACACCGTACGGCCTGGAGCGGCTGGCGGAGGCCGACCTGATCACCCTGCCGGCCGGCCGTGACTATGTCGTCCGGGACTACCCGGCCGAGCTGCTGGACGCCCTGGTCAGGGCCGTCGACCGGGGTGCGCGGGTGCTCAGCGTGTGCTCCGGCGTCTTCGTCCTGGGGGCGGCCGGACTGCTCGACGGGCGGCGGTGCAGTGTGCACTGGCGGCAGGCCGGCGAACTGGCGCTGCGCAACCCGAAGGCGATCATCGAGCCGGACGTCCTGTACGTCGACGAAGGCCCGGTGATCACGTCGGCCGGCACCGCCGCCGGCATCGACGCCTGTCTGCACATCGTGCGCCAGGAGCAGGGGCCCGAGGTCGCCAACAAGATCGCCCGGCGGATGGTCGTCCCGCCGCATCGGGACGGCGGGCAGGCCCAGTACATCGAGCGCCCGCTGCCCCGCTCCCAGTGCGACACGGTCGGCGAGGTACTGGCGTGGATGGAGCGGCACCTCGACGAGGAGGTCACCGTCGAGCAGCTCGCCGAGCGCGCGCACATGTCCCCGCGCACCTTCGCCCGCCGCTTCCAGCAGGAGACCGGCACCACTCCCTACCGCTGGCTGCTGCGTCAAAGGGTGCTGCTGGCCCAGGAGTTGCTGGAAGCCACCGACGAGACGGTGGACGCGATCGCCGGCCGCACGGGGTTCGGTACGGCGGCGGCGCTGCGCCACCAGTTCATGCGGGCCCTCGGGACCACCCCGAACGCCTACCGCAGGACCTTCCAGGGGCCGACCGCCGCCTGAGCCGCCCCTGGACCACGCGTCCCCTCCGCTCCAGCCCCTCCGCTCTAGCCCCTCGGCAACGTCCTCAGCAGCAGTTTGTTCGGGTGGAGGGTGATGCCCACCCGGGTCGCGTCCTTGGAGCCGGGCACCTGCTCGAAGCGGTACGCGCCGGCGAGCGCCGCCGTGATCAGCGTCAGCATCGCCATCGAGAAGTGGTCGCTCGGGCACTTGCGGTTACCGACGCCGAACGGACTCATGGCGTACTTCGGCACCTCCTTGGCGCGCTCCGGAAGCCAGCGGTCGGGCTCGAAGCGGAGGTTGTCCCTGTACGACTTCGGGTCGCGCTGGATGGCGTACGGGCTGTAGACGATGTCGGCCCCGGCTGGAATGCGATAGCCACCGAGTGATGTATCGGAGACCGCCCGCCGGGTCAGAATCCAGATGGCGGGGCGCAAACGCATTGCCTCCACGACGACATTGTTGGTGTGCCGGAGCCTGCGGGCGTCCTCGAATGCCACGGGCCGGCCGCCGGTGACGGATTCGACCTCCGCGCGTACCCTCTCGGCGTGTTCCGGGTGTTCTGCGAGCACATGGAGCAGCCACATGATCGTGGAGCCCACGGTTTCGGCGCCCGCAGTGAGTATCGCGACGACCTGATCGTGGATCTCCTGCTCCCCAATGGGGTCGCCATTTTCGTCCTTCGCCTCCAGCAATGCCGTCAGCAAATCGTTCGGCTTTTGACCGGATGCCCGGCGTTCGGTCACGATCTCGTCGACCAGGAGATGGAAATCGGCCAAGGCGCGATTGAATGCGCGGTTGGCCGGAACCGGCAGTTTGTAAAGCGGCCCGAGCGGGATCACCATCCGCCGGTACATGCCCCTGAAGAGGGTGTCCAGCGCGGCGGCCAGCCGCTCGGCCCGCGCGTCCATGTACGCGCCCCGCAGCAGACAGCGGGCGGCCACGCGCACGGCGATCCGGAAGGACTCGAAGGTGCAGTCGATGATCTCGCCGGGCTGCCAGCGCACCGTGACCGCGTGCGCCTCCTCCTCCATGATCGGCCCGTACCCGGGGATCGCGTCGAGCCGGAAGGCGGGCTGCATGGTGCGCCGCTGACGGCGATGCCGAGGGCCGTTCGCCGTGGCCACACCCTCCTTGCCGAGCAGACCTTCCAGGGACTCCCACAGCGGCCCGGCGATCTCGAAGTCGGTGCTCAGTGCCAGTGCGCCGGTGAGCTCCGGCGTGGTGACGGCGTACACCGTCTTCGGGCCGAGCTTCAGCCGAACCACGTCTCCGTGGTCCCGGAGCCGGGACATGAAGGCGAGTGGGTCGCGGACCATCTTCCAGCCGTGGCCGAGAAGGGGGACTCCGCCGCCCGCAAGGGGCGGTTCACGCAGGTCCGAAGCCGCTCGGGGCTGGGCTTCGGGGTGCACGGACTCGACGGTCATTTCTCACCTGCCGCTTCGTTGTGGACGTACGGGGGCGTGGACCGGTCGTCCCAGCTGTCGACCTTGTACCGGCCGGACTCGTGGTGGAACCAGTAGACCGAGCTGAACCAGTTGCGCATATTGCCGACGCAGGTCCGCACGGCGACGCCGAGTTCTTTTCCGCGCACCGTGCCGTCGGCCAGCGAGTCGGCGAATTCCAGAGCGTCCCGCTCGGCGTCGAGGAAGTCGGATATACAGGTCTCGACGCGCCGCCTGATTTCCGTCACCGCTTCTTCCAGAGTCAGCCCGTCGTGAGTGACAAGACTGATTCCGAGATTATGGACCTCATCCCCCGCGATTTCCTTCGGGAGCGAGCAGAGATCGTTGTACCAGGCTGCGAAATCCTGGCTCAGTAAAGCCGCCCGCCGGTATGCCGGGTGTTTTCGTACCGCGTCCGGCAGTTCTAGTTGTGCGCTCGGCTCCAGCAGATCGGTCCAGATCCGGTGTGCGAAGGTGAGCCGGCGCAGTGCGAGGTATTCCTCCACGGTGGGGACATGTCCGGCGGTCCGGTTTCCGAATTCCCGGTCGTACGCCTCGATCACCGCGTGGAAGTGGCGTGCGAACCGGGTGTTCCAGCTGTGGGGCAGGAACGAGTACAGCCGCACCATGCTGTCGGCGAAGCCCGCGACCAGCGGGTCGCCGTGGCGCAGATGGTCCTCGGGGGAGTCGAGGGCCGCGTGCAGGCGGACTCGCAGCCGCCGCCAGTCGGCCGGGCGATGGTGCACGATGTCACGGTCGTGCCGGTCGTCCCAGACGAAGAACCACGCGCTGTAGTCCGCTATCGCCTGGAGGACGTCCTCGGGGGCGCTGGTGTAGTACCCCGCCATGAGGTCGGTGTAGCAAAGGCCGTCGGCATATTCTTCGACCTTGTCGGCCGGCATCAGCCGCTTTTCGAGGAGCCAGGTGCGGGTCTTCTCCTGGAGCCTGGGCCAATACGGGTGGAGTTGCCTGGGAAACGCTTCTTCGATCACCGGGAGAGAGAGCGTCGGTGGTACCGGTACCGCCGTCGGTGTCGATGTGGTGCTGCGTGAGAAAGCGTGCACGAACAAACCCCTCTCAGCCCGCCAGTTGTACACGCCCCGCCCGCTGTGCCGGGCGTGCGCCGTTGCGTATCCCCGCACTTACATTCAGCACCACAACTGACCGTTCTGGGAACGAGTTTGCTTCATTCACTACCCCACGAGATCAGTATCTACAGGTATGGGATCGAACGTACGACGGACATACGAACGGCGCCCGTTCAGGGTGGGGGTCCTGAACGGGCGCCGTACGAAGGGCACTTGAGGGGTTCGCCGAGGGGCTTCGAGCCGGGGCTTCGAGCCGGCGCGGCCCGCGTGCCTCAGTCGTTGGCGACCACGGGGTAGCGAGGCTCGTTCTCGGCCATCTGCCGCAGCGCGTCCTTGCGCTCCCGCTTGGAGAGACGGTCGATGTAGAGGTAGCCGTACAGATGGTCCGTCTCGTGCTGCAAACACCGGGCGAAGTAGCCGGTGCCGCGCACCTTGATCGGGTTGCCCTTCTCGTCCTGCCCGCTCACCTCGGCGTAGTCCGGGCGGGCCAGCGGCGCGTACGCCGTCGGCACCGACAGGCAGCCCTCGTTGCTGTCGTCCAGCCGGCGCTGGTCCGCGGGCAGCTCGACAAGGGTCGGGTTGCAGACGACACCGACGTGCCGCTTGCCCTCGTCGTCCATGCAGTCGTAGACGAAGACCTTCAGGTCGACGCCGATCTGGTTGGCGGCCAGGCCCACGCCCTCGGCGGTGCGCTGCGAGGCGAACATGTCCGCCACCAGCTGGTCCAGCTCGGCCCCGAACTCGGTGACGTCCTTGCACTCCTTGTGCAGCACCGGGTTCCCGACGACGGTGATCGGCCGCGAGGTGCCGCGCTCACGCCAGGCGTTCTCGCGCTCCTCCGTGTCCTCGGTGTCGACGACGAAGCCCTCGTCGTCCACGGGGAGCACGCCCGCGTGCTGCTGCTCGGTGTCCTGCTGCGCCATGACCGACGTATGCCTTCCTGCAAGCATGAGAAATTCTGCGGAGTACAGCCTAAAGGGGAACCGTCGGGCAGAAACCGCTCAGCAGACCTCTTCGAGGTCCCGCCAGTCCCGCGAGTCCGGGCTGTCGGCGACCCATCCGTCCAGCAACCCCCGGACCAGGGCGGCCGGCGCGGCCACCCCGCACTCCCGCTCCGGCACCCAGAGCTGCCCGTCCGTGCGGTGGCCCAGCGGCCCGGGGTGACCGGGTTCACTGTGGTCGTGCGGGTCCAGGTGCTCGCCGTCGCCCTCGTCGGACGGCATCCGCGACTCCGAGCACATCCGGCACAGCAGCCGCACGGACGACGACCAGTCCTCCGCGGCGAAGCCCGCGTCCGCGGCCAGCTGCTCCAGCGCGTCCCGGTCGGCCTCGGTGGCGGCCTCCAGGAGGACCACCCAGGTGGGCACCGGTGAGGGAGCCCACAGCTCGATCTCGTCGAAGACCGGATAGGCGTGCCCGGACGACGTGGTCCGCTCCCCGTGCGGCACCCCGTCGTGCAGCACGACCTCGCCCCAGCGCCGCCCGGAGGACGGCAGTGGGATCGACAGCACCTCGATCCGGGCGGGGTCCAGCCGGCGCCCCCACACCACCTCGGCCTCCCCCTCCGGGGAGAGCCGTACGGCCGCGCTGCCCAGGTCCATCCCGACCGGCTCACCGGACTCGGTGGCCCCGCCGGGCATCCGCAGTCCGTACGCCTGCCAGGCACGCCGGGCCAGCGGCCAGTCCTGGAGTGCGGTCGCCGCGATGCCGACGTTCCACCAGTCGGGCGCCCCGGTCTCCCGGTCCAGCAGCGCCACGGCCCGCAGTCCGGCCGCCCGGGCCTGTTCCCAGTCGTGCCGGAACTTGTGGAGCAGCGCGAGGTTGAACCAGGACTCCGACAGCCAGGGCTCCAGATCGGCGGCCCTTGTCAGCAGCGCGCCCGCGTCCTCGTACCGGCCGTCGCCGATGAGCGTGAACGCCCGGTCGGTGGCCTGCCGCCAGGAGGCGGAGGGCCGGTGCCGTCCCTTGCCGAAGATCCTCACGATTCCCGCCTGCCAGTTCCGTGGAGTGGGCTGGCTAGTGCTCGCCCCCGGACACACTCTCATTCGCATCCAACCACGTACGGCTGGAAGGGCGCTCATTACCCATGGGTTACCCAGCCACAGGGGGTGTCAGACAGTCTCGTGCCCGTCACCCGCCACCCCCTTGCCCGAGGCTCCCCCGGAGCCGAGCGCCTGGGGAGACCCCCAGCGCGCCGGAGTCTTGTACCCCACCCCCTGGACGCGAAGCACCCGTGCGAGCGACCCCACCACCTCCGGCGCGTAGTCCCCGGCGGTGCCCAGTCGCAGCTCCTCCAGCGCCTTCAGCGGCCCGTCGGGCCCCGCGTCGCGCGCCTTCTCCTCATAGGCGTTCACCGCCCGCACGATGCGCGCGGCCACCGGCTGCTCCGGACAGGGATCCGCCAGCCGCTCCACGACCGTCGCCACCTGCGGATTCACCCCCGTCTGCCGTACGACCGCGCCGCCCAGCAGCGCGATCCGCCGCTGTTCCTCGACGGGCAGCACCGCGGTGGCCCCGGCGGGCACCGGGTCGACCAGGCTGAGCTGCCCGATGTCGTGCATCAGGGCCGCGTACTCCAGCACGGTGAGTTCGGCCCCGGAAAGGCCGAGATCGCGCCCGACCTCCCGGCTGAGCGCGGCGACCCGCCGGGCGTGTCCCGTGGGCGTGTACCCGGCGATCTCGGTGGCCCGGGCGAGGGAGGCGATGGTCTGCCGGTAGGTGGCCCGTACGGCCGCGTACCGGCGCAGCGACATCTGGGTGAGCAGCAGCGGGAGCGAGAAGACGGGCAGCGCCCACAGCCCGACCACCGCGACGGCGAGCGCCATCACCGCGCCGGTCGCACAGACGGCCGATCCGATCCCGAGAGTGGCCCGCAGTTCGTCCCGCAGCAGCGGCCCGAACGGCCACCGGGTGCGCGCGTGCGCGAGCGCCGCGGCGAGCAGGGCGTCGCACAGCGCGGTGAGCGTGAGGATCGCCAGCAGGAGCAGGGCGTAGGCGGTGCCCCAGCCGTGGAACGTGCCCTGGTTGTACAGCGGCTGGAAGCAGACGGCGGCGAAGCCGACGGTGAGCGTGCGCCGGGCGAGGTGGTCGAGCACGGGCCGTCCACGCGCGATGTGCGGCACGCCGCCGAGGAGCGAGGCGGCGAGGACGACGGTCAGGACCTGGAAGACGCCGTGGTGCGTCGGCACTCCGCCGTCCTCCCCCAGCAGGGCGTACGCCAGGGCTCCGGCGGCGCCGAGGGGGGCGGCCTCCCTGCGCTCCCTGCCGGTCCACCGGGTGAGCTCGCCGGCGGTGACGAGGACGCCGAAGGCGAGGGCGACGCCGCGTTCGTCGAGGCCGTGCCCGAGGGTGTCGAGGAGGGACACGGCGGCGAGGAGGGCGGCGGCGGTGTGGACGAGAGTGAGCAGGACGCGCGGTCGGGCGGCGGCGCCCGGCGTGTTCATCGGTGCGCTCCCGGGGCGCTGGTGGCCGGGGGGCGGGCAGGGGGCGTACTCGCTTCGTCGGCAGTGACCGCGGGATGCCATCCGTGGCGGTGCACGGCCGCGACGAGGGCCGCGACCATCCGGGGGTCGAACTGCGAGCCCGCGCACCGCTCCAGCTCACGCAGGGCGACGGGCACCGGCCGGGCCCGTGAGTAGGAGCGGGTCGACGTCATCGCGTCGAAGGCGTCCGCGACCGCCACCACCCTCGCCGACTCCGGGATCTGGCCGCCTCGGAGCCCGTAGGGGTATCCGCTGCCGTCCAGCCGCTCATGGTGGTGCAGCACCGCGGCCCGGGCCTCGCCGAGGAAGGAGATCCCCCGGACCATCTCGTGCCCGTACTCGGGATGCAGCTCGATCACCCGCCGCTCCTCGGGGGTGAGCGGCCCGTCCTTGCGCAGCAGCCGCGTGGGCACCCCCAGTTTTCCCACGTCGTGCAGGATCCCGGCGAAGCGCACCACCTCGACGCGCTCGTCGGCCATGCCCAGCTCACGCGCGATCAGCATCGAGGCCTGCCCGACCCGCTCGCTGTGGCCGCGGGTGTAGCCGTCCTTGATGTCCACGGCCTGGACGAGCGCCCGGATGGTCGCCTGATGGGCCGCGCGCTCCTGGTGGTACTGGGCGAACACCCACCAGGACACGCACATCGGCAGCAGCACGAGGAGCGCGGCGACCGGGCCGTAGGGGCTGCGCCACAGCACGGCCATCATCAGCCCGGCCAGCCCGTGCACGGCGATGGGCGCGAGGGAGCGCAGGAACAGTCCCCGCCAGACGCGCCGCCGCCCCGGCAGCCTCCCCCACTGCCGCAAGGGCGTGGGCGGTGCCCCCATGGCGAGCACCAGGATGCCGCCCTCCAGCGCGGTCAGCACCAGACAGAACGTCAGCACCGCGGCGCCGGCGGGCACCAGGGCGTAGGGGAAGTCGGACGCCACGACGGCGTCCCGGCCGCCGAGCGCTCCATGCACCTTCGCGGTGGCCGCCACGGCGAGGGTGAGCTGGGCGGCCCGCCACACCCGTCGCAGCCGGCGCGGCGGCCCGTCGAGAGGGGCGGTCAGCGCCCCCGGCACCGCCACCAGCGCGGCGGCCGACGGGGGCAGCAGAAAGGCCCCGGCGAGGAGGACGGGATAGAAGGGGCCCGAGATCCGGCCGCGGGCCGAGATCTGCTCGCCGGCGGCGTACAGCACGGCGAGCAGGGCGACCGCCCACAGGGATGTGCCCGTCGTGGGCGGCGGAAGCAGGCATCCGAGAGCGGCAGGCACCGCGCAGGCGACGTACACACGCGCCCGGGCCGGTGTCGCGTCCATCTTCGTCGCCCCTCCTCGGCATGACCTGCTCAGCTCAACGCGGAGCCTAGGTCGGAAAGAGGGGCAACTGCGGGCCTATCACCCGCCGATTAGCACGTTCGAGTGACGACCGCCCGTTCCAGGGAGGGGAGTTCAGGACTCCTGCGGCGTCGCCGTCACATCGTGCTCGGGGACGGCCTGGCCGGAGCGGATCAGATCGATCCGCCCCATGACCTTGGCACGCAGGTCCGTGGGCACGTCGTCATGGCCGCAGCATCGCTTGACGAGCTTCTTCACGGCCTCCTCGAGGCCGTACTTCTCCAGGCACGGCGAGCACTCCCGGAAGTGCTGCTTGAACTTGTCGCGATCGACGTCCGGCATCTCGCTGTCGAGGAACTCGTAGAGGTGGTCGAGTACCTCGGAGCAGTCCGTCTCGTGCGGCTCTCCGCAGCTCATGAGCCCGAGCCTTTCGCTTCGTTCGACTCTCCGGCGCCCGCCGGGACCAGGCCGCGCTCACGGGCGTAGTCCTCGAGCATGCCGCGCAGTTGACGGCGGCCCCGGTGCAGCCGGGACATCACCGTACCGATGGGTGTCCCCATGATGTCCGCGATCTCCTTGTACGCAAAGCCCTCGACGTCGGCGAGGTAGACGGCGATGCGGAATTCCTCGGGAATCGCCTGGAGTGCTTCCTTCACGTCCGAGTCGGGCAGGTGGTCGAGCGCCTGCGACTCGGCCGAGCGCAAGCCCGTCGACATGTGCGACTCGGCCCGCGCGAGCTGCCAGTCCTCGATCTCCTCGGCCGCGGAGCGCTGGGGTTCGCGCTGCTTCTTGCGGTACGAGTTGATGAAGGTGTTGGTGAGGATCCGGTACAGCCACGCCTTGAGGTTGGTGCCCTCGCGGAACTGGTGGAAGGACGCGTACGCCTTGGCGTACGTCTCCTGCACCAGGTCCTCGGCGTCGGCCGGGTTGCGCGTCATGCGCAGGGCGGCCGAGTACATCTGGTCGAGGAATTCGAGCGCGTCCCGCTCGAAGCGCGCGCTGCGCTCGGCGGTCGTCTCCGTGGACGTGCCCACGCTCATGCCCTGGCCCTCGGGCTGCTCCGCCTGGCCGTTGTCGGTCCCTGCGTCGGTACCGGGAACCGGACCCACCTCCTCAAGATTCCGGGCAGGGCCGAAGCCGGTCCCACCTGAATCGGAGGATAGACGACCTGCCGTCCCCGCCGCCCCTCGAATAGGAGCGGTCCTGGCCGCGTGCAGCACCGTCCAGTCCAGGTCAGTGCGGCTGCTGCGGGCCGGGCAGATGGTCGAACCCATGCGGCGGACTTCCTCTCCTACGACGTCGGCGCTGGTGGCCCAGCACTGCTGTCCGCCACAACAGAGGGAGGGGCCCCGGCATTCCCGGAGCTTTACCCGAGTGACCCGACCCACTTGACGACCGCGTCCGTGACGATCGCCACGGCCTCGTCCTGATCGAGGGGCGCCCGCTTGGGCACGGCGAAGCCGTGATCGCCGTAGGGCACCTCGACGATCTCGTGGTCGCCGTCGGGGAACTCCTCGGGCCTGCCGAACGGATCGTTGCCGCCCTGGACGACGAGGGTGGGCACCCCGGCTCCGAGCAGCTCGTCGGCGCGGGACTTCTCGGGCTTGCCCGGGGGGTGCAGGGGGAAGCTCAGGGCGAGCACGGCGTGGGCACCGAGCTCGACGGCCGTACGGCAGGCGACCCGGGCGCCGGCGCTGCGTCCGCCGGAGATCACGGGCAGCCCGGGCGCGGCGAGCGCGGGCCACAGACCCCGCCAGCCGGTGTCCAGCGTCTTCGGCGCGGGCGCCACCTTCTTGCCGGCCACCCGCCAGGGCTGCTCCACTCGGGCGACGGTCACGCCGTGCCCGGGGAGGACCTGGGCGAGCGCCTTCAGGTCCCGCGCCTCGATGCCGCCTCCGGCGCCGTGGCTGACGGCCAGCACCAGCCGGGCCTGCTTCGCCGGGTGCCAGGTGATGCGGGCGTCGCCGGCCTCGGTGCCCATGATCTCTGTCGTCACATCGGACTTGTTCGTCACATCGGACTCGTTCGTCACGTCAGAAGAGTGTGCCCTCTTCGGGTCCGTCCAGCTCCTTCAGCAGCTCCGGGCCGTTGTTGCGGACGTTGCTGACCAGCGTGGAGACGGGGTAGGCGCGCATCATCCCGGGGGGCGGCGGGTCGAGCAGGGTGCGCAGCTCCTCCGGGTCGGTGCGGGAGGGGTCGAGCCAGGCGTCCCAGCGGTCCGGGGTCAGCATCAGCGGCATCCGGGGGTGGATCTCGGCCAGTGCGTGCGGGCCCTCGGCCGGGGCCACCGCCAGCGGGGTGGTCTCCGCCTCCGTGGTGATGACGGAGCAGGTCGCCCACCATGCCTGCGGATGCTCGTCCGGCAGCGTCCGGTCCCGCCAGAACTCGTACAGCCCCGCCATCGCGAACACCGACCCGTCGGCGGGCAGCACGAAGTACGGCTGCTTGCGCGGCCGTTTCTTCCTCCCCTCGACCTCCAGGTCCCGCTCCTGCTTTCCGGTGACCCACTCGTAGTAGCCGTCGGCGGGGATGATGCAGCGCCGGGTGGAGAAGGCCCGCCGGTACGACGGCTTCTCGTGCACCGTCTCCGCACGGGCGTTGATCATCTTGAAGGCGCTCTCGGGGGTCTTGGACCAGCTCGGCACCAGCCCCCATTTCAGCTTGCGCAGCTGTCGAACCGGTCGCGGGTCGGACACGTCTTTCAGAGGACGGTCGAGAACGACGTGGACCTCCTTGGTCGGAGCCACATTGAAGTCCGGCTCCAGGGTTTCCTCGGGTTCCCACTTCTCGATCTCAAAGATTCCTGCGAGATCCTCGGGCCTACGACTCGCTGCATACCGTCCGCACATACGTGCCACACTGCCAGGCCCGGCCACCGCCCGACCACCACTCCTCGACAAAGCGCCGAGCGCCGACCCCCTTTGACTCGCCCACAGGGAGCCATCGCCTTACATGGACAGCACCGCATCCGCCTCGCTCGCCTCCCTCTGGGACGAGGTCTCCGGCACCCAACCCGACCCCGATCTGTGGGTCGTCGCCGCCACCCTGCTCGCCGCGCTCGCCGTCGTCGTCCCGCATGCCACGTGGCGTCTGTCGCGCAACGCCATCACCATCGCCCACGAGGGCGGCCACGGTCTGGTGGCGCTGCTGACCGGCCGGACCCTGACCGGCATACGCCTGCACTCCGACACCAGCGGCCTCACCGTCAGCCGCGGCAAGCCGCACGGCATCGGCATGATCCTCACGGCGGCGGCGGGCTACACGGCGCCGCCCCTGCTGGGCCTCGGCGGCGCGGCGCTGCTGGCCTCCGGCCGGATCACCCTGCTGCTGTGGCTGGCGACGGCTCTGCTGGTGGCGATGCTGGTGATGGTCCGCAACGCGTACGGGGCGCTGACGGTGTTCCTCACCGGCGGCACGTTCGTGGCGGTCTCGTGGCTCGCGGGGCCCCAGGTGCAGGCGGCGTTCGCGTACGTGGTGGTGTGGTTCCTGCTGCTGGGCGGGGTGCGGCCGGCGTTCGAGCTCCAGGCGAAGAGGGCGCGCGGGGGCGCGGGGGACTCCGACGCGGACCAGTTGTCGCGGCTGACCAATGTGCCGGCGGGCTTGTGGCTGTTCCTGTTCCACGCGGTGTCGCTGTGCTCGCTGATAGGCGGCGGCAGGTGGCTGCTGGCCCTGTGACGCGTCCCGAAGGGCCCAGGTCACAGCGGCCGGGGGAACCGTGCGACCAGCCCCGACGGCGCAGCACCCCGGAGACCGCCTGCTTATAAAGTGAACCCATGGCCCAAAACCCCGCCGCACCCACCGCCCTCTGGCCCGCCCCGCACGCGAGCGGAGCCGTCGACGCGACGGTCCACGTGCCCGGGTCCAAGTCGGTCACCAATCGCGCCCTCGTCCTCGCCGCCCTGGCGAGCGAGCCCGGCTGGCTGCGCCGCCCGCTGCGCTCCCGCGACACCCTGCTGATGGCCGGCGCGCTGCGGGCGATGGGCGTCGGCATCGAGGAGGGCGTCGGCCCCGAGGGCACCGGCGAGGCATGGCGTGTCCTGCCCGCGGGCCTGCGCGGACCGGCCACGGTCGACGTCGGCAACGCCGGCACGGTGATGCGCTTCCTGCCGCCGGTCGCCGCGCTCGCCGACGGCCCCATCCGCTTCGACGGCGACCCGAGGTCGTACGAGCGTCCCCTGCACGGCGTGATCGACGCCCTGCGTGTCCTCGGTGCCCGGATCGACGACGACGGCCGGGGTGCGCTGCCGCTGACGGTGCACGGCGGGGGCGCGCTGGAGGGCGGCCCGGTGGAGATCGACGCCTCGTCGTCGTCCCAGTTCGTGTCGGCGCTGCTGCTGTCCGGCCCGCGTTTCAACCAGGGCGTCGAGGTCCGGCACACCGGCTCCTCCCTCCCTTCCATGCCGCACATCCGCATGACCGTCGACATGCTGCGCTCGGTCGGCGCCCAGGTGGACACCCCGGAGTCGGGCGGCGAGCCGAACGTCTGGCGGGTCACGCCGGGCGCCCTGCTCGGCCGGGACCTGACCGTCGAGCCCGATCTGTCCAACGCCCAGCCGTTCCTGGCTGCCGCGCTGGTGACCGGCGGCAAGATCCTCATCCCGGACTGGCCGGCCCGCACCACCCAGCCCGGTGACCGGCTGCGCGAGATCTTCACCGAGATGGGCGGTTCCTGCGAACTCACCGAGTACGGGCTCGTGTTCACCGGTTCGGGTGCGATCCACGGTATCGACGTGGACCTGGGCGAGGTCGGTGAGCTGACCCCGGGCATCGCGGCGGTCGCGGCCCTGGCCGACTCCCCCTCGACCCTGCGCGGGGTGGCGCACCTGCGGCTGCACGAGACGGACCGCCTGGCCGCGCTCACCAAGGAGATCAACGAACTCGGCGGTGATGTCACCGAGACCGCCGACGGCCTGCACATCCGCCCGCGCCGGCTGCACGGCGGCGTCTTCCACACCTACGAGGACCACCGCATGGCGACGGCCGGCGCGATCCTCGGCCTCGCGGTCGAGGGCGTACGCATCGAGAACGTGGCGACGACGGCGAAGACCCTGCCCGACTTCCCCGAACTGTGGACCGGGATGCTCGGGGCGTAGGGACGCGGGGAAACAGTCATGCGCCGCTACGGCAAGCACACCGACGAGGACGACATCCGTACGCGTCCCGGCCGCCGGGGCACCCGGCCCCGTACGAACATCCGGCCCAAGCACGAGGACGCGGCCGAGGGAATGGTCCTCACCGTCGACCGGGGGCGGCTGACCTGCCTTGTCGGGGACCGGGTCGTGCTGGCGATGAAGGCCCGCGAGCTCGGCCGCAAGGCCGCGGTGGTCGGGGACCGGGTCGCGCTGGTCGGCGACCTCTCGGGGAAGAAGGACACGCTGGCGCGGATCGTACGGATCGAGGAGCGGACGTCGCTGCTGCGCCGTACCGCCGACGACGACGATCCGTTCGAACGCGTGGTCGTGGCGAACGCCGACCAACTCGCCATCGTCACCGCCCTTGCCGACCCCGAGCCGCGGCCACGGCTGATCGACCGCTGCCTGGTCGCGGCGTTCGACGGTGGGCTGGAGCCGCTGCTGGTGATGACGAAGTCGGACCTGGCGCCGCCGGACAAACTCCTGGAGCTGTACGGCGCGTTGGACATCCCCCATGTCGTCACCAGCCGTGAGGAACTGGACGACGGCGGTGCGGCCGACCGGGTGCGGGAGCATCTGGACGGCCGGGTCACGGCGTTCGTCGGGCATTCGGGCGTGGGCAAGACGACGCTGGTGAACGCGTTGGTGCCCAAGGAGCGCCGGCGTTCGACGGGTCATGTGAACGCGGTGACGGGGCGGGGGCGGCACACCACGACGTCGGCGCTTGCGCTGCCCCTGTCGGAATCGGACGGCTGGGTGATCGACACTCCGGGGGTGCGGTCGTTCGGCTTGGCGCACATCGATCCGTCCCGGGTGATCCACGCCTTCCCCGACCTCGGACCGGGAACCGAGGGCTGTCCGCGCGCGTGCAGTCATGACGAGCCGGACTGCGCCCTGGACGACTGGGTGTCGCAGGGGCATGCCGATCCGGCGCGGCTGTACTCGCTGCGGCGGCTGCTGGCCACGCGGGAACGCACGGAAGGTGACTGACCTCCGCGTTGTTTGTCCCCGTACGAGTCCGGTAAGGGCATAATCGCACCGAGCCGGATCCAAGCCTGGGCACAGCCTGACGAACCTGACTGAGCGGCACAGTACGTGGGGAAACGGGAGGACAGCACATGGCGTGGCTGCTGGTCATCGTGGCGGGGCTGCTCGAAACCGGCTTCGCCGTCTGCCTGAAGCTGTCGCACGGCTTCACCCGGCTCTGGCCGACCGTCGCGTTCTGCGTCTTCGCCCTCGGCAGCTTCGGTCTGCTGACGTTGGCGCTGAGAAAGCTGGACGTGGGCCCGGCCTACGCGGTGTGGACGGGGATCGGGGCGGCGGGCACCGCGATCTACGGGATGGTCTTCCTCGGGGACATCGTCTCAACGTTGAAGATCGTGTCGATCACCCTGGTGATCGTGGGGGTCGTCGGACTGCAACTGTCGGGGTCGGCGCACTGAGTCGCGCCCGGCGAAGCCCGCCTCAGCCCGTCAACTGCCGTTGCAGTGCGCAGCGTACGAGGTCGGATACGCCGCCCTCGCCGGGCGGGGCGGCCACGCAGGACAGGGCCAGGCGGACGACCAGTTCGCAGGAGCGGGCGACCTCGGCGGTGTCGGACTTGGTGCTGCCGGGGCCGGAGAGGACCGCCACGGCCCGGTCGCGCACGAGGGCCACGAAGTCGCCGGGCGAGGGAAGCGGCCCGTCGGCCCGCCGCTGTGCGGGTACGGCCGAGGAGGACGGCACCGCGGACAGCGTCGGCGAGGGCAGTCGCTCGCTCCAGCAGCCGGTGAGCATGGCGCGGACGAGGCCGTTCTCGCGGGCGAGGGCGGCCGTCCACTCCGCGGTGGCGGTGAGCCGGTCGCGGGCGTCGCTGTGGCCGGCCAGCGCGCGGTCCACGCCGGCGAGATAGCCGTCGGCCTCGCGCCTCACCAGGGCCCGGGCGAGCCCTTCCTTGCTGCCGAACTCGTTGTACAGCGTCTGCCGGGACACTCCGGCCGCCGCGGCCACGTCCACCATGCGCACGGCGGACCACGGCCGGCGCGCCAGCGCCGTGTATGCGGCGTCCAGCAGTGATTCCCGCGCTGCAGGCATCATCGCCTCCCTGGGCGAGCGGCTCTGCGCCCAGATTTGACGCGCACAGAGGCACTGTCAAGGGTTCGCGACGGCACGCGGGGGCGCCATTCGGCCGCTCTGCGCGGGGCCGTGGCGGGCCAGTGGCGTCGGACGCCGCCTCCCGCGGTGCGGACGACCGCTTCGCCGGCCTCCCCGCCCGACATGGCCGCTTCTTGATCCCAGGGCCCGGTAGCCCCATCCCGACCACGGCAGATACCGTTCGTTCCATGCCGGACTACCTCGACGACCTCCGCCTCGCCCACGTCCTCGCCGACGCCGCCGACGCCGCCACCATGGCCCGCTTCAAGGCGCTCGACCTCAAGGTCGAGACCAAGCCGGACATGACCCCGGTCAGCGAGGCCGACAAGGCCGCCGAGGAGCTGATCCGGGGGCAGTTGCAGCGGGCCCGGCCGAGAGACGCGATCCTCGGCGAGGAGTACGGCGTCGAGGGCACCGGTCCCCGCCGCTGGGTGATCGACCCGATCGACGGCACCAAGAATTACGTACGCGGCGTGCCGGTGTGGGCCACCCTCATCTCCCTGATGGAGGCGAGCGAGGGCGGATACCAGCCGGTCGTGGGTGTGGTGTCCGCCCCCGCCCTCGGCCGCCGCTGGTGGGCGGCCCAGGGACACGGTGCCTTCACCGGCCGCAGCCTCTCCTCCGCGACCCGGTTGCAGGTCTCCCGCGTCTCGAAGCTGACGGACGCTTCGCTGGCGTACTCCTCGCTGAGCGGCTGGGAGGACCAGGGCCGGCTGGACGGCTTCCTCGACCTCACCCGCGAGGTGTGGCGCACGCGCGCGTACGGCGATTTCTGGCCGTACATGATGGTCGCCGAGGGCTGCGTCGACCTCTGTGCGGAGCCGGAGCTCTCGCTCTGGGACATGGCCGCCACCGCGATCATCGTCACCGAGGCCGGCGGCACCTTCACCGGCCTGGACGGCCGCCCCGGCCCCCACAGCGGCAACGCAGCCGCCTCGAACGGCCTGCTGCACGACGAGTTCCTGGGCTATCTGAACCAGCGTTACTGAAGGAGCCGGCGGTCATCCGCGAACGCGGGGAAGATCAACACGCCACGCCGTCGGACGCCTGACCAGTTGTGGCGGGTGATCTGTGGCGGACTTGTGGCGGATCAGTCCGCCGCTTCGCGGACGTCCTTTCCCCGCTCGGCGAACGCCTTGAAGTCCTGCATGTGCTGGTGCGACTGCTTGCGAAAGGCGCCGGGCATCAGAAGCCCCACCAGCTTCATCAGAATGCCGCTGAACCGGTATTCGTTCTCGCTCTCCCAGAGCGTCGACTTCGGGCCGGTTTCGGTCAGCCGGTCGCGCACGGCGCTCCACATGCCCTCGCCGACGATCTCGCGGTCGAAGTGAACGACGCTCGTTCTCGGGATCGCGCGCAGGTCAGCCGGTTCCCGGCGTGTGATGGTCTCGGTGCACTCGACCTTCCGCCGGCCCATTTGCAGCACGACTCGCGACCTGGTGCCGAGCTGCCCGTGTTCCCCGCTCAGCGGCTCGTGCACCACGAGGCCGCGCAGCCATTTCGGCAGGTGTGCCGGGTCGGCGAGCAGTTGGGCCACCTTCTCCCGCGGCAGGGCGATCTCGATGGAGACGGTGTATTTCATGGGGCGCATCACTCTTTTCCTTGCAGGTGCTGGACGACGTGCTTTGTCGAGCGCCGGGGGCGCAGGTCAGTTACAGCAGTGGGTATGCGCCCTCAACCAGCCACACACGCCCCCTTGTTGACCCGCGCTTTACCTGCCACCCTGAGAGTCCCCCCACTTGTGCATTTGTGAAAATATGAACAAAGGCCGGGGGCACTCCAGGAGGTGGCTCCATTCCATGCTCGTCCGTGACGCCATGAGCACAGTGGTCCTCACCATCGGCCCGACGCACACGCTCCGCCAGGCCGCCGCACTCATGTCCGCCCGCCGGGTCGGCGCGGCCCTGGTCCACGACCCCGACGCCGGCGGCACCGGCATTCTCACCGAACGCGACATCCTCAACTCCGTCGGCCTCGGACAGAACCCGGACCTCGAACGCGCCCACGACCACACCACCAACAACGTGGTGTTCGCAGCCCCGTCGTGGACCCTGGAGGAGGCGGCCCGCGCCATGGCGCACGGCGGCTTCCGGCACCTGATCGTCCTGGATCACGACGAGCCCGTAGGCATCGTCTCGGTCCGCGACATCATCCGCTGCTGGGCCCCGGTACGCCAGCAGGTACCGGCCTAGCACGCCGAACACGCACCGCCCAGGTGACCCTGGGTGCGCGGGGCGGGCCGGACCCGGCCGGGTCCGGCCTGCCCCTCATCCGCACACACCCCCGCCACAGGCGACCGGTCGCTCGCCCGTACCGCCGATGTGGACTTCAGTCCAATTCATGTAGACAGAGTCCAAGTCAAGCCAAGATCCAAAGTCACACCCATTCGGAACCTGGTCCCCCTGCTGTTAAGGTGTCCCCATGAGTGACCTTCTGGAGCGGCTGCGCGGACGCGGCTGGCGGATGACCGCACAGCGGCGCGTCGTGGCCGAGGTCCTCGCCGGCGATCACGTCCACCTGACGGCCGACGAGGTCCACGCGCGAGCCGTCGCCAAGCTGCCCGAGATCTCCCGCGCGACCGTCTACAACACGCTGGGCGAGCTGGTCAGCCTCGGCGAGGTGCTCGAGGTCTCCACCGACCGGCGTGCCAAGCGGTACGACCCGAACGCCCACCGGCCTCACCACCACCTGGTCTGCGCCCAGTGCGGCGCCATCCGGGACGTGCACCCGACGGGCAACCCGATGGCCGACCTGCCCGACTCCGAGCGCTTCGGCTTCACGGTCTCGGACGTCGAGGTGACGTACCGCGGCGTCTGCCCGAACTGCGCGGCGGCGTAGGCCCCAGCCGCCTCACCCCGAGCCCCGGCACAGACGAGTGCCGGGGCTTTGCGCTGCTCGGCCGCGGGCGGGACCGTCGTCACAAACGCCTAGGGCCGGGATCCATATGGATCCCGGCCCTAGGCCTTCAGTAGCGGGGACAGGATTTGAACCTGCGACCTCTGGGTTATGAGCCCAGCGAGCTACCGAGCTGCTCCACCCCGCGTCGGTGAACGCAACATTACGTCAACACCGCCGACAGAGGCAAATCCCTTCTCACCTGCATGTCAGCACCCGTCGCTCCGCACCGCCGCCGAGCCGGGACTGCACCCCGGAAGCCGCCCCGGCTCCGCCTCACGCGGACAGTTCCTCCCGCAGGGCGTCCCGCAGCCGAGCCGCCCGTTCCGCCACCTCCGCCGGACCCAGCGCGACCGCGCGGTCGGCCCAGCGCTGTCCCTCCGCCAGTTCGCCGCGACGCGCGTAGACCAGGGCCAGCCGCAGCGCCGACCGCCCGTGCCCGGCGTCGGCCGCCCGCGTCCACCAGACCGCCGCCTCCGGCTCACTGCCCTCCCGGGCCAGCAGCAGCCCCAGGTTGAACGCGCCGTTGCGCGAGCCGGCCTCCGCGGCCGCTCGGTACCACCGAGCCGCCTCCACCACGTCACCCCGGGCGGCGGCGAGCATGCCGACCCGCACCTGAGCCCTGCGATGCCCCTGGGCCGCGGCACGCTCGTACCACTCCTCGCACTCGGCCTTCTCGTGCACCGGCTCCCCGAGCTCATGCGCGGGCTCCGGCGGTCGCCGGGCGTCCAGCAGGGTCGCCAGCCGGTACGCCGCCTCCGCGCTGCCGGCCCCGGCCGCGCACCGCAGATGCCGCTCCGCCTCGGGCTCGTCGCCGTCCCGCAGCCGCGCGATGCCCACCTGTAGGGCCGCCTCCGAGTGCCCGGCAGCAGCCGCACGCTCGTACCACCGCAGCGCGGCACGCTCCTCGCCCCGCCCGGCGTGCAGGATCCCCAAGTTGAACGCGGCGTCCACGCTTCCGGCCTCCGCGGCCTTGGAGAACCACGGCTCGGCACCGGCCGTGTCCCCGCCCTGGAGCAGCAGGATCGCCAGCGCGTTCGCCGCCTCGCGGTGACCGGCGTAAGCCGCCCGCCGGTACCACTGCTCGGCCTGCGGGGTACGGGCCTGCTCGGCGCAGAGCAGGCCGAGGTTGTACGCGCCGTTCACATCACCGGCATCCATGGCGGCCCGGTACCAGCGCTCGGCGGTCTGTGTCTGGCCCCGCTCGGCGTGCAGCGCGCCCAGCGCGTTGGCCGCGTTGCCGTCGCCGTCCTGCGCGGCCCGCAGCCACCACACGGCGGCACTCTCGCTGTCCCCGGCGTCCCGCAGCAAGAACCCGAGCGCACAGGCGGCGCGGGCCTCGCCGTCCTTGGCGGACGTCAGGTACCAGCGTCCGGCCTCCTTGAGCTCCCCGCGCTTCTCGAGGATCGCCCCGAGGTGCAGTGCGGCCCTGCGGTGACCGCGCGCGGCGGCCTGCCGGTACCACTGCTCTGCCTCTTCCGTCGGCGCCCCACCGGGCACGACACCGTTGTCGGCACCGTCCGCCCCTGCGCACCCCGCCCGCCGGTCCAGCGCACGCGCCAGCCGGTACGCCGCCTCCCGGTGCCCGCGCTCCGCCGCGGCCCGCATCCACCGCCTGGCCCCGTCGTCGCTGCGGTGCTCCAGCAGATCGGCGAGCGCGTACGCGCCCAGCACATGTCCCTGCTCGGCGGACTGGCGCAACCAGTACTCGGCGGCGGGCTCGTCGCCCCGCTCACGGTGGTGACGTCCCAGGGCGTGCGCGGCGGCGGCCGACCCCGCGACGGCGGCGATCCGCCACCAGCCGGCGGCCTCGTCGGCGTATCCGCGCTGGTGGAGCAGGACCCCCAGGTTGTTCGCGGCGGCCCGGTCCCCTGCCGCGGTGGCGGCACGCAGATGGGGCTCGGCCCCGTCGAGATCGCCGCGGCGCAGCAGCATGGCGCCAAGGACGCTCATCGCCTCGACGTCACCGGCCTCGGCGGCGAGCCGCTGCCGCGCCACCTCGGCGGCCTCCCCGGCCTCTCCGACTTCCCCGGTCTCTGTGACTTCCCGGGCCTCTGTGACTTCCTCGGTCTCCGCGACTTCCCCGGCCGCTTCGGCCTCCCCCGATGCCTCGACCTCTTCCCGGTTCGCGCGCCGGTCCAAGGTGAGGTCACCTTCCGGCCGCACGAAATCGCCCGTCGGCTGCACAAAGTCGGCAGGCTGCACAAACCGCCCTGTCTCCAACAGAGTTGCCTTGTCCCCCATAACGTCCATCGTCGCACCACCTGCAACCCGGGTACACCTGGTATACCGCAGCCCGTGAGGTCACTTCAGCGTTTTGTCGACATGCCCACAGAGAGACAAGTCAAACACAGTTCTCCCAACTCCCCACAGCGGCACGACCGTCCCGCCTTCCCGGCACATGCGTTCGCACACCACAAAGGCCCGGATCCTTTTCAGGATCCGGGCCTTCGCTGTCGTGCGAAATACTCGCCGACTTCAGTAGCGGGGACAGGATTTGAACCTGCGACCTCTGGGTTATGAGCCCAGCGAGCTACCGAGCTGCTCCACCCCGCGCCGTTGTGTAGCAACCGTATCACGGCGCGAGGTGGGCTTTTCGATCAGTCGGGCCCCTAGCCGTCGCTGGGACTACCGGACGGCTTCGGACTCGAACTCGGGCTCGCGCCGCTGTTGCCGGCGCCGCCTCCGCCTCCTCCGCCGCCCTGGTCCGACTGGCCCTGTGCGTCCTCGGCGCGCTTCAGCGCCTCCTGGAGGTCCTCCTGCGCCCGGCCGTACGCCTCCCAGTCACCCTTCTTCAGGGCTTCCTGCCCGGCGTCGAAGGCCTTCTGGGCGTCGTTGAGCGCGTCTTGGACCGTCGGGTCGGTGGACGTCGGTGGCGGCGGCGTCGTATCGCCACCGTCCTGGTCACCCTCGTCCGGTGGCTCGGTGGTCGGACCCTGGGCTCCGAAGACCTTGTTGAGCGCCTCGTCGAGCGTGTCCTCGAAGGCGGTGGTGCCTCCGTAGGACACCAGTACCTTCCGCAGCAGCGGATACTTGAGTCCACCACCGCGGACATAGACCGGCTCGACGTAGAGCAGTCCGCCGTCGAGCGGGACCGCCAGCAGGTTGCCGTACTCGACCTCGGAGTCGCCGCCTCTGAGGAGCCTGATCGTCTCGGCGATGTTCTGCTCGGAGTTGAACTGGCTCTGGACCTGACTCGGGCCGTTGACCGTGGTGTTGGTCGGCAGCTTCAGAATTCTGATCTTGCCGTAGCCATTGGTCCCCGCCTCCGCGTCGACGGCCATGAAGGCGCTGAGGTTGTCCCGGCCACTCGGCGTGAGCGTCGTCGTCAACGAGAACGCCTGTGCCTGCTGGTCGGGCATCTTCATGCTCAAGTAGTACGGCGGCACCGCGCTGCCCGACTTGTTGGTCGGATCGTCCGGCACCTCCCATACCTCGCTGCCGCTGAGGAACGTCGTTGCGTCCTTCACGTGGTAGCGCGTGAGCAGCTCACGCTGGACCTTGAACAAGTCCTGCGGGTACCGCAGATGGGCCATGAGCGAATTGGAGATCGCACTCTTCGGCTCGACCGTGTCCGGGAAAGCCTTCATCCAGGTCTTCAGGACCGGGTCCTTGGTGTCCCACTGGTAGAGCTTGACCTCGCCGGTGTAGGAGTCGACGGTCGCCTTCACCGAGTTGCGGATGTAGTTGACCTGGTTCTGCTGCGCCACGACCGCCCGCTGGTTGTTGCTCGCGGTCAGCGAGTCGGCCGTCGTGTCACCGAGCGTCGTGCGTGAGGAGTACGGGTAGCCGTTCGTCGTCGTGTACGCGTCGACGATCCACTGGATACGTCCGTCCACGACCGCCGGGTAGGCGTCGCCGTCGATGGTCAGCCACGGGGCGACCGCCTCGACGCGCTCCTTGGGCGTGCGGTTGTACAGGATGCGCGAACCGTCGCCGATGGCACCGGAGTACAGGATCTGCGGCTCGCCGAACGCCACCGCGTACGCGGCCCGGTTGACCGGGTTGGAGAGGCTGACGCCGCTGTCGCCCTTGTAGCTGTAGGTCTTCTCACCGCTGTCGTCGGAGTAGTCGATCTCCTTCTGGGGACCGCCGACGATCGAGTACATCGTGGTCTTCTCGCCGTAGTAGACCCGCTGCTCGTAGCTCCCGAGGTCGCCCTTGGACGGCAGGTCGGACTCGGTGAAGTCCGGCCGGCCCTGGGAGTCGGCGCTGGTGCCCTCGGCGGCGACCACACCGTAACCGTGCGTGTAACGGAAGTGGTCGTTGATCCAGTTCCGCTTCGGAATGCCGTTGAGATTGATCTCACGCAGACCGATGACGGTGTCCTGGTCCTTGCCGTCCTTGCTGTACCGGTCGACGTCCAGGTTGGTCGGGAACGCGTAGTAGTTCCTGATCTGCTGGAGCTGCTGGAACGTCGGCGAGACGATGTTCGGGTCCATGATCCGGATGCTCGCCGTGGCGTCCACGTCGTCGCGCAGCTTGGTCTTGTCCTCGGTCTTGCTGGTGCCCGAGTAGTCGGTGACCTTGGTGCCGTCGATGCCGTAGGCATCGCGCGTCGCCTTGAGGTTCTTCTCGACGTACGGCGCTTCCTTCGCCTGCTCGTTCGGCTGGACCTGGAACTTCTGGACGATCGCCGGGTACAGGCCGCCGATGAGGATCGCCGAGAGCACCATCAGGCCGAAGCCGATCACCGGCAGCTGCCAGGTGCGCCGCCACAGGGTGGCGAAGAACAGCAGCGCGCAGATGACGGCGATGCAGAACAGGATCGTCTTGGCCGGCAGATAGGCGTTGGCGTCGACGTACCTCAGTCCGGTCCAGTTGTCGGTGGCCTTGAAGTCGCTGGACTTCACCGCGAGTCCGTACCGGTCGAGCCAGTACGCGACCGCCTTCAGCGCGACGAAGATGCCGAGCAGGACCGACAGATGGCCGGTGGCCGCGGCCGTGGCTCGCGCGCCGGGGCTGGTGATGCGCAGCCCGCCGTAGAGGTAGTGGGTCAGCGCGGCGGCGATCACGGAGAGGATCGCGGCGGCGAAGCCGAAGCCGAGCAGGAACCGGTACCAGGGCAGGTCGAAGGCGTAGAAGCCGACGTCCAGGTGGAACTGCGGGTCCTTCTCACCGAAGGGCACGCCGTTGACCCACATCAGCCAGGTGCGCCACTGGCCGGAGGCGGAGGCACCGGCGATCAGCCCGACCAGCGCGGTGATCGCGATCAGCAGCCACTTCTTGTACGGCGCGATGCCCATGCGGTAGCGGTCGAGGCTCTGCTGCTCCATGGACATGGCGCTCAGCGGCGGGCGCAGCCGGTGGGCCAGCCAGATGTTGAAGCCGACCGCGAGGGCCATGAGCAGGCCGAAGACGAAGAAGAGCCCGATCTTCGTCCAGAGCGTGGTGGTGAACACGGACGAGTAGTTCACCGACCGGTACCACAGCCAGTCCGTCCAGAAGCCCGCGAACATGGTGAAAGCCATGCCGAGGACGGCCAGCACGCCCAGTGTCATGAGCAGTGTCCGGACACGCCGGGACGGGCGGCCCACTCTCATCCGTGGCCCGGTAGGAGGGCCTCCGCCGCGGTCCGGCATCTGGAAAGCCAAGGTTCGCACCCCGAAGTTCGCTGTTGATCCGTCAGGCCCGCGTCTTCGTGGACCCTCCGTGGCCCCCCGTGATCGTGGGCCCACACCTATGCAACTTACTCACCCTTTACTCGGTTCCCGATTTCGGTCAGGAACGAGGCAGGATTGTGACCATGTCCAACACTCCCATGGCGGCGAACCCGCTGACCCGGGCCGTTCTCGAGATCGACGAGTACGCCTCCGGCCTCGGCTGGGACCAGCCCGCCCGCCTCTTCGCCCTCGTAGACACCGCACGGCTGCGGGCCCAGGAACCCGGCCTCGCCGCCCAGCTCGGCCTGGGGGACGAGCAGGAGTCCTCCGGCCTGACCCCGATCGAGCAGGACGAACTTCCAACGGGCAAGCCGCTCGATGAGTTCCTGGGCACGATCGCCTGGCCCGACGCGGTGGTCGGGTGCGCTCTGACCGTCGAGCGTCTGATGCTGCCCCCGTCCGCCGAGACCCAGGTCCCGCAGGGTCTGAGCGAGGCCAAGCTGACGAAGTGGGTGGCCGACCACCCCGAGCGTCAGGAGGTCCGGATGACGGTCGCGGTCCTGCGCGACGGCACCCGCGAGTCGGCCCTGCGCCTGCGCGAGAAGGACACCCCGACCGAGGTGCTCACCGGCCCGGATCTCGTCCCGGGCCTCGCGGAGGCACTTTCGGTGACCTTCGCGGACTGAGGTCCTCCGGTACGTCGGCGCGGGCCTCGGCCGCCGAGGAGAGAACGACGACACCGGCGATGAGACCGGCGACGACGGCTGCGCCGTACGCAGTGGGGGCGCCCCTCGAGGTGAAGGGCGCCCCCACTGCCGTACTCACGTCCTGGCGCTCAGCTCTTGGTCGTGCACCTGGACAGGTCGTCGGTGTCGCCGGAGCGGATGTCCTTCAGGGCGCCGAGAGCGTCGTCCATGGAGCCGACCTTGACGAGGGTGAGTCCCTCGGGGACGTCCCTGGCGGCGGTCGCGCAGTTGTCGGCGGGGGTGAGGAAGTACTTCGCGCCCTTCTCGCGCGCGGCGATGGTCTTCATCTCGATGCCGCCGATGGGCCCGACCTTGCCGGCGTCGTCGATGGTGCCGGTGCCGGCGACGAACTTGCCGCCGGTGAGGCTGCCCGGGGTGAGCTTGTCGTAGAGCCCGAGCGAGAACATCAGGCCCGCGCTGGGCCCGCCGACGTCGGCGAGCTTGATGTCGATGGTGAACGGGAAGGTGTGATCGGTCCCGGCGGAGATCCCGACGATGGCGCGCTTCTCGCCGCTGTCGTCGGACTCGGCGGTCCTGATCGTGATCTTCTCGGTCTTCGTCGGCGCCCTGCGCTCCTTCTCGGCGGCGGCCTGCTCCTTCGCCGGCACGATCGTGAACACGACATCCTGGCCAGGCTCGTGCTTGGTCACCAGCTTGGCGACGTCCCCGGGCTGCTTGACCGCCGTACCGTCGACGGCCTTGATCACATCACCGGCGTGCAGACTGCCCTCGGCCGGGCTTCCCTTGACGACGGTGGAGACGATCACCCAGCTCTGCACCGGGATGTCCAGCGCCTTCAGGGCGGCGACCTTGGCGGTCTCCTGGGACTGGCTGAACTCCTCCGCGTTCTCCTGGGTGGACTGCTCCTCCGTCTTGCCGTCCGGGTACAGGGTGTCGTGCGGCACGACCTTGTTGTCGTGCGCGAGCCACCCGTACACCGCCTCCACCAGGTTCATCTTGTAGTCGGCGCTGGTGACCCGGACGGTGGTCATGTTGAGATGGCCGGTCGTCGGATAGATCTTGTGCCCGGAGATCTGAAGGACCGGCTCGCCGTCGTGCTCGCCCAGGGTGTTCACCGTCGGCCCCGGGGACATCTCCGCGTACGGCACGGGGATGAAGACTCCCGCGCACAGGAGCGCGATCAGCATCAGGGTGGAGGCGAGCATCGTCGCGGTGCGGCGTGGCATGCCAAGACAGTACGTGACACCTCTGTCGGAGCACCGTCAGGGCCGCTGAACCGGCCGCCCGCTGCTCATGTGCGCGAGGGCGGCTTCTCCATGGCCGCACGGAACCGGGCATAGCCGTCGAGTTCCGGGCCGTCCCCTCGTGCCTTCCTGGTCCGGTTGGCCCAACTGCCCCACAGACCGGCGCCGATCGCAGCCACGAGCGGAATCAGCAACCAGGCGAGCGCCGCCATGCCGTCCTCCCATCCCCAATGAGTGACCGCAACTGACTGATCAGCAGATTAACCACTGGCACTGACAACGCTCACGCCGGGGGTGCGGTTACGCAACCGGAGTGCGGTGGACGGGTCGGCGGGCGAGCGGATCGGGTGCTCGGCGGGCGCCGACCCACCCTGCCGTCGCCGGGGACACGGCCCTCAAGTACGGCGCTATGCGCCGACCCATTCGTCGGTGCCGTCCAAGAACTTCTGGTGCTTCCAGATGGGCACCTCGTGCTTGAGGTCGTCGATCAGCTTCCGGCATGCCTCGAAGGCCTCGCCGCGATGGGGGCAGGAGACGGCGACGACCACGGCCAGATCCCCGACCGCGAGATCGCCGACGCGATGGACGGCCGCGAGCGCCCGGACCGGGTACTCGGCGACGACCTTCTCGGCGATGCGCCGCATCTCGGCCTCGGCACTGGGATGGCACGAGTAGCCGAGCTCGTCGACATCGGCACCCCCGTCGTGGTTGCGGACGGTCCCCACGAACAACGCGGTACCACCGGCGGCATCGTCCCCGACGGCCCGGAAGACCTCGTCCACGGACAGGGCCGTCTCGCGAATGCCGATGAGCCTGATGGGGTCCTGAGCGCCCTGCTCACCCGGGTGGTCGTTGGTAGGTGCCATGTCCCCATCGTGCCCCACGCGTGTGAGGAGGGGGAATAGCGTGATCGCCCGGCACGCGCGCGTGCCGGGTTGGAGCCTCCTACAACCGCCGGTGCCGGGTGTACCGCGCTCAGGGCGACCCGACGACCCGGCAACGCCGACCCGGCTGTGCGGTGGGCGGGCCCGTCGCTCAGATCCGCCGGCGCGCCTTGCGTGCCCGCCGGACCACCGCCGCCGCGCCCAGCAGGGCCACCGTCGCTCCGGCGGCACCGGCCGCCGTCGCGTCCTTGCGCCCGAGCCGCCGCCCGGCCACGGTGTGCCGTCCGGAGACCTCCTCCAGCAGTTCCGCGAGCACTTCCTCGTTGGTCCACTGCGGGCGCCACCCCGCGTCATGGAGCCGGCTCCCGCTCACGACCCAGGGGTACATCGTGTAGGCCAGGTCACCGGCCGGAGAGGGGGTCAGGCCGATCCGGTGCAGCCGGGCCGCCGCTCCCAGGGCGACCGCCGACGGCAGCTCCATGCGCCGGATCCCGCTGAGCTCCTCGACCTCCTCCTGCTCCAGCCATCCGTCGCACCCGACGGCGAGCTCCCCTTCGACCTTCTCCAGGACGGCGTACTCGAGGGCGCTGCACAGATCCTCGACGTGGCAGAACTGCCAGGCGGGCCGCGACCCGGCGACAACGAGCAGCCTGGGCGACTCGAAGTACCTGGTCAGCGCCGTGTCGGTGCCTCCGACCAACACGGCGGG
The DNA here is from genome assembly GCF_043673425.1 of Streptomyces sp. M41. NCBI lineage: Bacteria > Bacillati > Actinomycetota > Actinomycetes > Kitasatosporales > Streptomycetaceae > Streptomyces > Streptomyces sp. M41. The sequence goes on along the minus strand of NZ_JBIMKE010000026.1, from coordinate 5,300 downwards.
GCGTACGACGGTGACATTGAGGCCGGGATGGGCCCGGGGCGCCCTGCGCGCGAGGCGCTCGATCTCCAGCAGGTCCCCGACGCCGGTGGCCTCCGCGGTCGCCCGCAGTTCCGCGTCCTCGGACAACGGCAGCTCGTTGTCCGGGAGGGCGCCGTAGACCATCGCCGAGGTGCACAGCACGACCCGGTGGATGCCGGCCGCCGCCGCGGCCGTCAGCACGGTCTGCGTCCCCCGGACGTTGTAAGCCGTCCGGGCGGCCGGATCCGTCTCCAGATCGAGGTCGAGCGCCAGGTGCACGACCACGTCGGCGCCGCGCAGTTTGTCGGCGATCGCCGGGTCCCGGACGTCCAGAATGTGCCATTGCGCCTCGGCGCACTCGCCGCGCCGCTCGTCGATGGCGATGACCTGCTTGACCTCGTCCGACGCGACGAGCCGCTCGGTGAGCAACGCGCCGATGCCGGACGCGGCGCCGGTCACCGCGACGACGGGTCCGCGCGCGGCGGCAGGGGTTGACCGGTTTCGCGCTGCGCGAACCTGCGGATCAGGGGAACTCACCGGGCGTCTCCAGCGGTTGTCTTCAGTACGGACGCGAGTGACGCGTACGTACCAGGTGGCATCCATCCTGCCGCAGGCAATGAGTCGGCGAAGCACCGAGGCCCGAACGGCTCGCGGTGTCTACGCTGGGTGGTGTTATCGGGCAGTCGCGCCGCCGGTGCCAGCCGGTGGCCTTACCAGCCGAGGAATCCCGTGAGTGACACCCCATTCGGATTCGGCCTTCCGCCGGAGGAGCCGGACGACGGCGACGAGGGCAAGAAGAAGGACCAGCAGAGCGGTGGTGGTCAGGGACCGGCCAACCCGTTCGGTTTCGGAGGGCTGCCCGGCGCCGGGGGCTTTGGTGGCCCCGGCGCGGACAATCCGTTCGCTGCCATGTTCGGTTCGCTGAACCCCTCCGACCTGGGCGCCGCGTTCCAGCAGCTGGGCCAGATGCTCTCCTACGAGGGCGGCCCGGTGAACTGGGACATGGCCAAGCAGATCGCCCGCCAGACGGTCTCGCAGGGCGCCGCGGACGGCACCAAGGACGCGAGCGTGGGCCCGGCCGAGCGCAATGCCGTCCAGGAGGCCGTCCGGCTGGCCGACCTGTGGCTGGACGATGCGACGTCCCTGCCGTCCGGCGCGGGCACCGCCGTCGCGTGGAGCCGCGCGGAGTGGGTGGAGGCGACCCTGCCCGCCTGGCAGGAGCTCGTCGACCCGGTCGCCGAGCGCGTCGGCACCGCGATGGGCGATGTCCTACCGGAGGAGATGCAGGCCATGGCCGGCCCGCTGATCGGCATGATGCGCTCGATGGGCGGCGCCATGTTCGGCACGCAGATCGGGCAGGCCGTCGGTGTGCTCGCGGGCGAGGTCGTCGGCTCGTCCGACATCGGCCTGCCGCTCGGCCCGGCCGGCAAGGCCGCGCTGCTGCCGGCCAACATCGAGTCGTTCGGCAAGGACCTGAGCGTCCCCCAGGAGGAGGTGCGGCTGTATCTCGCCCTGCGCGAGGCGGCCCACCAGCGCCTGTTCGCGCATGTGCCGTGGCTGCGCTCGCACCTGTTCGGCGCGGTCGACGGCTACGCGCGCGGGATCAAGGTCGACACGGCCAAGCTTGAGGACGTGGTCGGCCAGTTCGACCCACAGAACCCCGAGCAGCTTCAGGACGCGCTCCAGCAGGGCATGTTCCAGCCCGAGGACACGCCGGAGCAGAAGGCCGCCCTGGCGCGTCTGGAGACCGCTCTGGCGCTCGTCGAGGGCTGGGTCGACGCCGTGGTCCACGCGGCGGCCAAGCCGCGCCTGTCGTCGGCGGACGCGCTGCGCGAGACGCTGCGCCGCCGTCGCGCCTCGGGCGGCCCGGCCGAGCAGACGTTCGCCACGCTGATCGGACTGGAGCTGCGCCCGCGCCGCCTGCGCGACGCCTCGCGCCTGTGGGCCTCGCTCACCGACGCGCGCGGTGTCGACGGCCGTGACGCCCTGTGGCACCACCCGGACATGCTGCCGACGGCGTCCGACCTGGACGACCCGGACGGCTTCGTGCACCGCGAGCAGATCGACTTCTCCGAGCTGGACAAGATGCTCGGCGAGGCGGCCGGTGGCTCCGCCGGGAAGCCGGACCTGAAGAAGGACGAAGGCCCCGAGGGCGGCACCTCGGGTGACACCAAGGGCGACGACACCGAGTGAGCCTGTTCGACGACGCGGTCCTCGTGCTGAAGGAGTACGAGGGCCAGGACGAGCTGCGCCGGACATATCTGGAGCATCTGGACGCCCACCCGGACGGCATGTGGAAGGCGTGCGGGGACGGTCACATCACGGCGAGCGCGCTGGTGATCGACCCCTCGCGCGGGCGAGTGCTGCTCACGCTCCACAAGAAGCTGCGCATGTGGCTGCAGATGGGCGGCCACTGCGAGCCGGTCGACGAGACGCTGGCCGCGGCGGCCCTGCGTGAGGGGACCGAGGAATCGGGCATCGCGGGCCTGGCCCTGCTGCCCGGCGGCCCCGTGCGCCTGGACCGGCATCTCACCCCCTGCGCGTGGCACCTGGACGTCCAGTACGCGGCGCTCGCTCCGGCCGGTGCCGTGGAGGCGATCAGCGACGAGTCGCTCGATCTGCGCTGGTTCGCCTACGACGAAGTGGCGGAGGCGGCGGACCAGTCGGTCGTACGGCTGCTGGAGGCCACCCGCGCGCGGCTCACGGCCTGAGACACACGTCCTGAAGGACGGGCACGGGGGCGCCCGCGTAAGGGACAACGAGTGCGGGGCAATGTGCGGCAATGTGTAAGGGGCGATCGCAATGGCGACCGCCCCTTACGGCTGCTTTCCGGACGGTCAGTTCCAGACGTTGCCCTGGTTCTGCCCCCGGGCCCCCTGCTGACCCATGCCGTACTGCGCGGAGAGGCCCGAGCCGATCTGGGCGTTCTGCGGCGGCAGCAGCTCGCTGGGCTGCACGAGCGCGTAGCCCGAGCCCATGAAGCTGAGCTCCCAGCCCTCTCCGGTGTTGCCGCGGCGCCGCCACACCCCGGAGGAGTGCGTCTGGGCCTGCATCTGCACCCGCAGGCCGGTCGACCAGGCCACGATCGCGTCGGCGTCGCAGTTGACGTACTTGTCGGGCGTCACCTGCATCATCAGCGGCATGCCGGAGGTCATCAGGGCGACCTTGCCGCGTCCGGTGATGTTGAGCTGGTACTTCCCGGATCCGGAGATGCCGTAGAGGCTGTCCACGGCGATGACCTCGTGGTGGAGGGAGGACTCCATCGCAAGCACATAGCTGCTGTCGACGGTCAGTCCGTCCTGGTCCACGTCCATCAGGTGCACGTGCTGCTTGAGATTGGCGAGGTAGACGGTGCCCTGCCCGTGGCAGCGCATCAGGTCCAGGCCCTCGCCGGTCTGCGCACGCGCGCGTCCCTGCTGGTTGCTCTGGAACTCGGCGTCGAACTCGACGAGTCCCTGGTAGGCGACCATCGTGCCCTTACGGGCGAGGATGTCGTCGTGTCCTTCCAGGTTGACGCGGAGCATCTGCTTGTTCTGCAGGCTCCAGCGTTCCTGGGACTGCTGGTCGCTATAGGCGAAAAGCGGACTCTGCATGATGTTCCTGGTCCCCCTCAGCCCCGGATCCGGAGGCGGTCGGTGCTGTCCTCGCTGGGCTGGACGACGACGATGCCCTGGCCGGAGAAGGCCATCTGGTAGGCCTCGCCGCTGCCCCGTCCGATGAGCGACTGCGCCTTGAAGCTGCGCTTGCCCTTCACCTTGAGGTTCGGGGACCAGGCGACCAGCGCGTCCGGGTCGACGTAAGTCTCGTCCTCGCCGCCGCCGCAGTCGACGACGATCGGCTTGCCCCGGGAGGTCAGCGCGACCCAGCCCTGCCCGGAGATCTTGGTGTTCCACATGCCCTGCCCCGCGAACTTCGCCAGGCCCTTCACCCGCTCCACGCCCCACTGGAGGTGGGCGTCGAAGGCGAGCAGGTTGGTGGCGTTGACGGAGATGCCGTCGCCGTTGAGGTTGATGACGACGACGTTGGCGCCGTAGTCGGCGAGGTAGAGCAGTCCGTCACCGGAGCACTTCATCAGGGGCGCGCCCTCGCCGGTCATCCAGTCCTTGGCGATCTGGCGCACGGCCGGCGGGTTGGGCTCGTACTGGACGAAGCCTTCGTAGGCGACCATCGACCCCACGCGCGCGAGGAGGTCGTTCCCGGTCTGCATGGCGACCTTCAGCATGTGGTTGCCGTGGTTCTCCATGCGGGCGGTGACGGGTGCGGGGGCGTAGCCCGCGAGCGACTGGTTCATGACGGGCTCTCCCTCAGATCTCGTACGGCTGGACGACGATGAAGTTGCCGGGCGCGCCCCTGAACTGGAGGTTGACGCTCTCGCCGGTGTCGCCGGGGTAGGCGTTGCGGCGCATGCGCACCTGGCTGGAGACGACCACCTGGGCGGCTGCGGACCAGGCGACCACGGCGTTGCAGTCGGCGAACGTCGTGGGCGTGACCGGAAGAACCACGGGCGTGCCGTGCGTCTTGACGACGATCGTGCCGGTGCCCGTGAACTGCATCGTGAACAGCGCGCCGCCGGGAATGCCATGGCCCTCGATGCGGCGGACCTCGTACTGGAGGCCCTCGTCGAAGGCGAGGACGTTCTCCGCGGAGACGCAGATGCCGTCGCCCTGGAGCTCGATCGGGTGCAGCATCGTCGAGTTCTCGGCGAGGAAGACCTGGCCCTGGCCGGTACAGCGCATCAGCTGCATCTCCTGGCCGGTCGCGTTGCCCGCGATCCGGCCGGCGAATCCGGCGCCCTTGTAGCTGAAGTCGACCTTGCCCTGGTAGAGCACCATGCTGCCCTGCCGGGCCAGCACGGGCTGCCCGCCGATGCCGAGGTCGACGCGGACCATCTTCTTGTTCTGCTGGGTCCAGCGCTGGCCGGTCGGAGTCTCCTTGAACTGCTGGAGCGCACCGCCGACACCAGGCCCCTGGGGCGCGCCCTGAGGCATGCCGTGGGGGGCGCCCTGCGGGGCGCCGTAGGGCGCCTGCTGGCCCGGGACCTGCCCATGAGGCGGCTGCTGGCCGTAGCCGGGGGGCGGGGTGGGCTGGCCGTACCCCGGCGGCGGGGCGGGTGCCTGGGGCTGGCCGTACCCGGGGGGCGGCGGGGCGGTCGGGGCCTGGGGCTGGCCGTACGGCGCCTGCTGCCCGGGCTGGCCGTAGGGCTGCTGCTGACCCGGCTGGCCGTAGGGCGCGGGTGCCGGGGCGGGGGGCGGCGGGGTGCCGCCGGGCGGCGTCAGATCGGA
>NZ_JBIMKE010000025.1:0-116951 GCF_043673425.1 Streptomyces sp. M41 | reverse complement strand
TGGGTCTGCGCCCGGTGCGGCGAGAGTGCGTGCATGGCGTCGCACGGCAGGCGGGAATTTGACGACAGGGCCTAGGCGCCGGTCCGCGTGCCCACGGCCGGGGGTCAGGGTCGCTGTGGGGCCGGGTCACGCGGCCCGAGGCGCAGATGGGCGCCCTGCCGGGTGAGGACGCGCTGGACGAGGTGGTGGGGCACATCGCGGGGGCTGCGGCCGAGGCGTACGGCCAGCGCGGCGCAGACACCGGCCGCCTGGCCCGTCGCCATCGCGATGGGCATGACGCGGTAGGACGAGTGCGCCACGTGCGAGCCGGAGATGCAGCGTCCGGCGACGAGCAGGCGGTCCGTGTCCTGGGGCAGAAGACAGCGCAGCGGGATGTCGTAGAAGTGTCCGCGCGGGACCCGTTTGAGGACGGTCCCGCTGCCCCTGGGATTGTGGATGTCGACGGGGTAGGCGCCGTGCGCGACGGCGTCGGGGAAGGCGCGCGCCGCGAGGATGTCGTGGCCGGTCAGGTGGTAGTCGCCGAGGATGCGCCGGGTCTCCCGCACGCCGATCTGGACGCCGCTCTGTGCCACGTACGCCTTCTTGAAGCCCGGTACGCGGTGGCGCAGGAAGCGGTCGATCTGTGCCAGCTGGCGGCGCGCGGTGTACTCGGCGCGGCTGAGGTCCCATACGTCGGTGCCGAGCGCCCGGGTGACACGGGTGCTGTTGACGCTGACCTCGCGGGGGTGCGGGGTGCCGAAGAAGAGGATGTCCTCGCGTGGCAGGCGCAGTTCGCCGGCCTCGGTGGCCTCCTGGACGAGGTCCCACAGCCCGTGCACGCCCCGCCACTGGTCGGGGTGGTCCTTGACGTATTCGGCGAACTGCGGTTGCAGGAAGTCGACGACGCGGAACATGAGCGTCATCGGCTGCACCAGCCCGTCCTCCGGCCGCCCGATCTCGTACGGCGCCCCGGCCGCCGCGGCGATGTCACCGTCCCCCGTGCCGTCGACGACGACATCGGCGTCGATCACGACCGGGCCGGACTTGGTTTCGAAGACCACCCGCCAGCCGTCGTCGAGGGGCAGCGCGGCCGAGGCGAAGGAGTGGAACAGCATGCGTACGCCCGCCTCGTCGAGCAGTTCGAGGAGGACGAGTTTGTAGGTCTCCGGGTCGAACGGCACGGTGTAGCCGGTGGCGGGGGACGGCGGGATGCAGCCGCCGCGTGCGGTGAGCCGGTCCAGCAGCAGCCACAGGAATCCGGCCACCACCGGTTCGCCCTCACCGTGGTCGGTGGGCAGCAGCCGGCTGCCGTGGCCGTCCCCGTCGAACATCGCCTGTTTCTGCTCGTTGTGGAAGGACATCAGCGGCATCACCAGTGCCACGGTGGCATTGCCGCCGAGGAAGCCGTAGCGCTCCACGAGCACCACGTCGGCGCCCGCCTCGGCCGCGGCACAGGCCGCGGCGGTGCCGGCCGGACCGCCTCCGACGACCAGGACGTCCGTCCGGCCGCCGTGCCGGGCCGCCCGCGGGGGCAGGGTGACGCTCTCGGCGGGTTGGGGTGGTTGAAGGATCGGCATCGCATCGTCCCGTCGGATCGGTGGTGCTCACGGAGCCGACGGGGTCACCACGTCATGCAGATGGAGGTCCGCCGTGCGCTGTGGCCCGGCCGCGCCGCCGTCGATGGAGTCCAGCAGGAAGCCGCAGCGGGCGCAGGTCTCCCGGGACAGTCCCTGCAGTCCCCGCACCCGCGTGGTCAGGTCCGCCCGCCGCCGCGGGAACTCGTCCCAGAGCCGGTCCACCTCCGCGAGCAGCAGCCCGGCCTGTTCCCGCGCCACACCGACCAGTGCGGGCGCGCCGGTCCGGCGGGCGAAGTCGAAGACCTTTCCGGAGTACGGCAGGGGCAGCACGGGCAGGCCGGCGAGCGCGGCGAAGATGACCACGTGCAGCCGCATGCCGACGACCATGTCCAGATGGCTCATGAAGCCGAGGATCTCGCCGGGGCTGTAGGAGTTGTGCAGGATGCGGCCCAGGTCGGGGGCGCTCATCCGGGAGAGCACGCCGTGGGCGTGGCGGACGTCCTGGCGTTCCATCGGCACGAACACGACATGGGCGTCCAGGCGGCGGGCGAGGAACTCGGCGACGTCGGCGAGCAGTGCGTGGTAGTCGTCCTCGTCGAGTTTCTCGGCGGCGCGGCCGGGTTCGCGCACGGACATGCCGATCAGGCGGGTGTCGGTGGGCAGGCCCTCCTGTCGCATCATCTGCTCGGTGAAGGGCTCCGGTGTGAGCAGCAGCGCGGGGTCGGCGGTGACGGTGAGTTCGCGGTCGACGCCGACCTCCTCCAGGACGAGGCGGGACTCCTCGTCGCGCACCACGACGTCGGTCATCTCCGGCAGCACGGTGCGCACGGCCTCCCGGTCGTCCCCCTCGCGCAGCGGGCCCGCGCCGACGGCGTAGGCGAAGGTGGGCACGCCGCGTTCGTGGGCCGCGTTCACCAGCCGCATATAGCGCCGGGCCTCGCCGTCGTAGAGGATCCCGCCGCCGCCCAGCACCAGCAGGTCCAGTCCGGCGAGCGTGTCGAGGAGGGGTTTTTGCGGGACGCCCTCCCAGTCGACGACCTCGTCGGCCTCCGGCTGGTGGGTGCGGGTGTGTGCGGCGTCGCGGCTGAGGACGACGAGCCGGGCGTCCGGCCGGTGGGCGCGCAGGCAGCTCAGAACGCACATCAGGATCGCTTCGTCGCCGGTGTTGCGCCCGCCGTACGAGCCGAGCAGGCCGATCCGCAGGGGGGACCGGGCGGGCGACGGGGACAGGGAGGGCGACGAGGACGGGTGGATCGTCATCCGGAACTCCCGTTCGGTGGAGCGAGCGGGGCCCCGCGTCCGTCCTGGACGGCGTCGCCGCCACGGGACCGCGGGGTGGGGTCTGGTGGGGGGCACCTGCCGCCGCGCGTATCAGGCCGGTAGGGCGGCGGGGCGGCACGGGCGGAGGTACGTTCGTAGAGCCAGTATGGGCGCTCCCGCACCGCGCGTCCTTTCCGCCGCCGGGCCGGGACGGCGCCCGGGGGTGCGCGGGCCGGTGCCCGACGGTGCCGGGCCCTCTCCCCCGCCCGAGTGGGCCGGCCCACCGGCCCGTGCGCAGGAGGGACGACCACGATGAGCGTGAGCCACCACACCCCGTCGCAGGCCGAGGGCGAAGCCGAAGAGTCCGAGACCCCTTGGGCCCACCACCCCGCTCCGGAGTACACGACACCGTCCCAGGCCGAGGGCGAACGGGACGACGGCCCCGAGACTGTGGAGGGCGTCACCGCGGCGGACACCGGGGCGCGGCGCGACGGGCAAGGCCCCTGACCCTGCGCCGTGCCTGTCGCCGCGGCCGATGGCGGCGGGGCCGCTCGGCGATGGGCCGTGACCGAGGTCCGGCGTCCGCGCGCCGGCGGCTGCCCCGCGGCCCCTGTGTGAGCCGGCCGACCGCGGGCACTCGTAGCCGGCGGCGGGCCCGACCGGGCCGCCGTTGAGGCTGGAGGTGAAGGACATGGGTCATGGTGGGAACGTCATCGACGAGCTGGTGACCGATCACCGCGAGGTCGAGGAGCTCTTCGGCCGGATCGAGGCGCTTCCGTCCGGTGACAAGGACCGCAAGGTGTACGCCGAGCAGGTCACCATGGAGCTGGTGCGGCACTCGGTCGCCGAGGAGGAGTACCTCTACCCGGCCGTGCGGGAGCACGTCGCGGGCGGGGACGCCATCGCCGACAGGGAGATCGACGATCACTCCAAGGCCGAGCGGATCATGAAGGATCTGGAGGGGTGCGACGCAGGCGATCCGGAGTTCGACCGCCTCTGCCAGATGCTCATGGCGGAGGTCCGCTCGCACATCGCCGACGAGGAGCAGAACCTCTTCCCCAAGCTGCGCGCGGCGTGTCCGCCTCAAGCGCTGGACGACCTGGGCGACAAGGTGCGGATGGCCAAGAAGATGGCCCCGACCCGCCCGCATCCGTCCGCCCCGGACAAGCCGCCGGCCAACAAGCTGCTGGCCCCGGGAGCGGGCCTGGTGGACCGTATGCGTGATGCGCTGAGCGGTCGCGGCAAGAAGAAGGACTGACGGGACGGGCCCATTCGGGTCACCGCCCACGGTTTGATCACCGGCTCGGCTCGACTCAGCTTGGCTCGGCTCGGCCCGGTCCAGGTGCTCGGACGCTCAGGCGACCAGCGCCCGGCCCGGGCCGAGGCGTTCCTGGAGGCCGGCGCGGTGGAGGGCGGCCACCGGGGCGACGAGGTCGGGGTGGCGCAGCAGGGCGGCTGCTGCGCGGTCGTGGGCGTCGGGTGAGATCAGACGCCGGAACTCGGGAGGCACGCCGGTCGCGTGCTCGCCGACGGCGATCGCGGCGACCGCCTGCCGGGCCAGGTCGTCGTCGGTGAGCAGACAGGCCGCCCAGCTGGCGACGACCTCGTCGACCCAGGTGCGCCAGGCGAAGTCGTCCGCCTCGTCGTCGTACGCGGCGGCGTCCGCGCCGGTGAGCCAGTCCAGGGCACCCGAGCCGCCCGGGCCCGCCATCCCGACGAGGGCGGCGTCCGTCGGCGTCGGGTACCGCAGCCACGCCGCGACCGTCACGGCCTGGCGGGCCTGCACCTCGCCGAGGGCAGCGGCCAGTGCGCCGCCGCACGCGGGGTAGGAACGTGTCAGCCATTGGGTGGTCGCCGCGATGAGCGGGGAGAGATCTGCGAGCACTGCCGGGCCGTCCGAGGGGTCCGAGGGTACGGGCGATCGACGGGGAATCCATCTGATCAACGGGAGCCCCGCAACGGTAGCCCGGCGCTCCGGCCGCTGGACATGCCTGAACACCGATCAGCGACGTGGCTTCCCCCACACCGCGGGCCCACAACGCGGGCGCACACCGGCGGCCCGCTCCGCTCACCGGCCCTGACCAGCCCCCGCGTCAGCCCCGTATCCGGCCGGCCGAGGCTCCCGCCGTCGCGTGGTCGTGGCGGGACAGGTGGTAGACGTGGAAGGCGCGGCCGATCACCGGCTGGGCCACGTTGCGCACCTTCACCCCGCCGCTCGTCATGCCGTGCTCGCTGCCGAGGTGTGCGTGGCCGTGCACCGCGAGATCCGCGCCCGCCGTGTCGATCGCCTCGGCCAGCAGATAGCTGCCCAGGAACGGGTAGATCTCGGGCGGTTCCCCGGCGAGTGTGTCCGGCACGGGGGAGAAGTGGGTGAGTGCGATGCGTACGTCGCAGTCCTGCCCTGCCAGCTCCTGGAGGGACTCCCGCAGGGTGTCGGCGCGGTGGCGCGAGTATCTGACGAACTCCTTCATGATCGGCTCACCGAACTCACCGGCGCAGCGCCCCACGAACCCGCCGCCGAACCCCTTGGTGCCGGCCACGCCGATGCGTGCGTCCCCGTTGCCCACCACGGTCGACTCTCCTTCCAGGACCCGCGCGCCCGCGTCCTCCAGCACGGCGGCGACCTCCTCGGGACAGTCGGAGTGGTGGTCGTGGTTGCCCAGCACGGCGACGACCGGGACCGCCAGGCCCTCGATCTCGTGTGCCACCACCCGGGCCTCCTCCGGGGTGCCGTGGCGGGTGAGGTCGCCGGCGAGCAGCAGCACGTCGGCGCATTCGGGCAGCGTCTCGAAGGAGGGGCGGAGCCGGCCCTTGCTGTCGGGCCCCATGTGGATGTCCCCGACGGCCGCTATCCGGATCATTCGACCTCCTCGGCGTGGTCGGGCGCGGAGGAGTCCGCGACCACGATGTCGCTGTGGACGGCGATGCCCGACAGCTCCTCGCGCGCCATGCGCAGTACGTCGTCGCGGCACTGCGCGGAAGGCACGGTGCCGGTCAGCGAAACCGCCTCGCCGCGGAGCTCGATCCGCACCCCGAGCTCGCCGAGGTCCCCTGCGGCCAGGTGGTCGGCGAGATGGGCCACGCGGTAGTCCAGACCCTGGGTCGCTCCGGCGCCGGAAGCGGTGGGGGCGCCGTATCCGCTCATCGGGGCTCCTCTTGTGGGGCGATGACGTTCAGACGTTCGAGAAGAAAGAAGAACGCGGCGGGCATCGGTTCGTCACCGGAGGAGGCGCGAACGTCCTCCCAGTCGACCTTCTCGCGCAGGGCGCGGGCCGCGGCGAGCACCGGGCCGAAGTCGCAGTAGTGCTCCGAGAACGCCTCGACGAGCCCTCGCATGAGGTCGGTCGGCGCGAGGACGGGCATGCGCACGGAGTCGACCGGGAGCTCCTGCGCGCGGGCCAGCAGCTCCGTGGAGACCGGCCGGTGGGCCAGCTCGAAGAGGAGGTCGACCTCCTGGCCGAAGCAGGAGGTCTTGATCAGCCAGTCCTCCGGGGGCGTACGCACCGTGAGCCCGGCCTCGGTCAGCGTCTGCGTGACGTCCTGGGCGTCGAAACGGCGTATGCAGAAGTCGGCGTCGTGCTGGAGGTGACGGCTGCCCCCGTGGGCGTAGACAGCCACGCTGCCGGCCAGGGCGAATCCATGGCCCTTGGCTTTGAGCAGCGCGCCGATCTGCTTGGCCGCCTCCAGGATCGCCTGACTGCGGTCGAGGGGCGGTTCCTGCTCGTCGAGCGCGCCTGGTTCCCGCGACGACGGCTGCGCCGGGCCCTCCTCGACCGGGAGCAGTTCCGGAAATCCTGGTCGCCGGGCGGGCGTCGTGCTCTCCCGGTTCTGCGTCATGACGTCTCCGTTCGAAGCACGCCGGTCCTGTACGGGCCCGCTGCCCGGAGGCGGGGCGGGCCCGGTCCGGTCCCGGGTACCCGGCACGCCCGGTTCGATACGGGCTCCCGGCGCCCGTCGGTCCGTGCGGTGCCCGCGTCGCGCGCAGCCGCCGCCGACCACGACTTCGCCGAAGGCAGGACAGGGGCGCACACGAAGACGTCCAGGCCGGCCCCGGAGGGCCGGCCTGGACGTCTTATGTGGGACGGAGCAGGCGGAGCCGACAGGTCAGACCAGGTCGAACCGGTCAAGGTCCATGACCTTGGCCCAGGCCGCGACGAAGTCCTTCACGAACTTCTCCTTGGCGTCGTCGCTCGCGTACACCTCGGCGAGCGCGCGGAGCTCGGAGTTCGACCCGAAGACCAGGTCGGCACGGGTGCCGGTCCACTTGACCGAGCCCGAGGCGTCACGGCCCTCGAAGGTGGTCTGGTCCGAGGACGTCGACTTCCACGTGGTGCCCAGGTCGAGCAGGTTGACGAAGAAGTCGTTCGTCAGCTTGCCGGGGGTGTCGGTGAAGACGCCGTGCGACGAGCCGCCCTGGTTGGCGCCGAGGACGCGCAGGCCGCCGACGAGGACGGTCAGCTCGGGGGCGCTCAGGGTGAGCAGGTTGGCGCGGTCGAGCAGCAGGTACTCGGCCGGCAGCCGGTTGCCCTTGCCCAGGTAGTTGCGGAAGCCGTCCGAGGTCGGCTCCAGCGCGGCGAAGGACTCCGCGTCGGTGTGCTCCTCGGTCGCGTCGACACGGCCCGGAGTGAAGGGGACCGTCACGTCGACGCCGGCGTCCTTGGCGGCCTTCTCCACCGCGGCGGAACCGCCGAGGACGATCAGGTCGGCCAGGGAGACCTTCTTGGCGCCGGAGTTGAACTCGGCCTGGACGCCCTCGAGGACGCGCAGGACCTGGGCCAGCTCGTCCGGGTCGTTGACCTCCCAGCCGCGCTGCGGCTCCAGACGGATGCGGGCGCCGTTGGCACCGCCGCGCTTGTCGCTGCCGCGGAACGTCGAGGCCGACGCCCACGCGGTGGAGACCAGCTGGGAGACGGTCAGGCCCGAGTCGAGGAGCTTGGCCTTCAGGGCCGCGGCGTCGGCGGCGTCGATGGCCTCGCCCTCGGCCTGCGGCAGCGGGTCCTGCCACAGCAGCGTCTCCGCTGGGACCTCCGGGCCGAGGTACAGGGACTTCGGGCCCAGGTCACGGTGGGTCAGCTTGTACCAGGCGCGGGCGAAGGCGTCGGCGAACTCGGCCGGGTTCTCGTGGAAGCGCTTGGAGATCGGCCCGTAGATCGGGTCGAAGCGCAGCGAGAGGTCGGTGGTGAGCATCGTCGGCAGCTTCTTCGAGCCGCCGTGGGCGTCGGGGATGATCGCCTCGGCGTCCTTGGCCACCCACTGGTTGGCGCCGGCGGGGCTCTGGGTCAGCTCCCACTCGTAGCCGAAGAGGATGTCGAAGAAGTCGTTGCTCCACTGGGTGGGCTTGGTGGTCCAGGTGACCTCGAGACCGGAGGTGATGGCGTCGCCGGCCTTGCCGGAGCCGTAGGTGGACTTCCAGCCCAGGCCCTGCTCCTCCATGGAGGCGGCCTCGGGGTCGTCGCCCACGTGGTCGGCCGGGCCGGCGCCGTGGGTCTTGCCGAAGGTGTGGCCACCGGCGATGAGGGCGACGGTCTCCTCGTCGTTCATCGCCATGCGGCGGAACGTCTCGCGGATGTCGCGGGCCGCGGCGATCGGGTCCGGGTTGCCGTTCGGGCCCTCGGGGTTGACGTAGATGAGGCCCATCTGGACGGCGCCGAGCGGGTTCTCCAGCTCACGGTCGCCCGTGTAGCGCTGGTCGTCGAGCCAGGTGGTCTCGGGACCCCAGTACACGTCCTCGTCGGCCTCCCAGACGTCGGCGCGGCCACCGCCGAAGCCGAAGGTCTCGAAGCCCATCTGCTCCAGGGCGACGTTACCGGTGAGGATCATGAGGTCGGCCCAGGAGATGGACTGGCCGTACTTCTTCTTGACCGGCCACAGCAGACGGCGGGCCTTGTCCAGGTTGCCGTTGTCCGGCCAGCTGTTGAGCGGCGCGAAGCGCTGCTGGCCGCGACCGCCACCGCCGCGGCCGTCGCTGATGCGGTAGGTGCCGGCGCTGTGCCACGCCATACGGACCATCAGCGGGCCGTAGTTGCCGAAGTCGGCCGGCCACCAGTCCTGCGAGGTGGTCAGCACCTCGGCGATGTCCCGTTTCACGGCCGCCAGGTCGAGGGCCTGGAACGCCTCGGCGTAGTCGAACTCCGCACCGAGCGGGTTCGCCACGACGGGGTCCTTGGCGAGGATCTTCAGGTTGAGGCGCTCGGGCCACCACTGACGGTTGCCGCCGCCCTGCGTCGGGTGCGCGGCGCGGCCGTGCGCGACGGGGCAGCCACCGCCCGTCTCCTCCGGCTTGGGGTCGGTGACGATCGCGTCGTGGTTCTCAGTCATGGAAATCCTTCCGGACGGGGTGGATCACGGTGCGCGGGTGGATCGACGTGTTCAGGAACTGCGGGCGGCTGAGCAGTCGGGGCACAGGCCCCAGTAGATGACCTCGGCCTCGTCGACGGCGAAGCCACGGTCGTCGGACGCGGTCAGGCACGGCGCGTGACCGACCGCGCAGTCGACGTCGGCGACGGTGCCGCAGGACCGGCAGACGAGGTGGTGGTGGTTGTCGCCGACCCGTCCCTCGTAGAGGGCCGGGCTGCCCGGTGGTTCGAGGCGGCGAATGAGCCCTGCCGCGGCGAGTGCGTGCAAGCCCTCGTACACGGCTTGCAGGGAGACATGTCCCACTCGATCACGCACCCCGGAGGCGATGGCCTCGACACCGAGGTGGTCACCGGCACGGACGGCCTCGAGCAGGGCGACACGCGCGGCGGTCACCCGCAGGCCGACAACGCGCAGCTCCTCGGCGGGGGTCGGGGTCTGGGATGCGGTCATGGGGCCACGCTACCCCGCTAAACACGAATGATTCAAGAAAACGAACGATGAAACTTTGACGCCCCGCCGACGACCCGCCGACGACCGCGCCCCCGCCCCGCCCCCATTGCGTCCGCTGGCGCACATGGCACCCCGCAACGCCCCCCAAAGCGCGAAAAAACATCACTTTCTGCATCGGCGCGTCGCTTTCCGTAAAGGTCTTCAGCTGTTCCACATCACCTCGGACCCCCATGGAGGTACATCGCATGCTCGGCAGACATGGCGCCGCTCGGCGCCGCGCCGCCCTCACCGCTCTCGCCACCCTCGTCCTCACCGGCGTCACCACCGCCGCCTCGGCCGAGCCGCCGCCCGCGCCCGCGTCCGGCGCGGCCAAGACCCTCGGTGCCGACCGCGCGCCCGCGGCGGTGCTGCGCGCGCTGGAGCGGGACCTCAAGCTGAAGCCGGGGCAGGCCGCCGAGCGGCTGGTCAACGAGGCCGAGGCGGGCGCCCGCGCCGGCCGCCTGCGCAACGCCCTGGGCACGCACTTCGCGGGCGCCTGGGTGCGGGGCACGACATCCGCCGAGCTCACCGTCGCCACCACGCACGCCGCCGATGTGTCGGCCATCGAGGCCCAGGGCGCCAAGGCCGCCGTCGTCAAGCGGCCGTTGACCGAGCTCCGGGACGTCAAGAAGCGGCTGGACTCGGCCGCCGACCGCATCAAGACGCGCGACACACCGGTCTGGTACGTCGACGTACCGACCAACCGCGTGATGGTCCAGGCGACCAAGCGCTCGGCCGCCCGCGCCTTCATCAAGGCGGCCGACGTCCGGGGCAAGGGCGTCGGCATCCGCGTGTCGAAGGAACGGCCGCGGCTGCTGGCGGACCTCGTGGGCGGTCAGGCCTACTACATCGAGAGCACCGCTCGCTGTTCCATCGGGTTCTCCGTGACCAAGGACCAGCAGCAGGGCTTCGCCTCGGCGGGCCACTGCGGTGAGCCGGGCGACTCGACCGCCGGCGCCAACCGGGCCGCGCAGGGCACGTTCCAGTCGTCCACGTTCCCCGGCAAGGACATGTCCTGGGTCGGCGTCAACAGCGACTGGACCGCCACGCCCGACGTGCAGGGAGAGGGCGGCCAGCGCACCCAGGTCACCGGCTCCGTCCAGGCGCTCGTCGGGGCGTCGATCTGCCGCTCCGGCTCCACCACCGGATGGCACTGCGGCACCATCCAGCAGCACGACACGAGCGTCAGCTACTCCGAGGGCACCGTCGACGGAGTCACCCAGACCACCGTGTGCGCCGAGCCGGGAGACTCCGGCGGCCCGTACGTCTCCGGCTCCCAGGCACAGGGTGTGACCTCCGGCGGCTCGGGTGACTGCACGAACGGCGGGACCACCTTCTACCAGCCGATCAACCCGATCCTGAGCGACTTCGGCCTGGTCCTGACGACCGCTCCCGCCGGGTCGGGGGCGTCCGCGCCGCAGGACAACGGGACGGTGGGCACCTGGGCCTCGGGCCGGGTCTACGAGGCCGGCACGACCGTCACCCACGCCGGGGTGCGCTACCAGTGCCTGCAGTCCCACCAGGCCCAGGGCGCATGGTCGCCGGTCGCCACGCCGGCGCTGTGGCAGCGGGTGCAGTAGCCGTACGAAGCAGCCGGTGCGGAGCTCCGCTCCGCACCGGCTGCTTCCTTCGCCTGTTCCCTGCCCCCGCCCTCCTGTTCCCCGCCCCCGCCGTGGCCCCTACTCCTCCGCGAGGATCCCGTAAGCCGTGCTGACAAAGGGGTCGTGGGCGCGGAAGCGGCGGGTGCACAGGGCGACCAGGGCCGTGCCCGTGTCGGGCCTGAAGCCGAGGAACGCCTGCTGGCCGAGGGTCGCCCCGCTGTGGAAGTACATCGGGCCGCCGTCGGTGGGGTGCCGGAACCAGGCCATCGTGTGGACGTGCCGGTGCCCGAGACCTCGGCGGAGCACGGGCGTGCGTACGGCCAGCAGCGCGTCGCTCAACGGGGCACCGGCCGGGTCGAGATGGGCTTCGAGAAACGTCAGCAGGTCGTGCGGGGTGGCGCGCAGGGCGCCCGCCGCCTGGAAGCCGCCGGCGTCGAAGGCGAGGGCGGGCGTGTGGCCGTCCTTGCCGTGGCCGACGGCGTCGGTCTGGGGGCCCTGTGCTGCCAGGGCGGTGCCGCGCAGGCCGAGGGGACGCAGGACGTGGGCGGCGAGCAGCTCCTCCCATGCCGTGCCGGTGGCCGCGGCGACGGCGTGGCCGAGTACGGCGACGCCGAAGTTGGAGTACTGCCACCGGGTCCCGGGCCGGTGCCGGGGCCGGCGGCGCAGGAAGGCGTCGACGACCCGCTCGGCCGGGTAGCGGCCGTAGGGGTTGGTGCGCCAGGCGGGCAGCGCCCGTGGGTAGAAGTCGGCGGGCAGGGCGGGCAGTCCGGCCGTGTGGGTGATGAGGTGGGCGAGCGTCACCGGGTCCGCGTCCGTCCGCCGGGCGGGATCCAGACAGGCCGCGGCCGGCTCGCCCCCGGTCAAAGCGCCGTGCTGGATGAGCCGGGCCAGCAGCAGCCCGGTGAACGTCTTCGTGGCCGAACCGATCTCGTAACGCAGCTCCCGCCGGCCGCCGGACGGGGAGGCGGCGGTGCCGCCGCAGCACAGGACCCGGCGACCGCCCCGGGACGCGGCGAACACCACGTCCGGCGCCTCCACGGCCTCGACGGCCCGCTCCAGGCGCGCCGACAGCCCCTCGTCACTCGCGAGACCGCCACCGACGCGGTGCCGCTCCGCGGCAACGCCCCCCGGTTCACTGCCGTCGGCGGCGCCGTGCGCCAGGAGACGGGCGTCGACACCGTCCTGGAGAACCTCGCCACCCCGCAGCCCCCGACCGTCACCGCCACCCCGCACCGCCGATCCCGCACCCCCCGCCGGAAATTCAGCCGCGCCCGAAGCACCCCCCGAGCCCCTGCCCTCCGGGCCGCCCCCCGTCCCCGCGGTCTCGGGGTCTCCTCGCAACCCGCCGACGAGCACCCCACCCGCCGACTCCCCCGCGTCGGCCACCCCGGGCCACGGCACGCCCCGTTCGCTCATGACGTCGCGGCGTGGGTCAGTTCCGTCAGGGACCGGGACGTGGCCAGTACCGAGGCGAACGCGGCGACCAGGGTGGGGTGGTAGACGACGTCGAAGACCTCGTCGTGGGCGCCCTCGGGCATGTCGCGGACGGCCGGCATCGCGCCGTCGGCTTGCTGTGCGGCGGCGAAGCCCTCCCAGGCCCGCTCGTCCAGGGTGGGGCGGGGCAGACAGGCGTCGACGACGAGGAGTTCGCCGAGCAGGTCCCAGCGCTTGAGGTCCAGCCAGTCGTCGATCCAGACCGGCAGCCACATGGCGAGGTAGTCGGCGATGTCCGGCGGCAGGGCCTCGGGGTGCTCTCCCCAGTCGGTGAGATGGAACACCGTGTGGGTGACGTCGTAGGCGATGTGCCCGCTGACCGTCCAGGGTTCGGGCGTCCGGGCCAGCCAGGTGGAGCCGACGAGGTCCGCCTCGGGGGTGCGGGGCGTGAGGCCGAAACGGCGCTGGAACGCGGCGAGTCCGAGGCGTCGGGTCGGGTCCAGTTCTAGGGCGTCCCAGCTGTCGAGCCGGTGATAGAGGACGGTTGCCCGCTCCACCTCGGGTTCGCTGTAGCCGAGTTCCTTGTACGGGAGGTACACCTCGAACGGGATGGGCGAGAGCGGTTCGATGCGCTGTCCGCGCACCAGCATGCGACCGCCGTCCAGGCTCTCCCGCCAGGTGTGGTCCAGGAGCCGGCGTGCCAGCTCCGCCTGGCGCGAGCCGGCGACCCCTTCGCGGAACAACACCCGGCAGATCAGGGCCAGTTCACCGACCGGCTTGAAGCGCTCCAGGAAGCCGATCTCCGGATCGACGTCGGGTTCCAGGCGGAATCCGTCACGGTGGGCCCACAGCCACTCCAGGGCGCGCACGCCGACGGTGTGCATCAGACGGGTGTCGGTCATCCTGGCACTCCTTGTCCCCCGTAGCGGTTGTGCACGCCGCCCGCCCGCGCCGCGAATGCGTCCTCAGGTCCGCCGCCGTCGTCCCCGCTGCCGTCGCCGGTCAGGCATGTGGCGGTCTGCACCGCCGCGAACGCGGCCATCAGCGTGGAGTGGTAGCAGCGCAGGAAGTCCGGCTCCCGGTCCGGTCCGGCGTCGGCGGCGGGACGTTGCTCGGGGAGCGCGCCGGAGTCGAGCTGTTCGCGTGCGATGCGGGTCCAGGCGTCCTGGAGGGTCGCGGGGTCGGGCGGGCCGGGGAGGCTCGCGGCCACGACCAGCAACTCGCAGCTCAGGTCCCACATCCCGGCGTCCAGACAGGTGTCGAGCCAGGACGGCAGCCAGTGTGACAGGTAGTCGGCCAGGTCCTCGGGCACGCCCGCGGGGACGCGGCCCCAGTCGGTCAGGTGGAAGACGACGTGGGTGAGCGCGTATCCGCTGGAGCGCTCGAAGGTCCAGGGTTCCGGCAGTGCGCCCAGCCAGGTCTGCCGCAGCACCTGGGAGACCTGCTCCGGCCGGTGGATGCCGCTGCGCCGTTCGGCCTTCAACACGCCGAGCCGCCGCGTCGGTTCCTGTTCGGTGAGCCGCCAGCCGCGGGTGCGGGCGGTGATCGCGGCGGCGGCCTCGTACCCGGGATGGCGGAGCCCGGCCGAGGCGAACACGGAGTAGATCTCCAGGGGATAGGTCGCGAAGGGCTCCATCCGCTGCAGGCGCAGGAAGAGTTCGCCTCGGCCGGTCTGCTGCCAGGCGAACCGCAGCAGATCCGCCGCGCACAGATGCAGCGGATCGGACGGCGGGGTGTGCGAACGGATGCTCGCACACGTCTGGGCCAGCTCGCCGAGCGGCTTCCAGGTGGCGTCCACGTGGCCGTCCTCGGTGAGCGCGTCCTCGCCCAGCGCGAACTCGCCCCGGTGCGCGGACAGCCACGCCAGAGCGGCGGCGCCCACCTCCCGGATCTCCGGGACGCCCATGGTGGCCGTCATACGAGTGCTCCGGCCACCCGCATGACCCGTGCCGCCTGCACCTGGAGGGCGACGCGGGGATCGCCGCCGCCCATCAGCTCCACGAAATCCAGCCCGGCCTCGAGGCCGAGCGTGTCGGGAACCCCGTCGAGCAGGGTCAGCCAGCGCCCGGCGCCCGCCGCCTGCTGCCAGTCCCTGCGGCGCACGGCGCGTACGAAGCCGCGGGCCACGTCCACCGGCCGGCGCCGGGCCGCCAGGGTCACGGCGCAGTCCTCACCGGGCACCGCGAGCGGGGCCAGGACCGCGAGTTGATGGGTGAGCACCTGCCAGCTCGCCGCGTCGAGCCAGCCGGCGTCGGGTTGCGGGACGGTGTCGTCCCCGTCGGCCGCGCCGTCCGGGTGCGGGTCGAGGCGTCGCAGGGTGCGGGTCATGGCCCAGTGGCTCCACCTGACGGTGGGCGCCGCGTCCGGGCGCGGCGGGAACGCCTCCACCGTCCTCGAAAAGACGGTGAGTGCCTCTGGTGCCGGGGGTGTGGGGAAGAGGACGTGCGGCAGCAGCAGGTCTGCTCCCAACACGCGTACGGCCGCGAGGGTGAGGCTTCCCTCGGGGTCGTCGACCGTTTCCGTGCCGGACATGCGCACGTGGTCTCCACCCCGCAGGGCGGAGACCACGTCGGACGCAAGGTCCTGCACCGCGCCCTGCAAGAGGGCCGAAGTGCCTGACTGCTCCATTCAGCGGCTCCCGTCGTCCACTCAGCCCTTCTTGGGGCGAGGGGTCGGCGGGGACAGCAGCAGCTTGGTGTCTGCCGAGAGCAGCGCCAGGGCGGCGCATTCCCGGCTGTCGCGGAAGACTCCGTCGGGCTCGGTGGGGTCGAGCGCCGCTTCGAGGTCGGTCCGGACGCCGGTCGTTTCCTTGATCGCCTTGTCAACGGAAGGCATAACACCATCTCCTCTGGGGTCAGCCATAGCCTCCACAACCAAGGTCACCACACCGCCACAAAGCGCGCATCTTTTCCCAGAAGGCTTATTACGTCACTCTTTCAACATCCCGGGCTCCCACCCCGGCCGACTGCCGTACGGCGGGAACAGGCCCTCGCGGTCGGCCCGTTCAGCCGGCGGGCGACGGCCGAGCCACCCGGACTCCGCGAGTCATCCGAACTCCGTTATTCCGGCGCGGAGTTGACAGTCCGCGAGGACACGACGGGGCGCGGCCGGCGCATGTGTGAGGATGCGGGCCGTACGGGGAACCTTGGAGGAACCCGCGAGCCGCGCGCCGCCGAAGCGTTCCGCCACCGCCCGCGGGACGTTACCGTTCAGTAGACAACGTCGTCCCGGAGGTGCCCCGTATGACACCCGACCGTGCCGTAGGCCTCGCCGAGTCCGCCCGTGCGCTGGCCGACGGGGAGGTGACGTCGGCGGCGCTGGTCGCCCGGGCGCTGGCGCGGATCGAGGCGACCCAGGGGACGCTGAACGCCTTCCGGGTGGTCCGGGCCGAGGCCGCTCTCGCCGAGGCCGAGGCCGCGGATGCCGAACTGGCCGCCGGGGGACGCCGGCCGCTGCTCGGGGTGCCGGTCGCGGTAAAGGACGACATGGACGTGGCGGGCGAGCCGACCGCCTTCGGATGCGGCGGGGAGTTCCCGCCGGTCGCCGAGGACGGCGAGGCGGTACGGCGGTTGCGCGCGGCCGGGGCCGTCATCGTCGGCAAGACCAACACCTGTGAGCTGGGGCAGTGGCCGTTCACCGAGGGGCCCGCCTTCGGCGCCACCCGCAATCCGTGGAGCCCGGAGCACACCCCCGGTGGCTCCTCCGGCGGTTCGGCCGCGGCCGTGGCCGCCGGGCTCGTGCCCGCCGCGCTCGGTTCGGACGGCGCCGGCTCGGTGCGCATCCCCGCCTCCTGGACCCATCTGATCGGCATCAAGCCGCAGCGGGGCCGTATCTCCACCTGGCCGAAGGGCGAGTCGTTCCAGGGCATCACCGTCAACGGCACCCTCGCCCGTACGGTGGCCGACGCGGCCCTGCTGCTGGACGCGGCGGCCGGCAACCACGACCTCGACCCGCACCGCCCGCCGGCGGTCGACGCCCGGGAGGCGGTGGGCCGGGAGCCGGGCCGGCTGCGCATCGCGCTCTCCCTCAAGCCGCCGTTCACCGCTCTGCCGGCCCGGCTGCACCCCGAGGTGCGGGCCAGGGTCGTCGAACTCGCCGAAAAATTGAGCGCGTTGGGGCACTTCGTCGAGGAGGCCGATCCGCCGTACGGCCAGATCGGGCTGACCTTCGTCCCGCGCGCCACGGCCGGGATCGCCGAGTGGGCCAGCGAGGTGCCCTTCCCCGCGCTGCTCGACCCGCGCACCCGCAGCGCCGTCCGGCTGGGCCGGCTGCTCGGCGGCGCCCCGCTGCGCGCGGCCCGGCGCGCGGAGGCGGTCCTGCACCGCCGTATCGGCAGGTTCTACGAGTCGTACGACGTCGTCCTCGCGCCCACAACCGCCGCTCCCCCGCCCCGGATCGGCGCGATGCTTCAGCTCGGCGGGTTCGCCACCGACCGGGCGATGATCGCCGCCTGCCCCTACGCCTGGCCGTGGAACGTGCTGGGCTGGCCCGGTGTCAACGTCCCCGCGGGATTCGTGGGCGGTCTGCCCGTCGGCGCCCAGTTGCTCGGGCCCGCGAACAGCGAACCCCTGCTGGTCTCGCTGGCCGCGCAGTTGGAGGCGGACCTGCGCTGGCACGAGCTGTGGCCGCCGCAGCAGGACGAGACGGCACCGACCGCCGTCGTCTGAGCGGCGGCGGCGCCGAGGGTGCCCACGGAGGGGACGTGATCCCGTCGGCCGTACGCGCGAAGGCACCCCCTAAGGTGCCCCCGTGAGCACCTCCACCGAAGAGAACGTCCCGGGCCGCCGCGGCCGCACCGCGACCACCGAAGCCGACCCGCGCGCCATCGGGCCGGTACGCACCGAGTACTCCCCCGCCCATGACGGCGACCCCGATCCCGGGGAGATCGTCTGGACCTGGGTCCCGTTCGAGGAGAACGACGGTCGGGGCAAGGACCGCCCGGTGCTGGTGGTGGCCCGGGAGGCCGCCGGCACCTTTCTGGCCGTGCAGCTCTCCAGCAAGCGGCACGACGGGGACCGTGAGTGGGTGGCGATCGGCAGCGGGCCGTGGGACCGGTCCGGGCGCGATTCGTGGGTGGACGTGGACCGGGTTCTGCGCCTGCACGAGGAGGGGATGCGCCGGGAGGCGTGCGCCTTGGACCGGGGCCGGTTCAATCGGGTCCGTCACCGGCTGCACGAGCGCTACGGCTGGACCTGAGGGCGCCGGCGCGAAGGCGCGCTACGGCTGGAGGCGAGGGGCCGGGAAGGCCCGGTCGAACGCGGCTCGGACCGGGCTGTCCGACGCGCGGTCCAGGATCCCGAACACCACGTGCCCGAAGGCCCCGGCGAACCGTCCGCCGGGCCGGAGCAGCTTCTGGAAGGCGCCCGCGACCTGCGCCGGGTCGTTCCGGAACACGCCGCAGCCCCATGCGCCCAGCACCAGCCGCCGGTAGCCGTGGGCCGCGGCCGTCTCCAGCACCCGTTCGGCCCGTGCCGCGAGCGCGTGCGGCAGTTCGGCCTCGCGCTGTGGTGCCGTGCGCCGGACGACTCCCGCGTTCGGTGCGGCGGCGGTGAGGAAGCCGGCGGTGTACGGCTCGTCGAGGAGTCGGCCGCGGTCGTCCCGGAAGACGGGGACCCCGGGTGAGTGGACGACCCTGTCCGTATAGAACGGGTCGCGGTGGGCGCGGTGGTGGTCGTAGAACTCGCGGGCCATGAGCAGGCAGGTGTACAGCGCCGAGGCACGGCACAGGGCCTCTTCCTGGGCCTGCGCGCCGTTCAGATAGCCGCCGCCGGGGTTGCGGGCGGAGGCGAAGTTCAGCACGGCCGTCCCGTCGCCGAGCCGGCGGGCCGCCTCCAGGCTGCTCTCGCCTGTGACCTCGAAGAACGTCTCGGCCAGGCGGACTTCCGGCACCGGCACCGGCACCGGGTCCGGACCATACATCCGTGTGCCGTCGCGTGCGGCCCTCAGTGCCGCCGCCAGGGACACCTCGTGGCCGTCCGGTGCGCGGTACGCCCCCGCCGCCACGATCTGTTCCGTCTCTCGCGCGATGCCGCGCAGCCGCGCGCTCATGGCGCCACCCCCGTGTGCGCCATGACCACGCGACCGCGCCGGCCGCTCGCGATCTCCCCCGTCGTGCTCACCCAGGCATCCTGAGCGATGCTGGTGATGCGGTGCAACAGAGTTTCCCGGCCCCGCCGCCGGTCGAGAACGGCCGGGAAACGCCCTGCTGACGGACCGGAGAGCGGAGGTGACCGACCCGGAACGTGGCGGTACGCACCCTTGTGCGAAGCGGCGCGAGGGTCTTGGGTGGGACGAGTGTGCCGTCCCACCCACAAGATCCGGGACGGTGCCACCGTGGACACTCAGGAGGATCCCCATGTCCGATTCGGTGAGTGACTGTACGGCGCAGCCGCGCCCCGCAGTCACCGAAGCCGAGGTGGAGGCCCTGGTCAGGGGCATCTGCTTCAAGACCGGCCCGCCCCGCGCGCTCGGGGTCGAAGTGGAATGGCTCGTCCATGAGCTGCGCGCACCGCAGCTCCCCGTGACACCCGAACGACTCGAAGCGGCCTACGCCGCACTGCGTACCGCGCCCCTGAGGTCGGCGTTCACCGTCGAACCCGGCGGTCAGCTGGAGCTGAGCTCGCCGCCCGCCGCCTCGCTGATGGAGTGCATCGGTACCGTCTCCGCCGACCTCGAGATCGCCCGCGCGGTCCTGCGCCGGCACGGTCTCGGCCTGGTCGGCATCGGCAACGACCCCTGGCGCCCGCCCCGCCGCTTCCTGCGCGAGCCGCGCTACGACGCCATGGAGGCCTGCCTGGACCGCATGGGCCCGGCCGGCCGCGCCATGATGTGCACCTCGGCGTCCGTGCAGGTGTGTCTGGACGCCGGACACGAGGAACCGGGCCCGCTCGGGCACGGGCGGCGCTGGTGGCTGGCCCACCAGCTGGGCGCGGTTCTGGTGGCCGCCTTCGCCAACTCGCCGCTGGCCGGCCGCGAGCCCACCGGCTGGCAGTCCACCCGGCAGCTGCTGTGGATGGAGATCGGCGCCGGCCGCGCGGGCGCGCCCCCGCTGGACGGCGACCCGCGGGCCGCCTGGGCGCGGCACGTCCTGGACGCGCCGGTGATGTGCGTACGCCGGGACGGCGGGCCGTGGGACGTCCCGGACGGGCTGACCTTCCGGGAATGGACCAGGTCCGGGGCGCCCAGACCACCTACGCGGGAGGACCTCGACTACCACTTGACGACCCTGTTCCCGCCGGTCAGGCCGCGTGGCCACCTGGAACTGCGCATGATCGACGCCCAGCCCGGCGAGGACGGCTGGATCGTTCCGCTCGCCGTGACCACCGCGCTCTTCGACGACCCCGAGGCCGCGGAGACCGCCTATCGCGCGGTGAAGCCGCTGGCCGAGCGCGGCCTGTCGCTGCCCGCGCCGCACAATCCGCTGTGGATCGACGCGGCTCGCAGCGGGCTCGGCGATCGGGAACTGCGGGAGGTGGCCGACACCTGTTTCACGGCGGCGCTGGAGGCGCTGCCCCGGCTCGGGGCCACCAGTGAGGTCACGGCCGCCGTGGCCGCGTACCACGACCGCCATGTCAGCCGGGGCCGCTGCCCCGCCGACGATCTGCTGGACGAGTACTACGGCACGGACCGCACCTTGCACGGGAAGGACCTGCGCACATGACCGACCCCGCCCTCGAAGCCGACACCCTCCGCGAGCGGGCGCTGACCACCCTGACCACCGCCCGTGCCCGGACCACCCTGCTCACCAGCTGCGTCGACGACCCCGACCTCACCGCCCAGCACTCACCGCTGATGTCCCCCCTGGTCTGGGACCTCGCGCACATCGGCAACCAGGAGGAGCAGTGGCTCCTGCGGGCGGTCGCCGGACGGGAGGCGATACGGCCCGAGATCGACGGCCTCTACGACGCCTTCGAGCATCCGCGCGCGGCACGCCCCTCGCTGCCCCTGCTGCCGCCCGCCGAGGCCCGCGGCTACGCCGCCGAGGTGCGCGGCCGGGTGCTGGACATCCTGGAGAGCACCGCGTTCCACGGGACGCGGCTGACCGAGGCGGGCTTCGCCTTCGGGATGATCGCCCAGCATGAGCAGCAGCACGACGAGACCATGCTGATCACGCATCAGCTCCGCACGGGCCCGCAGGCCCTGACCGCCCCTGACCCCGACCCGGCGCCCCTGTTCACGGGTCCGTCCGAAGTCCTGGTCCCCGGGGGCCCGTTCACGATGGGCACCTCCACCGAGCCCTGGGCGCTGGACAACGAACGCCCGGCGCACCGGCGCGAGGTGCCGTCGTTCTACATCGACACCACGCCGGTGACGAACGCCGCGTACCGGGCGTTCATCGAGGACGGCGGCTACGACACCGAGCGCTGGTGGACGCCGGAGGGCTGGGCGCACATCCGGCAGTACTCGATCCATGCCCCGCTGTTCTGGTACCGCGACGGCAAGCAGTGGCTCCGCCGCCGCTTCGGCGTCACCGAGGCCGTGCCGCCCGACGAGCCGGTGGTGCACGTGTGCTGGTACGAGGCCGACGCGTTCGCCCGCTGGGCCGGGCGCCGGCTGCCCACCGAGGCCGAGTGGGAGAAGGCCGCCCGGCACGACCCGGCCGGCGACCGGTCGATGCGCTACCCGTGGGGGGACGGCGATCCCGCGCCGGAGCACGCCAATCTCGGCCAGCGGCATCTGCGCCCGGCACCCGCGGGCAGCTATCCGGAGGGTGAGTCGCCGCTCGGTGTGCGGCAGTTGATCGGTGACGTGTGGGAGTGGACGGCGAGCGACTTCCTGCCCTACCCGGGTTTCCGGGCCTTCCCGTACAAGGAGTACTCCGAGGTGTTCTTCGGGCCCGAGTACAAGGTGCTGCGCGGCGGTTCGTTCGCCGTGGACGCGGTGGCCTGCCGGGGCACCTTCCGCAACTGGGACCATCCGATCCGGCGGCAGATCTTCTCCGGGTTCCGCACGGCCCGTTCGGAGGCCGTCTGATGTGCCGTCACCTTGCCTATGTGGGCCCTGAAGAACCGCTCGGCCGACTCCTCGTGGAGCCCGCGCACGGTCTGTACCGCCAGTCGTGGGCGCCCCGTCGGCAGCGGTACGGGACCGTCAACGCCGATGGCTTCGGCGTCGGCTGGTACGCCGAGGGGGACCCGGTGCCGGCGCGGTACCGGCGGGCCGGGCCCATCTGGGCGGATCCGTCCTTCGCCGACCTCGCCCGGGTCGTACGCAGCACCGCGCTGCTCGCCGCCGTACGGGACGCGACCGTGCCCGGCGCCGACCAGGAGGCAGCGGCGGCGCCGTTCGCCACGGGCTGCTGGCTGTTCAGCCACAACGGCGCCGTCAAGGGCTGGCCGGGGTCGCTGACCCCGCTGGTCGCGGGCCTGCCCGCCGAGGACCTGCTGCGGATGGAGGCCCGCAACGACTCGGCGTTCGTGTGGGCACTGGTCCTCGCACGGCTGCGCGGCGGCGACGACGAGGCGCAGGCTCTGGCCGACACGGTCGCCGAGGTCGCCGAGGCGGCCCCCGCGTCCCGGCTCAACCTGCTGCTCACCAACGGCGAGACCATCACCGCGACCGCCTGGGGCGACACCCTGTGGTATCTGGCCCGGCCCGGCGGCGGCACCGTCGTGGCCTCCGAGCCCTACGACGACGACCCGCACTGGCAGGAGGTCCCCGACCGGACCCTCCTCGCCGCGAGCGGCACCGATGTGCTGCTCACCCCGCTCAAGGAACCGAACGACGCCCTGGCACCACCATCGAAGGAGCCCCGCACGTGAGTCCGTTCCTTCTCACCCGCACCCTGCCCGAGGACGCCACCGACGCCGCGCTGCGCGCCGATGTCCTCAAGGGCCTGACGAGCACGCCCAAGACGCTGCCGCCGAAGTGGTTCTACGACGCCAAGGGCAGCGAACTCTTCGAGCAGATCACCGAGCTGCCCGAGTACTACCCGACGCGCGCCGAGCGCGAGATCCTCGTCGACCGGGCCCACGAGATCGCCGCGGTCACCGGCGCCCGCACCCTGGTGGAGCTGGGCTCCGGCTCCTCCGAGAAGACGCGGTACGTCATCGAGGCGCTCACCCGGCTGCACACCTACGTCCCCGTGGACGTCAGCGAGAGCGCGCTCGCGCAGGCCGGGCACGCGCTCGTCGAGGAGCGGCCCGAGCTGGCGGTGCACGCGCTGATCGCCGACTTCACGGGCGGGCTGGCCCTGCCGGACACGCCGGGGCCGCGGCTGCTGGCGTTCCTCGGCGGCACGATCGGCAACCTCCTCCCTGAGGAGCGGGCCGCGTTCCTGACCTCGGTGCGGGCCCTGCTCTCCCCCGGGGACGCGCTGCTGCTCGGCACGGACCTGGTGAAGGACGAACGGGTCCTGGTCCAGGCGTACGACGACGCGGCCGGGGTGACGGCCGCCTTCAACAAGAACGTCATGGCCGTCATCAACCGCGAGCTGGGCGCCGACTTCGCTCTCGACGCCTTCGACCACGTGGCACTGTGGGACGCGGACCGCGAGTGGGTCGAGATGCGGTTGCGGTCCCGCAGGGCGCAGACGGTGAAAGTGCCCGCGCTGGGTCTCGCGGTGGAGTTCGCGGCGGGCGAGGAGCTGCGCACCGAGGTGTCGGCGAAGTTCCGCAGGGACGGGGTACGCGCCGAACTCGCGGCGGCCGGACTGGAGCTGGCGCACTGGTGGACCGACTCCGAGGAGCGTTTCGCGCTGTCCCTGAGCGTGGTGCGGTGACGGACGGCTCGCGCGATGCCCCGCCGTGGGGCACCGTGGAGTGACGCGTGTGAGAGGAGCACCCACATGTCGAACCACACCTACCGGGTCACGGACATCGTCGGCACCTCGCCGGAGGGCGTGGACCAGGCGATCCGCAACGGCATCGCGCGCGCCTCGCAGACCCTGCGCAATCTGGACTGGTTCGAGGTGACCGAGGTGCGCGGCCAGCTCGACAACGGGCAGATCGCGCACTGGCAGGTGACCATGAAGGTCGGCTTCCGCCTGGAGGAGTCCGAGTAGACGATCCGAGTGGACGAGCAGACGGTTCCTGCCGTCAGGTCCGCCCCTCCCGCTCCTGCGCCACCTTCAGCGCGGCGGAGGGGGCGGTCCAGCGGGCCCGTACGACCGTGAAACCGGCCCGTTCGGCGTCCTCGCAGACCAGTTCGTCGTCGTCCACCAGCATCCGGATCTCCTGGGTGCGGGCGAGGCGGTTCAGGATCTCGAGCTTGGTGCGCCGGGCGGGCCGCCGGTCGTCGTTGCGCCGCATGTACACACGTCCTTCGGGCAGGCCCTGCGCGGCGAGCCAGTCGAGGGTGTCGCGCCGGCAGCGTTCGGGCCGTCCGGTCAGATAGCGGATCTCGCACTCCTGCGCGCTCTGCAGCACCAGCGCGATGCCCTCCTCGATCGGCGGGTCCTGCGGGGCCGCCGCGAAGAAGGCGTCCCAGTCGCGCGGCTTGCGCTCCAGGAAGTGCTGCCGGTGTGCGGTGTCGGCGAGGGTGTTGTCCAGGTCGAACACGGCGAGCGGGCGATTGCTGCGATCGGTCACGCCGCTCAGCCTAGACGGCGCGGACCGCTTGCGGCGCGGCCTGCCGACGGAGTACCCCAGCACCTGCTCAGCGCGTACGAGCGCGGTCTGCTGAGCCCCGAAAGGGCTGATCACACGAGTGAGGAATCCTGCGCGCTGCAGGGTGTTGAACCCTGTATGAGCTCCGTGATCGCCTCGACCCGCTTCTCCGTCCTCGACCGCTCCCGCACCCGCGAGGGCCATCCGGTCGGCGAAGCGCTGCGTGACACCGTGCGGCTGGCGCAGGAGACCGAGGCGCTGGGCTACCACCGCTTCTGGGTCTCGGAACACCACGGTGTACCCGGCGTCGCGGGTTCGGCGCCGACGGTGCTGGCCGCCGCCGTGGCCGGCGCGACGCGGACCATCCGGGTAGGCACGGGCGGGGTCATGCTGCCCAACCACCGACCGCTGGTCGTGGCCGAGCAGTTCGGGGTGCTGGAGTCGCTGTTCCCCGGCCGTATCGACATGGGGCTCGGGCGTTCGGTCGGCTTCACCGACGGCGTGCGCAAGGCGCTCGGGCGGGACAAGGAGGACGCGGAGGACTTCGCGGCGCAGATCCAGGAGTTGCTCGGCTGGTTCAGCGGGACCTCCCCGACGGGCGTGCGGGCGCGGCCCGCCGAGGGCCTGACGGTGCCGCCGTTCGTGCTGGCCATGGGCGAAGGCGCGGACCTCGCGGCCCGCGCGGGGCTGCCGATGGTCATCGGCGACCTCAGGAACCGGGAGAAGATGCGGCGCGGGATCGATCACTACCGCGCCCACTTCCGCCCCTCCCCCTGGGCCGCCGAGCCGTACGTCATGATCTCCGGCACCGTCGCGGTGGCCGCCACGCCGGAGGAGGCCCGGCGGCTGCTCGTCCCCGAGGCCTGGTCGATGGCCCACTCGCGCACCCATGGCACCTTCCCGCCACTGCCCCCCGCCGAGCGCGTCGACGCGCTGACGATGACGGCCAAGGAGCGCGGCTTCTACGAGAGCGGACTCGCCGGGCATGTCGCGGGCACGCAGGAGCAGGTCGCGCATGAGCTGGAGACGCTGCTGAAGGAGACGGGGGCCCAGGAACTGCTGGTCACGACCAGTACGTACGACCGTGCCGCGCTGCTCGACTCGTATCGGCGGCTCGCCCGGATCGTCGACGACGCCTGATCCGGGCGAGCCGTCGGCCGCGAAGAGTGGGCGGGCGGGTCAGTCCGTGTCGCGCGGGTCGAACGACCTGGTGTCGATGGTGAGCGGCTTCGGGAAGGCGCCGGCCACCGACTCCCAGCCCGTGAACTTGAAGTTCGTGCCCTCCCGTTCCCCTTCCCCGGGTGTCTCCTCGCCGTCGTGGGTCACCAGCAGGCCCTCGGGGAAGGACCGGCCCAGCGGGACGTTGACCACGGCGGCCCCGTCGGAGTGCTGCACCCCGTCGGTGGCGGCGCCGTCCGTGACGGCGAAGGAGCCGAGGTAGGCGTTGCGGCCCTGGCGCTCGTACACGGCGAAGGTGTTGTCGCCCTGGCTGGAGGCGAGCAGATATCCCTTGCCGTCGGCGGCGTGGTAGATCGTGGCGCCCTCGGCGTCGGCGCTCAGGTGTTCACCGCCGAAGCCCGGGTCGTTCGCGGTGTCGAGCACGCACTCCTCCTCCTGCGCGTCGTACGTCCACGGCGTGCCGTACTCACGGACCCGGTCGATCAGCTTCGGCCGTTCGAACTCCTCGTCGTCGAGAGCGATCCGCCACAGCCCGACGTCCTCCTGTGCGGCGTACAGCACGTGCTTCTCCTGGTCGACGACCATGCCCTCGACCTGGGCGTGGTCGCCGGGGTCGGCGCACGGCGTCCAGCTCCCGCCGTTCGGCAGGGTGAAGGAGCCGGGCAGGTCGAGGGTGTCCTCGGTGCGGTACCCGACGCGCCCGCCCCGGTCCTCCAGACGCAGCAGCCGTACCCGGGTCTCCGAGCGGCGGGACACCACGGCGTACGTGTGGTCGTCGTCGCTGAAGGCGGCCAGTCCGTAGACGGTGCGCTGGTCGTCCACGTCGGTCTCGCTCGCGGAGAAGACCGGCGCGGCGTTCGCCGCCGTCACGTCCTTCAGCGGGGGCCTGCCCGCCGCGACGGCGGCCGGGTCGATCGCATAGGCCCGCACCCGGTCCCGGCCGCGGTCGGTGACCAGGGCGAGGTCGGTCTTCCTGCCGCCCAGTTCGAAGCCGTAGACGACGTCGACGTTGTTGAAGCGGCCCGGGGCCGCGTCCGCACCGGGCCCGGCGGGCGCGGCGATGTGCTGGAGGCGACCGCCGTCGAGGCCGTGGACGTCGAGGCCGGCCTCCTTGAGGGTGGCGATGACGAGGCTGCGGTTCGGATCGCGGGGGTCGACCCAGACGGCCGGGTCGTCGGCGTCGGCGTGGCCGCCCGCCGCGTCGTCGTACACGACGGGGGTCTCCACGCGCGCGGAGACGGGGGCCGGCTGCGGGGCGGACGTGCCCGTGATCATCAGCAGCGCGGCGGTGAGAGTGCTCAGAGCAGAGGCGCTCACGATACTCCTCGATGGGAAGAGAGACTGGCGAGAAGCTAAAGGCGGCCGGTGTGGGTGAGCCGACGGCACCGTGAACAGCAGGTGACTGATGTGGGCGGCACGTCTGGTTCACATACAATCGCGGGGTTTGCCCACCCCCGACGCCCCCCACACACGGCCTTCTCCACCCACCGCCCTCTCCACACACCACCCCCTCCCCCACGCCCGCCGCGCCCTCCCGACACACCCCCGGAGCCCCTTCCCATGCACTCCCCGCACGACCCGTACGTCCGTGTCCGCGGCGCCCGAGAGCACAACCTCAAGGGCGTGGACGTCGACATTCCGCGCGACGTGCTGACGGTGTTCACGGGGGTGTCCGGTTCCGGGAAGTCGTCGCTCGCCTTCGGCACGGTCTACGCCGAGGCCCAGCGCCGCTACTTCGAGTCGGTCGCGCCGTACGCCCGCAGGCTGATCCACCAGGTCGGCGCGCCGAAGGTCGGGGAGATCACCGGGCTGCCCCCCGCCGTCTCCCTCCAGCAGCGCCGCTCGGCCCC
This sequence comes from Streptomyces sp. M41, assembly GCF_043673425.1. NCBI lineage: Bacteria > Bacillati > Actinomycetota > Actinomycetes > Kitasatosporales > Streptomycetaceae > Streptomyces > Streptomyces sp. M41. Next base: position 89,679 of record NZ_JBIMKE010000025.1, on the reverse strand, counting down.
GACCTCCCGCTCCTCCGTCGGCACGGTCACCAACCTCTCCAACTCCCTGCGGATGCTGTACTCCCGGGCAGGCGACTACCCTCCGGGCGCCGAGCGGCTCGACTCGGACTCCTTCTCTCCCAACACGGCGGCGGGGGCGTGCCCGGAGTGCCACGGGCTCGGGCAGGTGCACCGTACGACCGAGGAGTTGCTGGTCCCTGACCCCACGCTGTCGATCCGGGACGGCGCGATCGCCGCGTGGCCGGGTGCCTGGCAGGGCAAGAACCTGCGGGACATCCTCGACGCGCTGGGGTACGACGTCGGCCGGCCGTGGCGGGACCTGCCGGCCGAGCAGCGGCAGTGGATCCTGTTCACCGACGAGCAGCCGGTCGTCACGGTCCACCCGGTGCGCGACGCCGACCGCATCCAACGGCCCTACCAGGGCACGTACATGAGCGCCCGACGGTACGTCATGAAGACGTTCGCCGACTCCAAGAGCCCGACGCTCAGGGCCAAGGCGGAGCGCTTCCTGGCCGCCGCGCCCTGCCCGGGGTGCGGTGGCAGCAGGCTGCGCCCACAGGCGCTGGCGGTGACCTTCGCCGGCCGGACGATCGCCGAGCTGGCCGCGCTGCCGCTCGTCGAGCTCGCGGACCTGCTGGACGGGGGCGCCTCGGAGACGGCCCGGGTGCTGACGGGAGACCTCACATCGCGTATCGCGCCCGTCGTCGAGCTGGGCCTCGGCTATCTCAGCCTCGACCGCGCCACACCGACGCTTTCAGCGGGCGAACTGCAACGCCTGCGCCTGGCGACGCAGTTGCGGTCCGGGCTGTTCGGCGTCGTCTACGTCCTGGACGAGCCGTCGGCGGGACTGCACCCCGCGGACACGGAGGCGCTGCTGAGGGTGCTGGCCCGGCTGAAGGCCGCCGGGAACACGGTGTTCGTGGTGGAGCACCACCTCGATGTCATGCGAGGCGCCGACTGGCTGGTCGATGTGGGGCCAAGGGCGGGTGAGCACGGCGGGGAGGTGCTGCACAGCGGGCCGGTGGCTCAGCTGGCGTCGGTCGCGGAGTCGGCCACGGCCCGCTTCCTGTTCGACGACACCCCCGCCGCCGTACGGCAAGTGCGCCCACCCCGAAGGCAGTTGGTGGTCGGCCCGGTCACCCGGCACAACCTGCGCGGGGTGACCGCGCGGTTCCCGCTGGGTGTCTTCACGGCCGTCACCGGTGTCTCGGGGTCGGGCAAGTCGACGCTCATCGGCGAGATCACCGAGGACCTCCCGGGCGTGGGGCGCCTGGTCTCGGTGGACCAGAAGCCGATCGGCCGCACCCCGCGTTCCAACCTCGCCACGTACACGGGCCTGTTCGACGTCGTGCGCAAGGCGTTCGCGGCGACCGACGAGGCCCGGGCGCTGGGCTACGGGGTCGGACGGTTCTCCTTCAACGTCGCGGGCGGGCGCTGCGAGACCTGTCAGGGCGAGGGGTTCGTCAGCGTCGAGCTGCTGTTCCTGCCGAGCACCTACGCGCCCTGCCCGGACTGCGGCGGGGCGCGCTACAACCCCGAGACGCTTCAGGTGACTTACCGGGGACTCGACATCGCACAGATCCTGGACCTGACGGTCGAGTCCGCCGCGGATTTCTTCGCCGACCTCCCCGCCGTGGCCCGCAGCCTCGGCGCGCTGCTCGACGTCGGCCTCGGCTACCTCCGCCTCGGCCAGCCGGCCACCGAGCTGTCCGGCGGCGAGGCCCAGCGCATCAAACTGGCGAGCGAGCTCCAGCGCGGCCGTCGCGGCCACACCCTCTATCTCCTCGACGAACCGACGACCGGACTCCACCCGGCCGACGTCGAGGTCCTGATGCGCCGGCTGCACGACCTCGTCGACGCCGGGCACACCGTGGTCGTGGTCGAGCACGACATGTCCGTCGTCGCCGGCGCGGACTGGGTCCTCGACCTGGGCCCGGGCGGCGGCGACGCGGGCGGACGCATCGTGGCGACGGGTCCGCCGGCGGAGGTGGCACGCGCGAAGGGGAGCGCCACGGCGCCGTATCTCGCCCGTGCGATGCCCTGATCGGACCGGCGCGGTGCCCCGAAAAGCCCTTGGGGTCTGGGCAGTTGGAGCCCCATAGAATCGCGGTGTGCGTTGATCCTCCGCGCGGCGGCACGTGCCGTCGCGAACCGTGTGGGCGCCCGGATGTTTCCGTGGCCGCCCCGGCAGGCACACCCGTCACCGCCCCACGGAGATCACGCATGGCCGCGCAGCCCTCCCTCACCTACGACGCTTTCCTCGCACTCGCCACGGCCGACCCCGCTGTCGTCGGACTCGTCCTGAAGGGCTCGCGAGCCCACGACGGCATGGCCACCGAGAACTCCGACCACGATCTGTACGTCGTCCTCGCGGATGGTTCCACGACGGAGCTACGGCGCCTCGCCGGCCACCGCACGGCCCGGCTGGATCTCGTGATCGTGTCTCTCGCCGAGTTCCGGGCCGCTGGAATGCCGGGGTTCGAACGCTACGCCCTCGCCCGGGCGCGGGTCGTGCTCGACCGGCTGGCCGGCGGCATCGGGGAGATCATCGCCGCGAAGGCGCGGCTCGGCGCCGACGAGGCGTTCCGGGCGGCCGGCGGATGGCTCGACGCGTACGCCAACTCCCTCTACCGCTCGGTCAAGAACGACCGTGACGGCGACCCGCTCGCCGCCCGGCTCGACGCCACCGACAGCGTGGGCCACCTGCTGGAGCTGCTCTTCGCCCTGCACCGGCGGCCTCGCCCGTACAACAAGTACCTGAGCTGGGAGCTCGCCCGCCATCCGCTGCCCGGCTGGGACGGCGCCGCCCTGCTGCGGGACGTGGACCGCATCGCCGCGAGCGGCGATGCGGCGGTCCAGCGGCGGCTGTTCGCCCGGGTGGAGGCCGCGGCTCGCCGGGCGGGGCACAGGGCGGTGCTGGACGGCTGGGGCGAGGATCTGCGGCTGCTGCGACCCGGGTAGCACGGAGCGTTCGGCGGCTCGGGCGAGGCCGGGGCGGTCGGAGTGCCGGTCCGGCGCGATGGCGTCGCACACCTCGACGTCGGCGACGAGCTCGCGGGCCCGCAGGACCCGCCACACCGAGGTGAGCAGAGCGTCCTGGCCGACGAAGGCGGCCGTCGTGGCCTCGGATCCCCCGGCGAGCCGGTAGCGCAGGCGTATCGGCTGGACGGGAGTGCCCGCGTCGAGGGCGGCCTGGAACGCGGCACGGCGGAAGCGGCCCTGGGCGCGTCCGCACCAGGTGCTGCCCTCGGGGAAGACGGCCACCGCCTCGCCCGCCCGTAGCGCCTCGGCGATCCGGGCCACCGTGCCGGGCAGTGCGCGGATCCGGTCCCGGTCGATGAACAGGGCGCCGCTACGGGCGGTCAGCCACCCGGCGACGGGCCAGTCACGGATCTCCGACTTGGCGAGCATCCGGGCGGGGCGGACGGCGGCCAGCAGCGGGATGTCCAGCCAGGAGACGTGGTTGGCGACGAGCAGCATCCCCGTGCCGGGTGCGGCACGGCCGTCGAGCCGGATGCGCACGCCCGCTGCCCGGACCACCCAGCGGCACCAGCGGCGGACCAGTCCCGGCGGGACCCGGCCGCCCGGTGGGCGCAGCAGGTTCACCAGCAGTCCGGCGATGAGGAGGAGCAGGACGGCGGTCATCCGCAGGACGGCCAGGGGCAGGGCCCGGGTCCTGCCGGTGCCCTCGACACAGGTCTGCGGCGTGCATGGGGCGCTGGGCCGCCAGAGCGTTCCGGTGTCAGGCGCGTGATCCGTGGGGCCGGCGAGCGCCGCGCGGGCCGTGGGGGCGGTCACCGTGAGGAGGTCCACGGCTCGGAGGGAGGTCGTGCTCATGGCCGCCCCGTCCGTCACGCCGGGACGAGGGAGAGGAAGTGCCGCAGATAGCGCGGGTCGATCCGGCGCATCGACAGCAGCACATACAGGTCGGCGACGCCGAACTCCGGGTCGTGGGCCGGCTCGCCGCACACCCGGGCGCCGAGCCGGAGGTAGCCGCGCAGCAGGGCGGGCAGTTCGACGCGTGTGGCGGGGACGGGGGCGGTCGGCTGCCAGGGGCGCAGCGGTCGTACGCGGTGCTCCCGCGGGGCGAGGTGCTTGGCCTGCACGCGGTCCCAGGTCGCGGCGGCGAGTGTGCCGCCGTCGGCCAGCGGGATCGAGCAGCAGCCCGCCAGCCACTCGTGGCCGCGGTCGATCATGTAGCGGGCGATGCCGGCCCAGATGAGGCTGATCACGGCGCCGTCGCGGTGGTCGGGGTGGACGCAGGAGCGGCCGACCTCCACCAGGTCCGGACGCAGGGAGTCGATCCCGGTGAGGTCGAACTCGCCCTCGGAGTACAGTCGGCCGGCGACGGCGGCGCGCTCCGGGGGCAGCAGCCGGTAGGTGCCCACGACCTGACCGGATGTCTCCTCGCGGACGAGCAGATGGTCGCAGTACGCGTCGAAGGCGTCGATGTCGTGACCCGGTTGCGGGGAGGACAGCAGGGCCCCCATCTCACCGGCGAAGACGTCGTGCCGCAGCCGCTGGGCGGCGCGCACGTCCTCCTCGTCGCGGGCGAGTCCCACGGTGTAGCGGGTGGGTGCGGTGGGCTGCGGGGGACGGTCGACGGTCAGTACGCCGGTCATGGCTTACTCCTGGTCACGGGCCGGGGACGGCAGGCGGGGCAGATGCGAGCGGTGCGGGGTGCCGCCCCTGTTCTTCCTATGCCGGTTGGCGTACGCGTGACCTGTGCCAGGAGCGCGGATGTGCGGATGCTGAACGGCGCGAACCGGTACCGGTCGTCCACATTCCGGTGCCCGGCCGGTCAGCCGGAAGGTCCGGGGCCGTTCACCTGGCGGGCGCGCAAACGCCGAGACGGGGCCGGAGAGCACCACTCCGACCCCGCCCGTCCGCACTCGACGGCGAACGTCCACTGCAACGCCCCACAGGGGCGCGGGGAACCGCGCGACAAGCCACGACGAGCCCGCCCCCGCCGAACCGCCGTCCCCGCCAAGGCGCTACCGCTTCACCTTCCGGGTAGCCCGCAGCCACTCCTTGTTCATGCTCGTGATGGACATCAACGGGATGCCCTTCGGGCAGGCCGTGGCGCACTCGCCGGCGAGTGTGCACCCGCCGAAGCCCTCCTCGTCCATCTGCGCCACCATGTCCAGCACCCGCGTCTCCCGCTCGGGAGCCCCCTGCGGCAGCACGTTCAGGTGGTTGATCTTGGCGGAGGTGAACAGCATCGCCGCCCCGTTCGGGCAGGCCGCCACGCACGCCCCGCACCCGATGCACTCGGCGTGCTCGAAGGCGAAGTCGGCGTCCGGCTTGGGCACCGGCGTGGCATGCGCCTCGGGAGCCGCGCCGGTCGGAGCGGTGATGTAGCCGCCGGACTGAATGATCCGGTCGAAGGCCGAGCGGTCGACGACGAGGTCCTTGATCACCGGGAAGGCGGCGGCACGCCACGGCTCGATGTCGATCGTGTCGCCGTCCTGGAAGGACCGCATGTGCAGCTGACAGGTCGTCGTCCGCTCGGGCCCGTGCGCGTCGCCGTTGATGACGAGGGAGCAGGCGCCGCAGATGCCCTCGCGGCAGTCGTGGTCGAAGGCGACGGGGTCCTCGCCCTTGAGGATGAGCTCCTCGTTGAGGGTGTCGAGCATCTCCAGGAAGGACATGTCGGAGGAGATGCCGTCCACCTCGTACGTGGACATGGCGCCGTCGGCGTCGGCGTTCTTCTGCCGCCAGACGCGCAGGGTGAGCCTCATGCGTAGCTCCGCTGGGTGGGGTGGACGTACTCGAAGACCAGGTCTTCCTTGTGCAGCACGGGAGCGGTGCCCGTGTCGGTGAACTCCCAGGCCGCCGCGTAGCCGAACTCGTCGTCCCGGCGGGCCGCCTCGCCGTCCGGGGTCTGCGACTCCTCGCGGAAGTGGCCGCCGCAGGACTCGCTGCGGTGCAGGGCGTCGAGACACATCAGCTCGGCGAGCTCCAGGTAGTCGACGACCCGGTTGGCCTTCTCCAGGGACTGGTTGAACTCCTCGCCGGTGCCGGGGACCTTGATGCGGCGCCAGAACTCCTCGCGGATCTGCGGGATGCGCTCCAGGGCCTTGCGCAGCCCGGAGTCCGTGCGGGCCATGCCGCAGAACTCCCACATCAGTTCGCCGACCTCGCGGTGGAAGGAGTCCGGGGTGCGGTCCCCGTCCACGGCGAGCAGCAGGTTGAGCCGGTCCTCGGTCTCGGCCAGCACCTCCTGGACGACGGGGTGTTCGTCGGTGACCCGCTCGTGGTGAGGGTTGCGGGCGAGGTAGTCGTTGATGGTGGCCGGCAGCACGAAGTAGCCGTCGGCGAGGCCCTGCATCAGCGCGGACGCGCCGAGCCGGTTGGCCCCGTGGTCGGAGAAGTTGGCCTCCCCGATGGCGAACAGGCCGGGGACGGTGGTCTGGAGGTCATAGTCGACCCACAGGCCGCCCATCGTGTAGTGCACGGCCGGGTAGATCCGCATCGGCACCTCGTACGGATCCTCGTCGGTGATCCGCTGGTACATGTCGAAGAGGTTGCCGTATTTGGCCTCGACGGCCTTGCGGCCCATCCGGGCGATGGCGTCGGCGAAGTCCAGGTAGACGCCCTGGCCGCCGGGGCCCACTCCCCTGCCCTCGTCGCAGACGTTCTTCGCGGCGCGGGAGGCGATGTCGCGGGGCACCAGGTTGCCGAAGGACGGGTAGATGCGCTCCAGGTAGTAGTCGCGCTCGTCCTCGGGGATCTTGTTCGCGGGGCGGTCGTCGCCCTTGGCCTTGGGCACCCAGATCCTGCCGTCGTTGCGCAGCGACTCGCTCATCAGGGTGAGCTTGGACTGGTGGTCGCCGGTGCGCGGGATGCAGGTGGGGTGGATCTGGGTGAAACAGGGGTTGGCGAACCAGGCACCGCGGCGGTGTGCCCGCCATACGGCCGTTGCATTGGAGTTCATGGCGTTCGTCGACAGGTAGAAGACGTTGCCGTAGCCGCCGGACGCGAGGACGACGGCGTCCGCGAAGTACGTGTCGATCTTCCCGGTGATCAGGTCCCGGGCGACGATGCCGCGCGCCCGCCCGTCGACGACGATCAGGTCGAGCATCTCGGTACGGGGGTGCATCTCGACGTTGCCCGCCGCGATCTGCCGGCTGAGCGCCTGGTAGGCGCCGAGCAGGAGCTGCTGGCCCGTCTGGCCGCGGGCGTAGAAGGTCCGGGAGACCTGGACGCCGCCGAAGGAGCGGGTGTCGAGCAGGCCGCCGTACTCGCGGGCGAAGGGCACGCCCTGTGCCACGCACTGGTCGATGATCTCGACCGAGATCTGCGCGAGGCGGTGCACATTGGACTCGCGGGCCCGGAAGTCGCCGCCCTTGACGGTGTCGTAGAAGAGTCGGTGGATGGAGTCGCCGTCGTTGCGGTAGTTCTTCGCGGCGTTGATGCCGCCCTGGGCGGCGATGGAGTGGGCGCGCCGCGGGGAGTCCTGGTAGCAGAACTGGACGACGTGGTAGCCCTGTTCGGCGAGGGTGGCGCCGGCGGAGCCGCCGGCCAGTCCCGTGCCCACCACGATCACGGTGTGCTTGCGCCGGTTGGCGGGGTTGACGAGCTTGGCCTCGAAGCGGCGCTTGTCCCAGCGTTCGCTCACGGGCCCGGCGGGGGCTTTGGTGTCGACGACAGGTTCGCCGGTCGTGTACTCGGCGTAGGTAGACATGTCAGCTCACCAATCCGGTCATGACGCCCACGGGTACGGCGATGAAACCGACCGTGAGCAGCAGGGCGAGGACGTTGGCCGCGGCCTTCAGGACACGGTCGCGGGTGCGGCTGCCGGCTCCGAGGGTCTGGGCGGCGCTCCAAAAGCCGTGCCGGATGTGCAGGCCGAGGGCGAGCATCGCGACGATGTAGATCACGTTGCCGTACCAGGTGGAGAAGGTGTCCACGACGTTCTGGTACGGGCGGCCCTCCTCAAAGCCGCCGGTGTGCACGGTGCCGGTCGTCAGGTCGAGGACGTGCCAGACGATGAACAGGCCGAGGATGATCCCGCCCCAGCGCATGGTGCGCGTGGCATAGGAGGCTCGCGGCTTCTTGTGCACGTACTTGGTGGGGCGCGCCCTGATGTCGCGGCGGCTGAGCTGGTACGCCGACGTGGCGTGCGCGACGACGGCGACGACCAGCACGACGCGGATCAGCCAGAGCGTCCACTCGTAGTGCATGAACGGCTCGCCGACCGTGCGCAGCCAGTGGCCGTACTCGTTGAACTCGCCCGCGCCGAAGTAGATCTTGAGGTTGCCGATCATGTGGGCCACCAGGTACAGCAGCATGACCAGCCCGCTGACCGCCATCACCGACTTCTTGCCGACGGTGGAGTCCCACACCGTGCGTGCCATGGACGGCCGTCGATCCGTCCGCGTTGCCAGAGCCATGGGGATGACGCTAGGGCCGAACGGTCCCATCGGTCCAAGACATGGTCCAGCTCGTTTCGATAGCCCAGGCCTATGCTGGCTCCATGCAGTTCCAGCAGCTCCAGTACTTCGTGGCGGTCGCCGAGACCCGGCACTTCACCCGGGCCGCCGACCAGGTGCATGTCGCGCAGCCCTCGCTGTCGCAGCAGATCAAGGCGCTGGAGCGGGAGTTGGGCGCCGACCTGTTCCTGCGGGCCCGCGGCAACATCACACTGACGGACGCCGGTGAGGCGCTGCTGCCGCTGGCCCGGCGCATCCTGGCCGACGCCGACACCGCCCGGCACGAGGTGCAGGAGCTGGTGCAGCTACGCCGGGGCCGGGTCCGGCTCGGCGCGACCCCGAGCCTGTGCACGGGCCTGCTCCCGGACGTGCTGCGCGCCTTCCACGACCGCTATCCCGGCATCCAGCTGCTGATCGAGGAGGGCGGTTCGCACGACCTGGTACGAGGGCTGGCGCGCGGCGCCCTCGACCTCGCCCTGGTGGTCCTGCCGCTGCCGACCCCCTCCCCTGCCCTGACCACGGTGGAGCTGCTGCGCGAGGACCTGGTGGTCGTCTCCTCGCCCGAGGCTCCCCGGCCCGGCGGCGGCCGGCGCACCGTGCGCATCGCCGACCTGGAGGGCGAACGCCTTGTGATGTTCCGGCACGGCTACGACCTGCGGGAACTGACAGTGGCCGCGTGCCGTGCCGAGGGCTTCGAACCGGACTTCGCGGTCGAGGGCGGGGAGATGGACGCGGTGCTGGGGTTCGTACGGGCGGGGCTGGGCCTGGCGGTCGTACCGCGCATGGTGGCCGCCCGGTCGGGGCGGGGGCTGCGGGTGACCCCGCTGGCCCGGCCCGGGCTGCACCGGACGATCGCGCTGGCCCACCGCAGCGATGTGGCGCCGCCGCGCGCCGCGCGGGAGTTGCAGCGGATGCTGCTGGAGCGGTGAGCTTCAGCCGCCAGGGGGAGCGGTGAGCGTCAGCGGCGGGGGCTGGAGCGGGTGAGCTTCAGTCGCAAGGGGGCAGCAGGCGGCATGCCGATGCCGCCGACCGCCATGCGATGCTGTGCCGCCCCCGGCAGAGTTCACACTACGTCACGGGCGCCCCTCCCGGCGCTGCCCGCCTGGCGCTGGGACCCGGCGCTGGGACCCGGCGCCGGGCGCCGGGCCGGGGCGGACGTGTGACACGGGGCGTCGGCGGCGGCCGTCCCGTGCGTGCCGTACGGGAGCCCGGCCGCGGTCCTACGTACGTACGGGCCGCGCGGGTCAGCCCGTCGCGTCCACCAGCGCCAGTTCGAGCAGCCGCTCCGGTGGGCCCGGGCGGGCGTAGTACCAGCCCTGGGCCGTGTCGCAGCCCAGTATCCGCAGCTGTTCGGCCTGGGCACCGGTCTCCACGCCCTCCACCGTCACCGCGAGGTTCAGGCTGTGGGCGAGGGAGACGATCCCCTCGACGATCTTCAGGTCGACGGGGTCGGCCGGAAAGCGCTGCATGCTCTGGGTGAAGGAGCGGTCCAGCTTGAGCACGCTCACCGGCAGGCGGCGCAGGTTGGCGAGGTTGGAGTAGCCGGTGCCGAAGTCGTCCAGGGCGATGTCGACGCCCATCTCGGCCAGTCGGCGAAGCGGCTTGAGCAGGGCGTCGTCGGCTCCGATCAGGGCCGACTCCGTGACCTCCAGGCAGAGGGCGTCCGGTGCCATGCCCGCGCGCTCCAGGATGTCGACGGTGTCCTGGACCAGCCCGGGATGAGTGAGCTGGCACGGCGAGAGGTTGACGTTGATGCGGAACGGACCGGCGTCGTCGTGACGTTCTCGCCATTCGCGTGCCTGACGCACCGACTGCTCCAGCACCCAGCGGCCGAGCGGCACGATGAGGCCGGTGTGCTCGGCGAGCGGGATGAACCGGTCCGGGCCGAGGATGCCGTGCTGCGGATGCAGCCAGCGAACCAGGGCCTCCGCGCCGCGCACACTGCCGTCGCCGAGGTGCACCAGCGGCTGGTACTCGATGAAGAACTCGCCCCGGTCCAGCGCGGTCGGCAGCGCGGTGGTCAGCCCGTGCCGGGTGATGGCGCGGGCGTCGGCCTCCGGGTCGGCCAGTTCGAACCGGTTGCCGCCCGCCGACTTGGCCCGGTACATCGTGATGTCGGCGCTGCGCAGCACCTCCGCCGGGCCGCGCTCCCCGGCCGGCCCCTCGACGATGCCGATGCTGCCGCGCACCGTCAGCTCACGGCCGTCGACGCTGATCGGCGCGACCAGCGCGTTCATGATCCGGGCGGCCAGCTCGTCGACCTCGCGCTCGGTGTCGGGGCCGGTGGTCAGCGCCACGAACTCGTCGCCGCCGAGCCGCGCGACCATCTCGCCGGGGGCGGTGGCGCAGGACTGGAGGCGGTCGGCGACCTCGACGAGCAGCCGGTCGCCGGCCGCGTGGCCGAGGCTGTCGTTGACGGTCTTGAAGCCGTCCAGGTCGAGATAGCACAGGCCGAACCGCTGTCCTTCTCCGGCGCCCAGCGCCTTCTCCAAGCGTTCGAAGAAGAACGTACGGTTGGGCAGGCCCGTGAGGGCGTCGTGCGTGGCCTCGTAGCGCAGCCGCAGATTGAGCAGTCGCCGCTCGGTGGTGTCCTCCATCAAGGCCAGCTGGTACTGCGGTTCGCCGTCGGCGTCGCGCAGCAGGGAGACCGTGAGGTTGGTCCACAGGACCGTTCCGTCCGGGCGGTAGAAGGCCTTCTCGACGTGGTAGTGCTCGCGCTCGCCGGTCACGAGTTCGTCGTAGAGCTTCCAGGTCTGCGGGGCGTCCTCGGGGTGGGTCCAGTCCTTGACGTTACGGCTGCGGATCGCCTGTTCCGAGACGCCGAACATACGCAGCAACGCGCCGTTGACCTGCAGTATGTTGCCGTCGAGGTCGGCGATGCCGATTCCTATGGCGGCTCCCTCGAAGACCGCGCGGAAGCGGGCCTCGGTGGCGTGCAGCGCCTGCGCCACCACGCCCTGCGCCTTCAGGGCCGCGCTGGAGATCGCCTCCTGCTCGGCCAGCGTCCGCTCGCGCAGCGCCAGGGCGTACCCGGCGGCCATGGCGTGCTGGAGCCGTGCCGATCGTGCGCGCATGTCCTCCTGGTCGCCGTCCGCACCGCAGTAGAGGACCAGATAGGCGTCCACGCAGTCCAGCGAGCGGCTCAGCGCCTCGGGGTCGGTGCAGTGCGCGGCGACCAGCGCGGCGCCGACCGCCCTGCCCGCGTCCGGCGCGAACGTCCTCGCCCTGAGCGCCTCGCTCAACCGCCGGGCCAGCGGCAGCAGTTGCTCCTCGAACTCCGGCCGGGTCGACGACGTCGAGGTCACCGGGAAGACGGCCCGGCTCCAGATCGTCGCGAACCGGCGCAGTCTGTCCTCCGGCCCGTCCGGCCCCGCGCTCACGCCGTACGCCCCACGCCGGCGAAACCGGAGAAGGCATACGGGTCCTCGTCCTCCGGTGCGGTGTCCGGCCGCCAGAGCGGCATCGGCACCAGTCCGGGTTCCACCATGCTGTACCCCTCGAAGAACCGCGCGATCTTCTCGCGCGAGCGCATGATCAGCGGGTTGCGAATGTCCTTGTATACGTCGACCGTGCCCTTGGCCCGCTCCTCGGGCAGCGGGATTCCCTCGTACGAGGCATGCGTGAGCACGAGCATGCTGCCGGGCGCGAGCGCGTCACGCAGTTCGGCCACCGCCGCATACGGGTCGTCCTCGTCCTCCACGAAGTGAAGTATGGCAACGAGCAGCAACGCCACTGGCCGGTTCAGGTCGATGAGGCGCTCGACCTGGGAACTGGTCAGGATCTCCTTGGGCTTGCGCAGGTCCGCGGCGACGACGTCGGTGCGGTCGTCGCCCGCCAGGACGGCCTGGCTGTGTGCGACGGCGACCGGGTCGTGGTCGACGTAGACCACGTGGGCGTCGGGACTGGCCCGCTGGGCCACCTCGTGGACGTTGCCGAAGGTGGGGATGCCGGAGCCTATGTCCAGGAACTGGGTGATGCCCTCGTCGGTCGCGAAACGCACGGCGCGGCGCATGAACGCCCGGTTGGCCTGCATGATCTTGGGCAGCCCCGGCATGAACTCCATGGCCTTGCGGGCCGCTTCCCGGTCGACCTCGAAGTTGTGCGAACCGCCCAGGTAGTAGTCGTAGATCCGCGAGACACTGGGCACCGAGATGTCGATGCCCCGTGGGGCCCAGGCGGGACGCTCCATGTATCTCTCCAAGACTCAGGCGATCCGGTGTTCGAGCAGAGGCTACTGATCGCCCGCCAAAGGAGCGAGCGGAAACGGAAATTGACCATCCGTTCCCGGTCACTGCCAGCGGCACGTGCCGTATTGATGCCCCGTGCACCCTGCGTGAAAAGCATCCGGAGTCTTCCACGGAGTTCGGAAGCATCGTGAAAGAGGGCGAAGAATACCGGTGAATGACGGCAAACCGGTCCGCCCCCTGCTCTTGGAGTGGCAGGGAGCGGACCGGTGGGTCGGGCGCGCCGTCCGTTCGTCCGGCACTCGCTGTGTCGCGTCCCTCTTCCGCGGTCAGTGATCGATGGGGTGAGGCGATCAACCCTGGGGAGGTGTGATCTCTACTTCTCCGACGCGCCGACCGGCTTGCCGTCGGGGCGGATGGCGTACCAAGTGCCGCCCACGCCCTGACCGTTGGTGTCGCCGGGCTTCTTGTCGCCCGCGAAGGTGTAGATCGGTACGCAGTCGATGGTCTGCTGCTTCAGTCCGTCGGGCCGGTCGAAGACGACATAGCCCTGACCCCGGGGACCGGACCCCTTGAGATCGATGCCCTCTGTGTCCTCGGCGTCGACCGGCTCGATGACCGGCCACTTCTCCAGGCACTCGCCGGTGCACGCCGTCTTCATCGGCCAGGGCGAGTCCTTCATGAAGCGGTAGACCGTCATGCCGTTCTTGTCGATGACGATCTCGCCGAGCTTGGGGTCCTTGCGGGTGGACAGACCGGGCTGTCCGGCCGCCCCCGCGCCGTCCTTGGCCTTCTTGCCGTCGGGGGCGAGCGCGTACCAAGTGCCGCCCACACCCTGGCCGTTGACATCGCCGGCGTTGGTGTCCTTGGCGAAGCGGTAGGCGGGCCAGCCGTCGATGGTCAACTGCTTGGAGCCGTCGGACCGGGTGACCGAGCCGAGCAGCTCGTCGTCGATGCCGGCGCCGGCGGTGACGTCGTCGGCGGGGACCGGCGGCCACTTCTTCGCGCAGTCGCCGTCACAGCTGGACTTGGGCGGCTCCGCGGTGTCCTTGTCGAAGCGGTAGAGGGTCAGTCCGGCGCTGTCGGTCAGCACCTTGCCGAGTTCCTGGTTGGTGGAGACGGACAGCTCACCGGGCTTGGCGCCCTGCTTGCCGGCGCTCTCCTGACCTGCGGCGCCGGCGCCGGTCCCGGTGCCGTTGCCGAGGCCGGTGCCGGCGCTCGCGTAGCCACCGGCCGGGGCCGTGGCACCCACGTTCTGGCTGCTCGCCGGCGGGGCGGTTTCCTGCCCACAGGCCGTCGTCAGCGCCAGCACCGCCACGGCGCTCACCACGAGCGAGGCGCTCCGCCACGAGGTCTTCATCGTCAACTCCCCAAACTCACAAGGGTGTTGCAGCGCCCTGCTGCGCCGCCGCACGACAATGGGTACGCATGGGAGACCGGTCCGTGTTCAATCGGCGCACAAATTTCTTTCCGAAAGCCGTCTCACGGGGATGAAACACCGCACGTAGCGTCGCACAGGTGTGTACTTCGCGCGTCAGGCGCGCGCCCGCCGGGCAAACCTTTCGGGGGCCTTCCGTCGCCCGTTCGGGGCAATCCACCCGATCTTCGGCGCGAGCGAGCACACACCGGCCTCAAGATCTTCGTCGTGCATGCACTCGAACCGACCCAATCCACCCTGACGGCAAGGGTGTTGACGGTGGTGACGCTGACCTGGCTGCTGGTCGCGGCACCGGCCGGCGTGGCGGTGGCCGACGCCTGCGCGTACGCCGACACCGGCCCGGACGGCGCGCAGGCGGTGGCGATCGCCGGCAGCCGCACCTGGCCCACTCCCCCGCAGTGCCCGGTGCCGACGCCCACGCCGACACCTACGCCGACACCCACCCCGACTCCGGAGCCGACGCCCACGCCGGACCCCGCGCCCACGCCACCACCACCGCCGAAACCCACGACCACCCCGAAGCCCGAGCCACCCTCGCCCCCGCCTCCGCCACCCCCGGCGACACCGGCCCCGCGGCCCGCACCGCCCCGCCCGCGGCCGACACCGCCGCCCCCGCCGGCGCCACCGCCCGCCCCGGCCGCCCCCGCGCCGAAGCCGTCGGTCGAGCCCACACCGAGTCCGACCGCGACGCCTGTGCACTACCCGCCCTATCGCGCCGCCCCGCACCGGCGCCAGGCGCACGACGCCCCGTCGCCGCTCACCTTCGTCCTGCTCATCGCGGCCCCGGCGATCGCCGCCGTCGCCGCACTGCGTCCGCGCTGACCCTGGAGGCTTCCGTTGCCGGAATGGCTTGTTCTCACCCTCGCGATGCTGGCCGCCTGCGCCGTGGTGGTCATCATCACCCTCGTCCGGCACCGCACCGCTCCCGAGGACGAGGATCCCTCCGAGACCCCTGACGTCATCGAGTACATGACGATGTGGATCGGTGTGGTGTACGCGATCGTCCTGGGCCTGGCCATCGCCGGTGTGTGGGAGGGGCGCAGCGCGGCCGAGGACCATGTGCGGGCGGAGGCTGTGGCGCTGCACGAGGTCTCGGAACGCGTCCGTGTCTATCCGCCCGAGATCCGCGACCGTATTCGGGACGATGTCAACGCCTATGTCGGACACGTCGTCACCACCGAGTGGAAGGCGATGTCGGAGGACGGCCGGGTCACCGAGCGCGGCGCGCAGCTCCTTCAGCGCCTGCGCGAGGACGTCACCGACTACGAGCCGAGGACGGACTTCGAGGCGCAGGTCTACCAGCCGTTGGTGGACCAGGTGACCGCCGCCGACCAGGCGCGCAACGCCCGGGCGAGCTCGACCGGGGAGACCATGCCGGGCGTGGTGTGGTTCGGGCTGATCGCGGGCGGCGTCGTCACCATCGGCATGATCTTCGCCCTCCAGATCCGGCGCACGCCCCGCGAACTGGTCCTCGCCGGACTGTTCTCGGCGCTGATCGCCTTCCTGCTCTTCCTCATCTGGGACTTCGACGCGCCGTACAGCCGTGGTGTCACGGCATCGGCGGAGCCGTTCCTGGACCTCTTCCCGGACCTCAAGGACTGACAGGCGTGCGCCCGACGCGGCACCGGGGGGCGCGAGGCGGGGCGGCGCCCGACGCGCGGGCCGCCACACCGTCGCCGTCCCCCGGTCGCGGGAACGGCGTCCCCTGAGCGGCCCACACACCTGACCCATTCGTACGACACCGATCGCGCGGGTGTGCGGGTCTTCCTAGCGTTCGGAGCATCGAGGTGCATTTCCGGCACAAGCGGAACAAGGTCCGCAGCTGCTCCTCGGGACCCGGAGGAAACACCATGCGCGCGATACGCGTTGCTTCGGCCGCACTGCTGGGCGTCGGCGCCCTCGTCATGACCGCCCCCGCCGCCCAGGCGAACGGCGAGTCCGAGGCTTTCCGAGTCCGTGTCCTGCCCTCCACCGTCGCGCCCGGCGGGGAGGTCACGCTGCGCGCCACCGGCTGTGAGAAGAGCGTGAGCGTGTCGTCGGGCGTCTTCGACACGATCATCATTCCCCGGGGGTACACGACGGCCAGGGCCAAGGTCGACTGGGACGCCAAGCCGGGTGCCGTGTACGAAGTGTCGTTCCACTGCGGCACGTTCTGGCAGGACGTCGACCTCACCATCGCCGGCGGCCGGCATGTCCGCCCGGTGCCCGACTACCGGCAGCACGGTGTGCAGGCGGGCGAGGGCGGCAGTCTGGCCGACCTGAACCTGAAGCAGATCGGCCTCGGCGCCGGCCTCATCGCCGCCGCGCTGGGGACGGCCCACCACCTCTCCCGGCGCCGCGAAGGCGAGGACGCCGGCTGACCCCGGCGCCGCCCCGGACATGCCTTCGCCCCGGATCCCCTCTCAAGGGGGCCGGGGCGAAGGCATGTGATGAACGTGCGACCTGTCCGTCTCTCAAGGGCCGGCGTGTCGGAAGGCCTGGCGCTCAGATCCGCTTCTCCGCGCGCCGCCGCATCCAGAACACACCGCCACCGACCAGGGCCACGGCGATGAGCCCGGCTCCGATGGCCATGTCGGTCGGCGTCGCACCCGTCGAGGTGCTGCCGCCGATGCCGCCCTGGACACCGCCGATGACGGTGAAGGCGTTGGGGTGCGTCAGGGGCCGGCCGGCGCCGTCGCAGTGGACCGTGATGCTGTGCGCACCCGGCCGCGCGCGGTTGTCGATCGTCGCCGTGCCCTTGGACGTGCTGCCGTGGACCGGGCTGAGCCGGGTGGGGCGGAACGCGTCCGAGGTGGCTGTGCCGCCCTTCGGGCAGCCGTCGACGGTGATGGTGAGTTGCCCGCCGCGCGCGATGACGCTGGGCAGGGCGACGATGTTGCTCGGGCCGACGGGCATGCCGTCCCGCGCTGTCGCCGCCGGGGCGGCGAGACCGAGAGCGGCGACCGCGGTGGCAGCGGTCGCCAGGGCACGAGTAGTACGCATGTGATCCTCCGCGGAAGGCGCCCCGGGAACCGTCCCCGGTCGATCGGCGAGAAAGCACCTCCCAGAAAGACCCTCAGATGCCCTGCGCGAGGCCGCATTTCGGCGATGGTCCGTCCTGGTGAGAGGACACGCCGACCGATGAGCCCACAATCCGATATTGCCGCAGGTCACGGACCGTCAGAATTTTCCTGCCGGTGGCAACTCGGATGGCGCACCGGCTCAGGTGGGGGCCACCCGTTCGCATCCGCCCCGTCGCCGGTTCCGCGTGCGGGACTTAGCGTTTTCGTATGCGCGATTGACGTGGCGACGGCCATGTCGAGAGGGGAATTGGAATGTATGGGTCCGAGCAGGCCGAAGAGGAGGAGCGGCGGAAGAAGCACGCTCCTTGGGGTGTGATAGCGCTTGTTCTGCTGACCGGTCTCGCCCTCATTCGCAATGGCTCGGGGGAGTTCGACACGGGACCGCCGCAGCCCGCCTCGGCCGCCGCCGCGGACACCCGGGTGCCGGGCGGTGTCTACGCCGCCGCACGGCCGTTGCCGTACTCCATGCCGCAACGGGTCAGGATTCCGGGGATCCAGGTCGACGCACCGATGATCCCGGTCGGCCTGGACGTGGACGGCTGGATCGGCGCGCCGCCGCCGGAGGACCCGAACCTCGCGGGCTGGTTCACCGGTTCCGTGACGCCCGGCGAGAAGGGCACCGCGGTGGTGGTCGGCCATGTCGACAACGCCCAGGGCCCGGCCGTCTTCTACGGTCTTGGTTCCCTGAAGCAGGGGAACCGTGTCGAAATCGTCCGGCAGGACGGAAAGACGGCCGTTTTCGAGATCTACGGCGTCGAGGTGTTCGAGAAGAACGACTTCCCGGGCGACCGGGTCTATGCGTCGAAGGGGAACGCCGAATTGCGGGTCATCACCTGTGGCGGCGGTTTCTCGCAGCAGAACGGCTATGACGGGAATGTCGTCGCTTTCGCCGGCCTGGTCGAGGTCCGCTGAGAGTTCCGCACCGGGCCGGTGAAAGCCGGCCCGGTGTAAGCCGGCCCGTCAGTGCCGCTCGGGAACGGTGACGAAATATCCGGCGTCCAGCAGCTGCGGCAGATAGGAACGCAGCGCCCGGACGCTCTGGGAGCGGTCGCCCCCGGCGTCGTGCGAGAGCACCACGACGCCGGGGGCGGCGCCCCGCTCGACCCGGTCGACGATCGTGCGGGTGCCCGGGGCGGTCCAGTCGAGGGTGTCGACGGTCCAGGCCAGGGGTTCCATGCCGAGTTCGGCGCCGAGTTGGAAGGTGGCGCGGTTCCAGGCGCCGTAGGGGGCGCGGAACCAGACGGGGCGGTCGCCGTACGTCTCTTCGACGATGTCGCTGGTGCGCTCCATCTCCGCGCGGATCCGGGCGCGGCTGAGCCGGGTGAGCAGCGGATGGGACCAGGTGTGGTTGCCGACGACATGGCCCTCGTCGGCCATGCGCGCCAGAAGGTCCCGGTTGTCGGCGACCATCTCGCCGCACACGAAGAACATGGCGCGCACGTCGTACTCGCGCAGGGTGTCCAGGATGTACGGGGTGTAGCGGGCGTCCGGTCCGTCGTCGAAGGTCAGCACCATGGTGCGACCGCGTCCGGACACGCGCAGGAACGGCCGGCGCCGCACCAGGGCGCGGTGGTGTGCCGTACGGGGCGGCCCGTATCCCGTCAGGGGCTGGAGCCGGTAGGCGGACGGCTTGAGCGCCCGGCGTGCCTGCGGGCCCGCGGCGGGGGCGGCCGGAGCGGCGGGCCGGATCGGCTCCTCGCCCGCGATCGTCGTGAACACTCCGGCGGTGCCGGCGGCTCCGACGGCGGCGGCACCGGCGAGCAGCGCGCGGCGTCGCGTGAGCGCACGTGTGAGCGACTGATCCTTCGTCATGCATCATCAGTCGCCCGGGGAACGGTGGACCCACCCCGGCGGCACTGGGACGGCGGCAGGAAAACGCCCGACCGGCCCAGCTCCGGTGGCGGGCCCGGCGAAGGCGTGTCAGCGGCGCCGGACCAGTGGGAACGGCAGGGTCTCGCGGATGGTCAGACCGGTGAGGAACATGACCAGCCGGTCGACGCCGATGCCGAGTCCGCCGGTGGGTGGCATGGCGTACTCGAGGGCGTCGAGGAACTCCTCGTCGAGCTCCATCGCCTCGGGGTCGCCGCCCGCGGCGAGGAGGGACTGGGCGGTGAGCCGGCGGCGCTGTTCGACGGGGTCGGTGAGCTCGGAGTAGGCGGTGCCGAGTTCGGTGCCGAAGGCGACGAGGTCCCAGCGTTCCGCGAGCCGCGGGTCCCTGCGGTGCTGGCGGGTGAGCGGGGAGACGTCGGTGGGGAAGTCCTTGTAGAAGGTGGGCAGCTCGGTCTTCTCCTCGACGAGCCGCTCGTACATCTCGAGGACCACGTCGCCGTGGCCGTCGTCGGCGGTGTAGGGCACGCCCACGCGGTCGCAGTGCCGGTGCAGCCGGAGCAGTTCGGTGTCGGGGTCGATCTCCTCCCCCAGCACCTCGGAGATGGCGCCGTACACCGTCTTGACCGGCCACTGCCCGGAGATGTCGTACTCCTTGCCGTCCTTGCGGGCGATCTGCGAGCCGAACGCAGCGGTCGCGCAGCCCTGGATCAGTTCGCGGACGAGGTCGAGCATCACGTCGTAGTCGGCGTACGCCTGGTAGGCCTCCAGAATGGTGAACTCGGGGTTGTGCTTGTAGTCGACGCCCTCGTTGCGGAAGGTACGGCCCATCTCGAAGACCTTCTCCACTCCGCCGACGCACAGCCGCTTGAGGTACAGCTCGGGGGCGATGCGCAGATAGAGGTCGAGGTCGTAGGCGTTGATGTGGGTGGTGAAGGGGCGGGCGTTGGCACCGCCGTGGATCTGCTGGAGCACCGGCGTCTCGACTTCGAGGTAGCCGCGCTCCAGCAGTCCCTGGCGCAGGGCCTGGACGGCGGTGGAGCGGGCGCGGACGACGTCGCGTGCGGCGGGGCTGGAGACCAGGTCGAGATAGCGCATGCGGACCTTGGCCTCGGGGTCGGCGAGGCCGCGGCGTTTGTCGGGCAGCGGGCGCAGGCACTTGCCGATGAGCTGCCAGGAGGTGACGAAGACGGTGGGTTCGCCTTTGTCGCTGACGCCCGCCAGGCCGGTGGCGGAGATGAGGTCGCCGATGTCGCTGTCGGCGGTGAAGCGGTCCAGCGCGGCGCCGGAGTCCTTGCGGGTGAGCGCGAGTTGGTGATCGCCGGACCAGTCGCGCAGTACGACGAAGACGATGCCGCCGAAGTCGCGTACGAGCATCATGCGGCCGGCGACGGTGACCTGGTCGCCGGTCCGGACGTCGGCCAGCGCATGGGTGCGGGCCGGGATGCCGACCGGGTAGGGGTCGAGGCCGGACGCGCGCAGCCGGTCGAGGGTGCGGTGCCGGATGCGGACCTGTTCGGGCAGGCCCGCATCCGGCCCGGCGGCCCCGGCCTCGTCCCCTCCTTCGAGGCCGAGCGCCGCCAGCGAGGGCAGTCCCTGGGTGGTGGCGGGGCGTGGCCCGTTCCTCGGGTGCCCTTTTCTGCGGAGTTTGCGCAGCGACGGCACGGAGACGAAGCCCTCGGCGATGGCGGAGGCGAGGCCGATGCGGGCGAGGGAGGCGGCCTCGCCGTAGCAGATGAAGCGGGGGTACCACTGCGGCTGGTACTTGGCGTTGGAGCGGTAGAGGGCCTCCAGTTGCCACCATCTGGAGAGGAACAGCAGAAGCCGCCGCCACAGTCGCAGCACGGGTCCGGCGCCGATGCGGGCACCCTCCTCGAAGACCGAGCGGAACACGGCGAAGTTCAGGGAGATCCTGCGGATGCCGAGCTTCGGTGCGGCGGCGCACAGTTCGGCGACCATGAACTCCATGACGCCGTTGGGGGCGCGGCGTCGATCACGGCGCATCAGGTCCAGGGAGACGCCCTCCCGGCCCCAGGGCACGAAGGAGAGCAGCGCGATCAGCTCGCCGTCCTCGTCGAGGGCCTCCACGAGGAGGCAGTCGCCGTCGGCGAGGTCGCCGAGGCGGTCCAGGGCCATGGAGAAGCCGCGTTCGGTCTCGGTGTCCCGCCAGGCGTCGGCCTTGCCGGTGATCTCCTCCATCTCCGCCTCGCTGAGGGTGGAGTGACGGCGGATGCGGCAGTGGGCGCCGGTGCGGCGCACGCGGTGGACGGCCTGCCGGGTCACCCGCATGTCGCGGCCGTCGAGGTCGAAGTCCGTTACCCGCAGGACCGCCTCGTCACCGAGCTGTAGGGCGCCGAGTCCGGCGCGGGCGTAGGCGGTGGCCCCGTCCTCGGAGGCGCCCATGGCGGCGGGCGCCCAGGCGTAGCGGCGGGCCAGTTCGAGCCAGGCGGCGATGGCGTGCGGCCATGCCTCCCGGTCGCCCACCGGGTCACCGCTGGCGAGGCAGACACCGGCCTCGACGCGGTAGGTGACGGCGGCCTTGCCGCTGGGTGAGAAGACGGCGGCCTTGTCGCGCCGGGTGGCGAAGTAGCCGAGGGAGTCCTGGGTGCCGTACGCCCTGAGGAGGGCGCGGATGCGGGTCTCCTCGTCGTCGTGCAGGGCGGCCTCCATGCGCTGTGAGCGGAAGAGGGTCGCGGCGGCGTTGAGGAGGGCTAGCGCACCGAACAGGCCGAGCACGAAGTACAGGGGGCGGGGCGGCCGTCCGTCGTAGGTGGTGCCGGAGACGAGGCCGCCGCAGACCCGGTCGGCGGCCCAGAGCAGCCGCTGGCTCTGCGGAAGGGTGCCGGGGAACAGCTCGACCAGCCCCCAGCCGATCAGGATGCCGATGACGAGTCCGAGGACGAGGACGCCGAGGGCGCGGCGTACGGCGGCGCGGCGGGAGGCGGCGTAGAACTCCTTGCGGGCGACGATGAGCAGGGCCAGCGCGAGGGCGCAGACGATCAGGGACGCGACGGAGTCGGCGTAGTCGCCGACGACCGTGCCGATGATGTCGCTCAGGACCAGCAGGGCCAGATAGATGACGACCAGCCACCACGCGACCTTCTTGCGGGCCGCTGTCGCTGCGGCGAGCAGGAAGAGGAAGACGGCGTAGGCCAGGTTGGCGCTCACCGGGACGATGATCTGGTCGAGGGCGCGCACGACCGGGGCGAGCGCGGTGCGCAGCGGCGGGATCAGGGCCAGCAGCACACAGAACAGTCCGAGGGCGGCGAAGAAGGTCGCGAACCCCTGCGGCACCTTGCTGAGCAGGCCCTTCCCGGGCGGCCGTATCCGGCCCGTGGTGTCCTTCGCCGGGGCGGCCTCCACGGTGGCACTCATGTTCCGACTGTAGGAACCCCCCGGCCTTCGCGCCCGTCGAGCGCCCTGCCCGGCGGCGGGACCTGCGGCTTCCGATAGCCTCCGTGCCGTGACGGAACAGCACTCGCACCGGTTCGAGCGGGGCACGGACGGGCCCAAGGTCATCGTGGTCGGGGTGGACGGCTCCGATTCCTCGCTGCGCGCGGCGGCCTACGCCGGAGGTCTGGCCCGACGGCAGCGTGCCCTGCTGGCCGTCGTGTACGTGCAGCCGGTGCTGGCGGCGGGCGCCGCCCTCGGGGTGCCGGTCGCGGAGACGACCGATGAGATCGCCGAGGATCTGATCGCGCAGATCCGGGAGGCGACCGAACGGGTCAAGGGGATATTCGATGTGCGCTGGGAGTTCCACACCTTCCCCGGCGACCCCTACAACGGCCTGGTGAAGGCGGCGGACGACCTCAAGGCGGACGCCGTGGTGGTGGGCGCCTCGGAACAGGCGGGGCACCGGATCGTGGGGTCGGTGGCGGTGCGGTTGGTGAAGGCGGGGCGGTGGCCGGTGACTGTGGTGCCGTAGCGCTACAGGGCTCAGCGCTCCGGTAGGGCTGCGGCGTCGCGGGGCACTGCTCGGTGGCCGGGGCCGCCGGCGCCCCGGAGGGGGCCGGCGTCGCTCAAGCGTCTCGGCAGCCGCGTCGAGAGCCGTACCGGCTGTGTGTCAGAGGGTGCGCAGGAAGTCCAGCACGATCTCGTTGAACTCCGCCGGCTTCTCCATGTTCGGGTAGTGCCCCACGCCGTCGATGGTGACCGAGCGCCCGTCCGGCACGGTACGGGCGACGCGTTCGGCCATCGCGATGCTGTCGGGGGCGTCGAGCGCGCCGTGGAGGGCGAGCACGGGGACGTCGATCTTCGGCAGGCGCGACCAGGTGTCCGTCAGGGGCACGTGCCAGTCCTTCTCTCCCGGCGAGTGCTTGGCGAGGGTGTGAGCGACCATCTCGCGCAGTCGGCGCAGGACTGCGGGATCCACCTCCTCCACCGCGCGGTGCGGGCCCGCCACGCCGCGGGCGAAGTGGTCGAGCCATCCGGCCACGTCCGCGGCGCCCAGCAGCCGGGCCCCCTCGGCGATGTGCTCCAGGGTGTGCGGGTCGGTGAATTCGAACTCGCTGGCGCCGGCTCCGCAGACGACCAGTGCGCGCACCAGTTCGGGATGCTCCAGCGCGGTGTCGGTCGCCACCGCCGCGCCCATGCACAGGCCGACCAGGGCCGCGGGGCCGATGTCGAGGTGGCGCAGCAGGTCGGCGAGGTCGTCGGCCCAGCGGAACGGGCGGCTCGCGTTGGCGGAGAAGCCGTGGCCGCGCACGTCGGGCGCGATCACCCGGTGGTGGGCGGCGAGGGCCGCCATCTGGTCTTCGAAGACACGGTGGTCGGCGTAGCCGGAGTGCAGCAGCACCACGGGGTCGCCGGTGCCGAGGTCGCGGTAGGCCAGGTCCCCGTCGGCCGATGCGAAGAAGTTCACTTCGATGGTCGTCATGACAACCAAGGTGTCATCTTCGAGCCTATTTTGGCAACCCAGGTGTCATGATGGGCCGGTGACCGACACCGAGAAGCCACTGCCGCCCGACGAACTCGGCCGACGCCTCACCGAGGTGTTCGACCTGGTGGGCCCCCTCTACCGGACCGCGGCGCGCAAGGTGGAGCTGGGCGAAGCCGTCGAGGGGGCGTCCGCCGGAGTACGAGCCGTCCTCAACCTGCTGCGCCAGAACGGGCCCATGACCGTGCCCCAGATGGGCCGCGCCCAGGCGCTGAGCCGGCAGTTCGTGCAGCGCATGGTCAACGACGCGGCCGGCCGGGGCTGGGTGGAGACCATCCCCAACCCGGCACATCAGCGCTCGTCGCTGATCCGGCTCACCGAGGCCGGCCGGGCGACCATCACGGCCGTACTCGCCCGTGAGCACACCCTCAACCGGCAGGTCGGCGGCGGGCTGACCGACGCCGAGGTGCGGGCGTGCGTGCGGGTGCTGACCGAGATGGTGCGGACCTTCGACCACGTCGACCTCGGCTGACCCGGCCCGCGGGACTACTCCCCCATCACCAGCCCGTCCTCCGCCGCGCCCCGGCTGAGCACCACGTCCCGGATCCGGTCCCGCACGCCGGTCAGTTCCGCGCCCTTGGCGATCGCACGGTTGAGGTCGAGGACGCGGCCGGCGTCGATGTCGAACAGCTGGGGGATGAACTCGGCCCGGGTCACCTCCCAGCGCTCACCCGCCCGCTCGGGCGGGGCGAAGGTGAAGCGGCCGAGGGTGGACTGGTTGCCGCGCGGATCCTGCACGCCCTGGTGGTTGTACATCGCGCCGGCGACCTGGTCGCCCATGCCGTAGATCACCCAGGTGCCGTTGACCTTCTCGTACGCCTGCGGCACATGGGCGTGGGTGCCGAGGATCAGGTCGATGTCGGGGCGCTCGCCGCTGCGGGAGCCGGTGAGCGAGCGGGCCAGGGTCAACTGCTGGTCGTCGGGCTCGTCCTGCCATTCGGTGCCCCAGTGCAGTGAGACGACGACCACGTCGGCGCCCCCTTTCCGGGCGGCGCGGGCGTCGGCCACGATCTTGTCCTCGTCGATGAGGTTGACCGCCCAGGGCTGGCCCGCCGGCATCGGGAAGCCGTTGACGCCGTAGGTGTACGCGAGATGCGCCACCTTGGCCCGGCCCGCGCGCAGCACCGTCACGGCACGGGACTCACCCTCGGTGCGGGCCGTTCCCGCGTGCCGTACGCGCGCCTTGTCGAGGGCGTTCAGGGTGCGCAGGATGCCGGCGGCGCCGTCGTCGAGGCTGTGGTTGGAGGCGGTGGAGCAGCCGTCGTAGCCGGTGGCGGCGACGGCTCGGGCCACCTCCGGCGGGGACTTGAAGGTGGGGTAGCCGGTGTACTCGCCCTCCGCGCCGTAGACCGTCTCCATGTGACACAGCGCCAGATCGGCGCGGGAGACCACGGGTTTCACGCCGGCCAGCATCGGGCGGAAGTCGTAGCCGGAGCCGCCCGCGTCGAATCGCGCACGGTCGATGACCGAGGTGTGCGGGAGGATGTCGCCGGAGGCGACGAGCGTGAAGCCGCGGGGGTCGGCGGAGGCGCCCGGGTTTCCCGGACTGTTCTGGTTGGCCTGGCAGGCGGCGCCTGCGGCGAGGGCGGCCGTCAGAGCGAGGGCCGCAAGTCGACTGCGTGCAATCATCAACTCACCCCGGGTGGTCTTATTTACCCACCAATAGGTATGAATCTGGACTTGCTCGCAAACAATCCGGCCACTTCTGTTAGCCCGTCCGCGCACTGCCCTCAGGGCGGAACGGTGTCGTTCACCCCACCGCCACAGACGGAACGGACCGTTCGTCGAACCGTTCGTCGACGCGATCGACCGTCCGCCGCAGACCCGTGTCCATGGCCTGTCCCACGACAGCCGCCTGCGATGCCATACGGCCATGACGGCCGGAACCACCCTCACCGACGCGACGACTACCGCCGAGCACGAGCTCGCCGCTCTCCAGCGCGAGCACGGCCGGCCCCTCTTCGCGCTCCTGCTCCGGCTCTGCGACGGCGACCGACAGCGCGCCGAGGACCTCGTGCAGGAGACGCTGGTGCGCGCCTGGCAGCACCCCGAGGCGCTGCGCGCGGCCGGCTTCGAATCCGTACGCCCCTGGCTCATGACCGTCGGCCGGCGGCTCGCGATCGACGCGCGGCGGGCCCGGCAGGCGCGGCCCGCGGAGGTCGGGGACGCGATCCTGGAGAACGCCCGCGTGATCGGTGACCATGCCGAGCGGGCCGCGGAGATGCTCGATGTGCGCGAGGCTGTGAAGACACTCACTCCCGAGCACCGTGAAGTCCTGGTGCTCGTGTACTTCCAAGAGGCGAGTGTTGCGGAAGCCGCGAAAACCCTCGGCATTCCGCCCGGTACCGTGAAGTCCCGCGCTTACTATGCGCTGCGCGCCCTGCGCAGGGTGCTTCCGGGATACGCGGCCGACCTGCGGTGAAACCAATGGCTGAGTCAAACCTCCGTAAAGCGCCTTGCTGAGGACACCGGTTGAGTAATCGGCTGTCCTCATCCGTGTTCCGGATCGGGCCGAAGGGCCCATGGGCCCGGATCGGGCGACGCACTCACCGGAGGAAGGCAGGAAGGGATGCTGCACAGAGGTCAAGAGAGCACGGACGGCACCGGCGGCGGTGAACTGACCGTCCCCATGGCGTGGTTGTACGCCGAGTACATCGCCGACGAGCTGCTGCGCACCGGCGATCTCATGCCGCCGACGTCCTTCGAGTTCCGCGCCGGGCGCGACGCCCTGGCGCTGACCATCTTCCTGTCCGACACCGACGGCGAGCTCTCCGGCATCCGGGTCGTCACCCAGCTGGAGACCTGGCTGTCGCTGACGGCCTACGACATGCCGTGGCAGGACTGGGTGCGCGAGCGCATGGCCGGGCTCGCGGTGGCGGCGGGCGAGGCGGGCGGGCCCGCACCCGATCTGGAGCTGGCGGAGGCGGCATGGCGCTGGCTGGAGGAGACCGAGCTGCTCGCACCCGATCTGAACGCGGTGCCGGGCGGTGGTGCGCCCGGCGGTGAGGACGAGGGGCCGAAGGTGTGGACGCCGGCGTGGCAGCTCGGTCTGCCGCTCGGGCACCTCGCCATCCACCTTTTTTGAGTTCTTCTCGACTCGGACCAATCCTCGGCCCCGACGGCTCCGAATCCTTTGGTTGCGATTCGGTACGTGTCTTGAGTGATTCGACTGTCTGGTGCGTACCAGTGGGTGCAAGGAGTAACCCACCCCGCACCCAACGGCACGAGGATTCGGCATGAGGTCCCTGGAGAGGCATCGCGACGTCGCCGCGTACGCGCTCGGCGTGCTGAACGAGGCGGAGGCGTTCCGCTTCGAGGACCACCTCATGGAGTGCCCGCAGTGCGCGGCACACGTGACCGAGTTCGGGCCCATCACCCGCCAGTTGATGCTGTACCGGCGGGCCACGCCCCGGTTCGTGCACCCCATGACCCAGCCGGGTCCCCAGCTGCTGAACCGGCTGCTGGACTCGGTGGCGTCCCGCAGGCGCGCCCAGCGCCGGCGCACGCTGTACGCGGTGGCCGCCTCGGTGGTCATCGCGTTCGCCGGGCCCACGGCCGCGATCATGGCGAGCGGTGAGGAGGGCACCGCCCAGGTGGTCCAGGCGACCGATGCCCGCTCGGGTGTGTGGGCGCAGGTCAGCACCGAGGACGAGGCCTACGGCAGCCAGGTCCGGCTGAAGGTGAAGGACGGTGCGGGGCCGCGGGCCTGTCATCTGATCGCGATCGGCCGGGACGGCTCGGAGGAGACCGTGACCAGCTGGCACGCCGCCGACCACGACGCCCGCGAAAACACCATGAGGGGCGCCTCGGCGATGCACACCGACGAGATCGCGCGCTATGAGGTGCGGACGTCGGGCGGGGAACACCTGGTGACGCTGCAACCCCGGTGACGGCGGTCCGTCCCCTCCTCACCTGCACGTCGGCGCGCTCCCGGCCGGCGCTCGAGCGCCTCCCTCACCAGTACATGAGCGCCGCGCCGCCGCTGCCCCAGGACGAGTACAGCCGGGCCCGTGCCACATACCGGCGCCCCTTCACCAGCTTGACCGACAGGGTGCCGTTGCCGTCCTCGCCGCTGTCGTCCACGGCGGAGACGTAGCGCAGCTCGCCGTCGCGTTCCTCGAACAGCACGAGCACGACATCGGTCGAGCCGAAGGTGCCGATCTTGTAGTCGCGGGTCTCCGGCGGATCGATCTCGAAGTCCGCCTGTCCTCCGGAGGACAGGCTCAGCGGCGTCGACCGGAAAGGCTCGATCCGCGCGGGGCGGGCGCTGATCGCCGGGTACCACCGCAGGACGTTCTCCTTGTCGTGGGCGGACAGGACGAGCGGCTCGGGGATGCCGTCGCGGTACTCCTGCGGCTTCAGGATCAGCCCGGCGGGGAAGCCGTACTCCATGATCGACTCGGGGTCCCAGGTGGAGCCGGTGACCTCGTTGCGGGAGAGCTTGCGCAGGATGTTGTGGAACGTGACCTCGCGCGGCCACTCGTTGGGCGGCCGTCCGAGCTCCTCGTAGACCTCCTCCTCGTCCCAGACGATGCCGGCGAACGGGTTCTGGTGCTCGTGCGCGAAGCCGATCGCGTGCCCGATCTCATGGAGCGCCGTGGCCCTGCCGGATCTGCTGTTCAGCTTCCAGCCGAAGAACATGGTGGGTTCGTCGGTGCCGATGTCGAGGGCCTCGGTGCCGACGTAGGACGCGGAGCCCTCCCGGGTGTCGAAGACGATGCGGATCTCGGACTCGGCCCGGTCACCCACTTCCTCGAACTCCAGGCCGATCCCCAGGTCCTTCCACTTCTGGAAGCCGTTGCGCACCTCCTCCAGCTGCTCCCCTCCTCCGACGTCTCCGCCCTCGTCGAGGAAGGTGTAGTGCAGGACGGTGCCGTTGACCCACTTCGCGTGGACCAGCTGGATCGCCCGGGCGCGATGCGGGCTGAGGCCCGGGCGCAACACGGGCTGCTTCTGCGGGGGTTGGGCGCAATACGGAGGTACGCGCGTCTCCTGCGCGGCTTGCGCGTTCATGCCGGCTTTCCCTTCGCAACGAGATGGCGCGAGGCACGGCAAGGACGAGCCGAGAGGATGCTTCCAGCTTCCGCCCGCCGACGCCGGCACGCAAATCAGACCCGCGCCGCGCCTGGTTGAACCGTGAAATTCCGTCAGGAGGTGGGCGACGTCAACGGAGTTGCCACGCCGCTGTGAGCAGCACAAACTGGAGATGATGACGTGGAGCCACCACCGAAGGTCCGACTCTGCGCCGCCCCTACGGACACACAACTAGGGGGCTGACCCGGTGGACAGCACATTGCACATTCTCGTCAGGGAAGAGGGGGCGGATGCCGAGCGCCTGGAGGATCTGACCCGTTATCTGCGCGAGGAGCTGCGCCGGCTCGATGTGGACGACGTGCGTGCCGCACCCGGTCCGCCGGCACCGCCCGGCGCACGCGTCGTGGATGTCGCGCAGATCGGCGCCCTGCTGGTCAGCCTCGGTGCCTCCGTCACGGCCCTCAACCAGGTGATGACGGTCCTGCGCGACTGGCTCGGCCGGTTCCGGACCGGACGTCCCACCCTGAAAGTGACCATGGGCGACGACGTCCTGGAGATCTCCGAGGCGTCGGACGAGCAGGTCGCGCAGGCGTTCGCGCTCTTCGTCCAGCGCCATGCCCCGTCGGAGGCCCAGCCATGACGGACACCCGGCATGCGCTGATCATTGCCAACGACCATTACGACGACCGGGCACTGAAGAAGCTGAAGGCGCCCGGGCACGACGCCTCCGCGCTCGCCACGGTCCTGCACGATCCCCAGATCGGCGACTTCGAGGTCGACGTGGTGCGCAACCAGCCCGCCCATGTGCTGCGCCGGCGGGTCGAGCACTTCTTCGCCGACCGCCGACGCGACGACACCCTGGTGCTGCACTTCTCCTGCCACGGGATCAAGAGCGAGTCCGGTGAGCTGTACTTCGCCGCCAGCGACACCGAGCCCCTGCTGCTGGAGGCCACGGCGGTCCCGGCCCAGTTCGTCCGCCGGTGCATGTCCCGCAGCCGGGCGGGCAGCACCGTGCTGTTCCTCGACTGCTGCTACGGCGGGGCCTTCTCCCGGGGCTCGTCCGGTGTCCGCGCCACCGGGGAGGTCGACGTCCTCGACTCGTTCACGGCGGAGAAACCGGCCGGCGGCCGGGGCTGGGCCGTCATCACCGCGTCGAGTTCCATGGAGTACGCCGTGGAGGGCGGCGACCTCACCGAGAACGCCGATCCACGGCCGTCGGTGTTCACCGGCGCGGTGGTGCGGGGCCTGGAGACCGGCGAGGCGGATCTCGACGCCGACGGCGAGGTCTCCCTGGACGACCTGTACGACTACGTCTACGACCAGGTCCGGGAGCAGAACCCCCATCAGACGCCTGGCAAGACGGTGGAGATGCAGGGTGAGCTGCATCTGGCGCACAGCACTCGCCGGCGCATCTGCATCGTGCCCGAGGAGCTGCCGGCGTCCTGGCGGACCGCGCTCAACAGCAAGAACCACTTCACCCGCCTCGGGGCCGTCGCGGAGCTGCGCCTCCGGCTGGAGAGCGAGACCCTGCCCCGGGCCGAAGGGGCGCGGCTGGCCCTGGAGGACATGGCGCGCAACGACATCCGCCAGGTCGCCGACGCCGCCTCGGCCGCCCTGCGCGAGGTGCGCCTTCAGCCCTCCACCGTGCACCTGGACTTCGGCAGGCTGCCCCGGCGCTCACCCGAGCCGCAACAGAGCGTGACCCTCGGCGGTCTGCCCCTGGCCCGCGTATGCGTACCCAGGACCACGGAGCCGTGGATCAGGGTCTCGGAGTCCGCCGACCGTCTGGACGTCAGCGTCGACACCTCGACGGCCGAGGGGCGTCTCAGCGGCGAGATCGTGCTGAAGGGGATCACCGACGACGCCGTGATCCGGGTCGAGGCCGAGGTGGCGTCGCGGGACGAGGTCGAGCAACAGGAGCGGGAGCCGGATCGGGCCGAGGCGGAGGACCAGCGCGAACGGACCGAGGCCGAAGGGCAGCGTGACAAGACCGAAGGGCAGCGTCACGGGACCGAGGAACAGCGAGGTCGAGAGGCCGGCACACGGGTCGCACCGGCCGACCGGACGCGCACTCAGGTCACGATTCCGTCGCCTCCGCCGAGGCCGCCCGAGGCGCCGCCCGCCACCGAGCCGCAACCGGCCGTCGCCGCCCCTTCGCCGCAGCCTGAGCCGTCCGCACAGGAACCTGCGCCCTCCCCACAGCAGCCTGCGCCCTGCCCACAGCAACCTGCGCCGTCCAGGTCGCGCCTCGCACCCGGTCTCGCCACGGCCGCGCTGGCGACGGCGGCGGCCTCGGTGATCACGCTGATCCTGGCAGTCGTCGACGCGGTGGAAGCCGCGCTGGAAAGGGGCCGGGCGGGACCGGGGGCGGAGTTGGAGGATTTCGTCGCCGCGCGGGGAATGATCACGCCCCTCGTCATCTCCCTGATCACGGCGGCAGTCGCGCTCGCCCTCAGCGCTCTGGCGCGGCACGAGGCCAAGGCCCGGCAGGAGCGCTACACGAACGCGGCGAGAGGTCTCACCACGACCGTGGCTCTCACGGCGAAGTACCTGGCCGTCCCCGTCCTGATCCTGGCCGCGCTGCTGGGTGTCACCTACCTCGTGGCCCGCAACTACTGGTGAGGACCGGCTCGTTGTCCGAGCGATCCCGGCCTATTTGAGCAGCCGCGACAGCCTCCGGTCGGCCAGGGGCTTGCCGCCCGTCTGGCACGTCGGGCAGTACTGGAGGGAGGAGTCGCTGAAGGAGACCTCGCGGATGGTGTCACCGCACACCGGACACGCCTCGCCGGTACGGCCGTGCACGCGCAGGCCGCTCTTCTTCTCCGCCTTCAGGCGCCCGGCCGCCAGCCCGCGCGAGCGCTCCACCGCCTCGGTCAGCGTCGTCCGCAGGGCCTCGTACAGTCTCGTCGTCTCCTCGGGTGTCAGTGACGACGCCAGCTTGAACGGGGACGTCCTCGCCGCGTGCAGGATCTCGTCGCTGTAGGCGTTGCCCACCCCGGCGATGAGACTCTGGTCGCGGAGGGCGCCCTTGATCTGGCGGCGCTCATCCTTCAGCAGGGCCGAAAAGCGCGCCTCGTCGAAGTCGTCGGCGAGCGGGTCCGGGCCGAGCCGGGCCACGCCCGGGACCTGCTGCGGGTCCTGGACCAGGTACACCGCGAGCCGCTTCTGCGTGCCCGCCTCGGTGAGGTCGAAGCCGGCGCCGGTCTCCAGGGCGACCCGCAGCGCGAGCGGGCCCTTGCCGGGGCGGGGCATGCCGCTGGGGAGCTCGTCCTTCCAGTGGAGCCAGCCCGCGCGCGCCAGGTGGGTGACGAGGTGCGGGCCGCCGGCGGTCTCGAGGTCGAGGAACTTGCCGAAGCGGTGCACGGCGCTGACCTCATGGCCCTCCAGGGCGGTGACCGGCGGGTCGTAGGTCTTGAGGACGCTGATCGCGAGGGGCAGCACACGGACGATCTCGTGGCCGACCAGGTGCTCGGCCAGGAAGTCCTTGAGCGCTTCGACCTCGGGAAGTTCCGGCATAGCTCCAGAGTGCCACCCGGGACTGACAACGCCAGGCGGGGCGGACACCCGCGCGGGGGCCGGCGTACCGCTCCGTCAGGGCCGTTCCGGCACCACGAACTCGCACCACACCGCCTTGCCGCCGCCCCGGGCCTCCACGCCCCACACATCGGTGAGCAGGTCGACCAGGAGCAGTCCGCGGCCGGAGACCCCCGACTCCCCGGCCTCGCGGCGGCGGGGCAGGGCGCTGGAGGAGTCCTCGACCTCGACGCGCAGCCGGCGCTCGGACCCGGCGAGCACGCGCAGGGTCACGATGGCGGATCCCTCGGTGTGCATCAGGGCGTTGGTGATCAGCTCGTCGGCGACCAGCTCGATCTCGTCGGCCCGGTCGCCGGCGCTCCAGGCGCGTACCGCGGCGCGGATCATGTGCCTGGCACCGGTGAGGGCCTCGGGGTCGCCGGGCGCGACGTGCTGCTGGAGTCGGCCACCGGCCTGTGGGGCGTCCAGGACGCGGCGGCGCAGCAGAAGCAGGGCCACGTCGTCGTCGCCGCCGCGTTCCTCGGCGACGTCGATGAGGCTGTCGGCGAGGTCCCAGACGTCGTGCGGGCCGGTGGCGATGAGCGCGGTGAGGGCCTGCATGCCGTCGTCCAGGTCGGCGCCGGGCTGTTCGACCAGGCCGTCGGTGCACAGCAGCAGGGTGTGGTCGGAATCCAGCTCGATGGTGCTGACCGGGTACTCCAGCTGCCCGAACTCGGCGGACAGGCCGAGCGGCAGCCCGCCCTCGACCGGGACGCGACGGCAGGCGCCGCCGGGTTCGCGGATCAGCGGGTCGATGTGCCCGGCCCGGACGACCTGTACGACGCCGGTGGACAGGTCGGCCTCCGCGTACAGGCAGGTGGCGAAGCGGTCGGTGTCCAGCTCGTGCAGGAAGACGGAGGCGCGGGCCATCACCGTGGCCGGGGTGTGCCCCTCGGCGGCGTAGGCGCGCAGGACGATGCGCAACTGGCCCATGACGGCGGCGGCGTGGGTGTCATGGCCCTGGACGTCGCCGATGACGGCGCCGACCCGGCCGCCGGGCAGCGGGATGAGGTCGTACCAGTCGCCGCCGATGTCCCGGCCCAGGGAGCCGGCGGCGCCGGCCGCGCGGTAGCGCACCGCGACGTCGGCGCCGGGGACGCTGGGGATGGTGCGGGGCAGCATGGCCTGCTGGAGGCCGGTGGCGAGGTCCTTCTCCTGCTCGTAGAGCATGGCCCGCTGGAGGCTCTGCGCGATGCTGCTGCCGAGGGCGACGAGCACGTTGCGGTCCTCGGTGGAGAAGCCGTCGCGGTCGCTGTAGAGCAGGCCGATGGCGCCGATCGGCCGGGCCTGGGCGATCAGCGGCATATAGGCGGCGGAGGTGATGTGCAGGTCGGTGATGTGCGGCCAGAGGATGGGGTAGCTCTCGGCGAACTCCTCAGGCGACTCGATGAAGCGCGGACCGAGGGTGCGGACGACCTCGCTCATCGGGTACTGCTCGTCGATCCGGGTGATCATGGTTCCGGGTACGAAGCTGCCCGCCGGGCCCTCGGCGACCAGCCGGATGCGGCCGGCCTCGACCAGGCCCATGACCATGCTGGTGGCGCCGAGGTGGGCGATGCCGTGGGTGTCCTTGAGGACGTCGATGACGTCCTGCACGGTGCGGGCATGGGCGAGGGCTGCCGTGGTGAGCTGGACGACGCTGGTCTGCTGGCGACGTGCCTCGTCCTCGGCCGACTGTTCGCCCCGCTCCTCGCTCTCGGCGAGTTCGTCGGTGGCGTCCCGGACGATGCCGATGATGCGGCGGGGGCGGCCGGTCTCGTCACGTCGGATGTAGCCCTGGGTGTGGGTCCAGCGCAGGGTGCCGTCGCGGCAGCGGATACGGAAGTAGGCGCCGTAGTTTTCGCTGCCGTCCTTCAGGGCCTTGGAGACCATGCCGTCGAGCCGGAAGGCCTCCGGCGGCGGCACCCGGATCGCGAGGGACGCCGGGTTGCCGTCGAATTCCTCGGGGCGCAGGTCGAAGACCTCGTGGGCCTGGGCGTCCATATGGAACAGACTGTTGTCCAGGTCCCAGTCGAAGCTGCCCATGCGGTTGAGCGCCAGGATCGGATCCGGGTGGGCGGGCCAGTCGTCCGGGAGAGACAGGGCGCTCGCTCCCCGATCAACCATGGGCCCACCTTGCCAGGGATTGCCCGATTCTTCGACTGGTGCGGCGGAAGTGCTCTCGGCGTCCGCCCGGTACCTCTCCATGGGGGTGGGTCAGCCGTCGAAGACGTCGGTGGGGCTGCCGAAGATGCTGTCGGAGGTCTCCGGCGCATCGGGGACCAGCCCGCCGCCGTCCGGCAGGTCGGGGCTCTCCGGCACCGCCTCGGGGCCGGTCTCGGCCGCGGAGTCCGTGGACTTCGGGGAGGTCCCCGGTGCGGTGCCGGAGTCCGGGGAGTTCGGCTTTCCGGGGGAGCGGGGGGTGCGTTCGGGGGTCTTCGGCGTGGCCGGGGCCGTACCGGTGGCCGTGGGGCAGTCCGCAGGGGCGGTGCTCGGCGGGCCGGAGGGGTGGGACGCGCTCTCGGCCAGGGCCTCGTCGGTGACGCCCGGGGGGACGGTGGCCGTCGGGGGCGCGCAGTCGGTGGGGGACGCGTTCGGGGAGGTGGGTCCGCCGGACGGAGACATGCCGTCGCCGGTCGGGATCCCGCCGTCCTCGCCGGGGGCGGTGCCGGGGGCGCTGGCGTGCGGGTCCGGATGCGCGGGGTCCGGGTGCGCCGGGTTCGGGCGTGGCAGGGCGTGGTCGTGGTCGTGGCCCCGATGGCCGGTCGGCCGCTCGATCCAGGTGTGGTCGGCGACGTCGATGATGGTGATGCCGGTGACCGCCTGGGCCGTCGGGGCCACCACGATCACCTGGGCCGGCCGGTAACCGGGCCAGGGCCGGCCGTGGGTGCCGGGCTCGCCCCGCAGGCCGGCGGCCGGCGTGAGCGGGTTGCCGCAGGCGCAGCGCACACGCGGCACCCCGTGGTTGTCGACGAGGACGGCGGTACCCGCCTGGAGGACGGACTGGTAGCCGGTCGCCCGGCCCGCCCGGTAGCGGTGGTTGGTGACGTGGGTGTCGGCGCGCAGCACGACCGAGGTCAGGTCCCGCAGCCAGCCGGGGACGGCGCTTCGGGGCATGCCCGCGGCCCGGGCGAAGGCGCGGGCCCGGTCCCGGTCGGAGGCGAGGTGGCCGATCTGCCGCTCGACGTCGCAGCTGCCGGTGCCGCGGCTGCCGCCGTAGAGGCCGGGCGTGCCGCCGGACAGGTGCCGCGGCCGGGTCTCTCCCGAGCGTGCGGGTTGCGGCGTTCGGGTGACGGGGGCCGCGATGGCCGGAGCGGTCGCCGTGGAGTCGGTGAAGGGGTCCGGCCCCTTGGCGGCGGCCGGTTCGAGGAAGACCTCCGCGCTCGGCTCACTCCCCTGGTCCGCGTTGCCTCCGCAGCCGGCGACGATGAGCGCCGCCGAGAGCGCGCAGGCCACGACGGTGACTCCGGTGGATGTCCGCACCACGCCCTCCCGACCGTTTCCGGGCAGTTCGCGACCATTGTCTGCTTCACTCACTCGGGTTACGCAAGCGGAGGCGTGGTATACGCAGAGTGACAGGGGTCCGCGGGCGTACACGGGCGGGGCGACGGATCCTGGCGGGACAATGGAAACGAGGAGCACACGGCCGTGGAGTGGTTCATCGCGCCCGACTACTGGACGAGCCGGCTGGTTTTCCAGCGGGCTCTGGCCGGGGTGTATCTCGTCGCGTTCCTGACGGCGGCCCTTCAGTTCCGGGCGCTGATCGGCGAGCGCGGCTTGCTGCCGGTGCCGCGGTTCGTGGCGCGGGTGCCGTTCAGGGCCGCGCCGAGCCTGTTCCAACTCCGCTACTCGGACGGGTTCTTCGGCGGCTGCGCCTGGACGGGCTGCGCGGTGTCGGCGGCGCTGCTGGCCGGGGTGGACTCCTTGGTGCCGCTGTGGGCGGCCATGCTGCTGTGGCTGATCCCGTGGGCGCTGTATCTGTCCGTCGTCAACGTCGGCCAGACCTGGTACTCGTTCGGCTGGGAGTCCCTGTTGCTGGAGGTCGGCTTCCTCGCCGTCTTCCTCGGCAACGACGAGGTCGCGCCGCCGGTCGTCGTGCTCTTCCTGCTGCGCTGGATCCTGTTCCGGGTGGAGTTCGGCGCCGGTCTGATCAAGATGCGCGGCGACGCCTGCTGGCGGAAGCTGACGTGCCTGGACCACCACCACGAGACGCAGCCGATGCCGGGGCCGCTGAGCTGGTTCTTCCACCATCTGCCGAGGCCCCTGCACCGCGTCGAGGTGGCCGCCAACCATGTCACCCAACTAGGGGTGCCCTTCCTCCTGTTCACCCCGCAGCCGATCGCGACGGCCGCCGCCGCCCTGATGATCGCGACCCAGCTGTGGCTGGTGCTCTCCGGCAACTTCTCCTGGCTGAACTGGATCACCATCGTGCTGGCACTGTCGGCACTGCAGTTCCCGAGCGATCCGCCCGCCGTGCCGGGCACGCCCTTGTGGTACGAGATCGTGGTCCTGGCGGTCGCCGCCTTGCTGCTGTTCCTCAGCTACCACCCGGTCGCCAACATGATCTCCCGCCGCCAGGTGATGAACCGCTCCTTCGACCCGCTTCACCTCGTGAACACATACGGCGCGTTCGGCAGCGTCAGCAGGATCCGGTACGAGGTCGTCGTCGAGGGCACGGCCGACGACGTACCGCGCGAGGAGTCGGACTGGCGGGAGTACGAGTTCAAGGGCAAGCCCGGCGATCCCCGGCGCTGGCCGCGCCAGTTCGCGCCCTACCATCTGCGGCTGGACTGGCTGATGTGGTTCGCCGCGCTGTCGCCCGCGTACGCCGGGTCGTGGTTCGGCACTTTCGTGGAGCGGCTCCTGGAGAACGACCGCGCCACGCTGAAGCTCCTGCGCCGCTCACCGTTCCCCGCCGACGAGCCGCCCCGTTTCGTACGGGCCCGTCTGTTCCGCTACCGGTACACGACCTGGCGGGAACTGCGTGAGACGGGTGCGTGCTGGGAGCGGACGTATGTGCGGGAGTATCTGCCGCCGACACGGTTGGCGGGGACGGCTCAGAGGTCGTAGACGCGGGTGGCGGTGGCCTTGCCGTGGCCTCTCCTACGGCCGCACGTCGAAGCCGTGCGCTTCGCCCAGCCGGTCCAGGGTCACCTGGCCGGGGATGCCGTTGGCGTCCGCGCCGGTGAAGCCGCACCGCTGCTGCCAGGCGGAGTACGCCTTGACGGTCGCCCCGCCGAAATGGCCGTCGACGCGCCCGGCGTCGAGGAGCCCCTCCGCGACCAGCGCCTTCTCCACGGTCCGCACGCCGGCGTACGAGACCGGCGTGCCCGCCTTGTCCGGGTCGTGCAGGGCCGCGGCGATCACCTTCGACAGGTCGACCACCGGCCGCGGGCCCGGCACGGGCGTCGAACCGCCGGGACGTGGGGCCCCGTTGCGCACCCAGGCGTACAGGTGAGTGCCGGGGCACTGGGTCGCGAAGCCGTCGCGGTGCCCCTTGATCTCCTTGCCGGCACCATGGCTGCGCAGCAGTTCGATGCCGTCGCGGATCGCGTCCAGCATCGCGTCCGTCGGCTTGGTGAGGCCCTCCGAGCCGACCAGGCCGCAGATCGCGTAATGGGCGCGGTTGAGCTGCTGGTTGCCGTTGGCCCCGGTGCGCCTGCCCAGGCCGCGTCCTTCCAGGAGATGACCGTGCGGACAGGCGCCGTAGTTGTAGGCGATGTCCGAGTAGTTCTCCGTCTTGTTCGCCAGATGGTCCTTGCGGATCGCCTTCCACTTGGCGACGCAGAGGTCGTGGTCGTCGAGGAGTCGCACGCTGACCGGCGCGCCTTCGTAGTGGACCTTCACGCCCTCGGCCGAGGTCTGTGGGGGTGCGGCGGATGCGGGCCAGCCGAGCTGGGCTCGCGTGACGAGCTTCAAGGGTGCCTCCAGGGCGCGGACGGGACGCCGACCTCTTCGAGTGTGAGGGCGGTCGGCGCCCCGTTCCACGACAGCGGGCCGCTGTCCCCCGTGTGGGCTAAGAGGCCCGGCGCAACCGCAGCGTCATCAGTTCGAACGGCCGCAGCCGCAGCGCCACATGGCGCCCCTCGTACACCGGTGTCGCGGGCAGCGGACGCTCCAGCAGGTCCGTCGCGTGGACGTCCGTGACCTCGAAGTCCGCGGTCAGGGTGGCCCTGACCCGGCCTCCGTGTGCCTCGTGGAGGCGTACCACCAGGTCCCCGCTGCCGTCGTCGGCCAGTTTGACGGCCGTGATCACGACGGCGTCCTGGTCGACCGTCACCAGCGGGGTCACCGCGCGGCCTCCGGTGAGCCGCCGCTCGGGCAGGTTGATCCGCCAGCCCTCGCGCACCGCGTCACCGATGCTCGCGCCCGGCACGAGGGCGTGCCGGAACCGGTGCACGCCCTGGTCGGTCTCGGGGTCGGGGAAGCGCGGGGCGCGCAGCAGGGAGACGCGTACGGTGGTCGTCGTCCCCCGGTCGCCGTCGGCACGTACCGTGCGGGTGACGTCGTGGCCGTAGGTGGAGTCGTTGACCACGGCGACGCCCCAGCCCGGTTCGTCCAGGTGCACGAAGCGATGGTTGCAGGCCTCGAACTTGGCCGACTCCCAGCTGGTGTTGGTGTGGGTGGGCCGGTGGAAGTGCCCGAACTGGGTCTCCGAGGCGTACCGTTCCGCGTGCACGTCGAGGGGGAAGGCGAGCTTGAGGAACTTCTCCGTCTCGTGCCAGTCGACCTCCGTGTCGATCAGCAGCCGCCGCTCCCCCGGCGCGAGCGAGAGCACCTGTGTGACGCGGGAGGCGCCGAAGGACCGGACGATCCGCGCGGACGCCCCGTCGTCGCCGGGGGCGATCTCGTCCACGTCGGTCAGGTCGGTCACCGTGTTGCGGTAGAACGCGTCCACGTCCCAGGCGTCCCACATGTTCGGGAAGTCGGGGTGGAGCTGGAGGAGGTTCGCGGCCGTGCCCGGCGCGATCGTCTCGCGGTCGGCCTCGATGTCGTACACGGACACCACCAGGCCCTGTCCGTCGATCTCCGCGCGCAGCAGCCCGTTGTCCAGCACGTGGCCGCCGCCGGGCCGTGGGGTGAGGCGCGTCCGGCCCCGCTCCTCGGGTGTGCCGGCGCCGCCCGCCGGGATGCCGTCGCGGGTGTGCGGGGCGGCGTTGAACACCAGGGACCGCTGCCCCTCACCGGCCAGGGCGCGCTGGGCGGCGTCGATGATCCCGGTCAGCTCCTCGGCGACCCGCTCGTAGGTCCGGCGCGCCTCCCGGTGCACCCAGGCGATCGACGATCCGGGCAGGA
Organism: Streptomyces sp. M41; assembly: GCF_043673425.1. Lineage (NCBI taxonomy): Bacteria > Bacillati > Actinomycetota > Actinomycetes > Kitasatosporales > Streptomycetaceae > Streptomyces > Streptomyces sp. M41. The sequence continues at coordinate 49,915 of NZ_JBIMKE010000025.1, read as the reverse complement.
TGTCGTGGAACTGGTGCAGCAGCACCGTCTTCCAGATCCGGTCCAAATCCTCGTAGGGGTAGGGGAATCCGGTGCGTACGGCGGCCGTCGCGGCCCACAGTTCGGCCTCGCGCAGGAGGTGTTCGCTGCGGCGGTTGCCCTGCTTGGTCTTGGCCTGGCTGGTGAGGGTGGCCCGGTGGAGTTCCAGGTAGAGCTCGCCCACCCAGACCGGAGCGTCGGGGTATTCGGCCTCGGCCTTCTCGAAGAACGCCTGCGGGGCCTCCCAGACGACGGTCGCCGAGCCCTCCAGGTCCCGCAGCCGGGCCGCCTTGGCGATCATCTCGCGGGTGGTGCCGCCGCCTCCGTCGCCCCAGCCGGTGGGCGCGAGGGAGTGCCGGGCCCTTCCCTTGTCCTTGAAGTTTCGGGCGGCGTGGGCGATCTCGCTGCCCTTCATGGAGCAGTTGTAGGTGTCCACGGGCGGGAAGTGGGTGAAGATCCGGGTGCCGTCGATGCCCTCCCACTGGAAGGTGTGGTGGGGGAACTTGTTCGTCTGCGACCAGGAGATCTTCTGCGTGAGCAGCCACTTGGCGCCGGCGGCCTTGATGATCTGCGGGAGTCCGGCGGCGAAGCCGAAGGTGTCGGGCAGCCACGCCTCGTCGTTCTCGATGCCGAACTCGTCGAGGAAGAACCGCTTGCCGTGCACGAACTGCCGGGCCATCGCCTCCGAGCCGGGCATGTTGGTGTCCGACTCCACCCACATGCCGCCCGCCGGTACGAACCGCCCGTCCGCCACGGCCTTCTTCACCCGCGCCCACACCTCGGGCCGGTGCTCCTTCACCCAGGCCCACTGCTGGGCCTGCGACATGGCGAACACGAAGTCGGGCTCGTCCTCGATGAGCGCGGTCATGTTGGAGGTCGTCCGGGCCACTTTGCGCACGGTCTCGCGCAGCGGCCACAGCCACGCCGAGTCGATGTGCGCGTGCCCGACGGCACTGATGCGGTGGGCCGAGGGCACGGCGGGCGTGGCGAGTACGCCGGCGAGCCGTTCCCGCGCCCGTGCCGCGGTACCGCCCACGTCCTGGAGGTCGACGGCGTCGAGCGCCTTGTCCACCGCCCGCAGGATGTCCCAGCGTCGGGCCGACTCCACCGGCAGCTCGGCCATCAGCTCGCCGAGCACCTCCAGGTCGAGCACGAGCTCCCACACCGTCTCGTCCAGGACGGCGAGGTCCATGCGGGTGAGGGTGTACTGGGGTTCGCTGCCGGCTGTCTCCTTGTCGCCCAACTGCGTGGGCAGGAAGGGGTGGTAGTCGAGGATGACCGGGTTGGAGGCGGCCTCGATGTGCAGCCGCACCTGCTCGCCGCCCGCCACCGGGGCACCGATGCGCACCCATTGGTTGCGGGGGTTGAGGCCCTTCACCGGGGTGCCGTCGGGCCGGTAGACCAGGCCCTCGCACTGGAAGCCCGGCATGTTCTCGTCGAACCCGAGGTCGAGCAGGGCCTCGACGGTCCGCCCCGCCCACTCCTCGGGCACGGTCCCGGTGACCCGGAACCAGCTGGTGCCCCACGGAGCGCCCCAGCGGGCGCCCACCTCGATCGGCTCGGGTTCGGCCGCGAGTCCCTCGGCGACCGGCACCGGCTCCCCCGGCGCATGCCACACCGCCACCTCCAGCGGCACGGACTGCGGGTACACGGCGGGACGGATGCGCTCGTCGAGGACGCGCTTGAGGCGGGCTTCGACCAGATTGCGGTCGTCATGCATGCGGGAGGCTCCGTAGGTAGGTCGTCCGGGCGGTGGTCACCAGCGGTGGGTCACGGTCACGGGGGCCGACGTGGTGTACAGCTCCCCTACGGCGCGCAGTTCGAACCGTGCCGTCGCCTCGCCCTGCTCGGGCCGCAGTCCGCCGGCGAAGAACGCGTGCTGGCAGGTGCCGCCGAGGAACCGCCGGGTGCCGTCGGGGTGGATGCGGTGCAGGGTGTGGTGGCGTACGGCGTCGGAGGGCGGGTTCCAGGCGAAGCGCAGATCACCGCCGTACGCCGCGGTGATGCGCAGGCCGGTCGGGGCGGCGGGTGTGTGCGGCGCGGTGCGCACGGCGATGCCACCGAGCCGCCACCGCACGGGGCCGCCGCCGCGCGCGGTGAGCCGGACACCGACGGCGCGCGCGGTCCCGGTCAGGCCGCTGAGCCGCACGGCCGTGGTCCGCCAGCGCTCACCCGTGGTCAGCGGGTAGTAGGTGTACGGCGGTGTCGCGCCCGGCGTGGTGGGCTCGGCTGTGGCGACGGCGAGCTCGACGTCCACGCCGCCCGCGTCGGTCCGGTGGGTCAGCTCGACGACGGTGTCCGCGGTGACCGGCAGCCGGGTCGTGTACACGTCCAGGACGGTGGGCCGGTCCAGGTCACCGGCGACGAGGACGCTGTTGCCGCCGCGCCAGGCGTCCTCGAAGTCGAAGGTCACCGCGGGCCGCCGCCCGTCGGTGTGCACGACCCAGCGGCGGGACGGCAGCCGGTCCTGGAGGCCCAGGTGGTTCCAGGGTTCCTGCGAGGTCACCTCCCCGTCCTCGTACCAGCGCAGCCCGTGCCCGGTGTTGAACACGCTGGCGAACGGCAGGGAGGTCACGGTGGACCGGTCGGCGACGGACACGGCCGGGGCCCGCCAGCTGTCGGTGCCGTCCGGCCGGGCCGGGTCCAGGGAGCGCCCGGTCCAGAAGCGGTCGTCGGCGGCGTGGAAGTCACCCGGTGTCCTGCCGTCGGCCGGGAGGTGATTGCGGGTCCACTCGGGCCGGTAGAAGCCGACCGACACGATGTGCGCCTTGTCGCGCGGCACGATGGCGTCCCAGTTCACGGACGAGTTCCAGCCGTTCGACTCGACGTCGACACCGGCCCACAGCTCGTAGCGGCTGCGGCCGAGTTGCCGGGCCCGCTGCCCCGACGACGCCAGCTTGGCCGCCGTCCACCGGAAGTCGACGAACATGTCGTCCGCGGCCCGGAAGAACGGCTCGTTCTGGGAGTTGAGCGCGCCCTGCCAGCTCACGCTGCCGTTCACCGTCATCGAGTCGTACCAGGTGACCCGCTGCCCCTCGGCCCGGGCCCGGGTCTTCAGCTCACGCAGGAAGCCGAGCATGTCAGCGGCCAGCGCGGCGTTCCCGCCCCCGGTCTCGGCATTGACGAACCATCCGTCGAAGCCGTATGCCCGCGCGACCGCGACCAGCCGCTCGGCCAGTGGATACCGTCCGGCCGCGTCCTTCTGCACCAGATCGCGGGTCCACTGCAACTGCCCGCCGTAGGCGACGGGCGGCAGGAAGACGTTGCCGAGGACGGGGACGCCATGGCGGTGGGCGGCGTCCACGATCGGCGCGTTCGGCGCGAGGATCAGCCCCTCGCCCGACGAGCCGCCCCAGAACACCAGCTCGTCGATGTACGCCCAGTGCGTGAGGGCGTAGTAGTCGGCGGTGGCCGAGCCCTGCGAGGGGTTGCTCGCGGTCGGTCCGAAGGACACCAGGGACTGGATGCGGGCCTGGCCGGCGCGGGCGGTGGTGTTGACCGGCGCAGGCGTGAAGCGCGGGACGAGGGGGACAGTCGACGCGTTGAAGGCGAGGTCGGTGTCGTCGGCCGGACGCCAGGACTTCAGGCTGCGCCAGGTGATGCCGGTGCCGGGGCTGCCGGCGGGCAGGGAGTCCGGGTACCAGTAGGACGCGTACGGCTGGAGCGCCGCGGCTCCGGCTCCCGGTGCGGCCGTGGCGGGCGCCGAGGGGAGCATCGCGGCCGTGGCGGCGGCGATGAGGACGGTGCGTCTGGTGGGGTTCACGAGCGGGTGCCTCCTTGTGGGGTGGGGAGTACCTGGTCGGGAGCGACGACCTCGGTGATGCCGCGTGCGGCGAGGTGGCCGCGGTCGTGTGCGCGGGTGTCGAGGACGGTGGTGGGGCGGGCGCCGTCGGCGGTGAGCCGGAAGAACGCGTCGAAGACGGGGCCGCCCGGCGCGCAGACGGAGCGCACGGCCGGGTCGGCCGGGACGACTAGGGCGGTGGTCCGGGGCGCGGGCACCGGGACGGGCTCGTTCGCGGCCCGCGCCAGCACCCGGGCCGTGTCCTTCGGCTTGCGCTCGTTGGTCAGCAGACCGAGTCCGTATTCGAGTTCGGGGAAGTCGGCCAGCTCCCGGGACACGTCGTGGGAGCACCACCAGGTGATGCCCCACAGGTCGGGGCAGTCCAGGGCGTTCGCTATGGTCGCCTCGGTGAAGGACGCGGCGTGCTCGGGCGGGACCAGGGGCGCGGGCGCGCCGACCTCCTGGAGCCAGACGGGGCGGTGCGGGTCGTCGGCCCATGCCTTGCTCAGCTCGACGAGGTACGCGGCATGGTGCTCGGCCGGGACCCCGCTGCGGCCATGACGCTGGGCGGTGCCGTTGAAGACCCAGGAGTGCACGGCCGTGACGGCGCCGTGCCGGGCCGCCTGCGCCGGGGTGAAGGGCTGGTCGTCCTGGTACCAGGTGGCGTCGTACTCGGCGTGCAGGTGCAGCCGTCCGGGAGCGCCCTCCTCGCAGGCGGCGAGCATGCGGGTGAGCCAGCGGTCGATCTCGTCCTCGGTGGCCCGGTCCGGGTCGGGATGCGGGCCCGCCGAGAACTGGTTGACCTCGTTGCCGAGCGTCATGCCGAGGAAGTTCGGCCGGTCCGCGAGCGCGGCGGCGAGGGTACGCAGATAGGCGGCCTGGCCCTCGATGACGTCCGGGTCGGTGAACATGTTCCGGCGGTGCCAGGTCCGCGTCCAGGCCGGCAGGAAGTCGAAGCTGCTCAAGTGGCCCTGAAGGCCGTCCACGTTGACGTCGAGTGCCCGTTCCGCGGCGGCGTCGACGAGCCGGACCAGCTGCTCGACGGCCCGTCCCCGGATCAGGCCGCGGTTGGGCTGGAAGTAGGGCCACAGCGGGAAGACCCGCACATGGTCCAGGCCCAGCGCGGCAATGGAGTCGAGATCGGCGCGTACGGAGTCGAGGTCGAAGTCGAGCCAGTGGTGGAACCACCCGACGCTCGGGGTGTAGTTGACGCCGAAGCGCACGGCAGGAGGCATGCGTGTCCTTGTGACGGAGGTGCGACGGGGGGTGGGGGCGGCCTTAGCCGGGGGGTCAGCCCTTGACGGCGCCCTCGCCGACGCCACGGAAGAAGTACCGCTGGAGGCAGGCGAAGAGGGCGATCAGCGGTGCGACGGCGATGATCGTGCCGGCGGCGACGAGGCGTTCGTCGCCCGCGAAGGTGCCGTGCAGATAGTTGAGACCGATGGTCAGCGTGAATTTGGACGGGTCGCTCAGCACGATGAGCGGCCACAGGAAGTCGTCCCAGGCACCCATGAAGGCGAAGATCGCGACGACCGCCAGGGTGCCCTTCACGGACGGTACGGCGATGCGCAGGAACCGCTGCCAGACGTTGGCGCCGTCGACGTACGCCGCCTCCTCGATCTCGTACGGCAGGTTGAGGAAGGCGTTGCGCATCAACAGGACGTTCAGCGCGCTGATGCAGCCGGGGAGTACGACGCCGATGAGGGTGTTGTTGAGGCCGAGCTCCCGCATGGTCGTGAACTGGGCGATGATGATGCCTTCCACGGGCACGAGCATCGCCAGGATGAAGGCGAGGGTGGCCGCGCGACGGCCGCGGTAGCGCAGCCGGGCGAGGGCATAGCCCGCCAGTGCCGCGCCGACACAGTTGGTGACGACGTTGGCGGTGGCGACCTTCAGCGAGTTGAGGGCGTAGTCCCAGACGGGGATGGTCTCGGCGACCCGTTCGTAGTTGTGCAGGGTGGGATCGCCCGGCAGGAACTTCGGCGGGGAGCTGAAGATGTCCTCGGTGGGCCCCTTCAGGGAGGTCGACAGCTGCCACAGGAACGGGCCGACGGTGAGGGCGAGAACGGCGAGCAGCAGAAGATAGCGCAGGGCGAGCTCCCACACCCGTACGCGCCGGCCGTTCTCGTCGGTCACGCGAGGGGTGCGCGCGTCGGCCGGTGGCCTCGGCGCGGTGGTCCGTACCTTCTCCAGCACGCTCATGACTCGTCCTTCCGGTCGGCGCGCAGCACGAGCAGCATCAGCGCGACGGTGACGACGAAGACGACGACGGAGATGGCGGAGGCATAGCCGACTCGGCCGGTCAGGCCGGTGCCGGTGCGCTGGACGAGCATGACGAGGGTGGTGTCCTCGCCCGCCGGACCGCCGCTGGGGCCGGCCATCAGGTACACCTCGGAGAACACCTTGAACGCGGCGACCGAGGACAGTGCGCCGACCAGCACCATGGTGGAGCGGACGGCGGGCACGGTGACCGTGAGGAAGCGGCGGACCGGGCCCGCCCCGTCCACGGCGGCTGCCTCGTGCAGTTCGCGGGGCACGTTGGCGAGCGCGGCCAGGTAAATGATCATGTAGTAGCCGAGGCCCTTCCAGACCGTCACGGCCATGGCGCTCAGCAGGAGCAGCCACTGGTCGCTGAGGAAACCGACGCGGCCCACTCCGACCGCCTCCAGCAGGGAGTTCACCAGACCGCGTTCGTCGAGCAGCCACACCCAGATCAGCCCGACGACGACGATCGAGGCGACGACCGGGGTGTAGAACGCGGACCGGAAGAAGGTGATGCCGGGGATGTTCTTCTGCACGAGCAGCGCGAGCAGCAGGGGCAGGATCACCAGTGCGGGTACGACGCCGAGGACGTACAGCGTGCTGTTGCGCAGGCCGATCCAGAACATGTCGTCGTTCAGCAGCTCGCGGAAGTTGGCCAGGCCCACGAACTCGCCCGGGATCAGGGTGCGGCGGTCGGTGAAGGCGTTGACCAGGGTGGAGACGAACGGGTACAGGATGAAGGCGCCGATGATCAGCAGGCCCGGCGCGGCGAACAGCCAGGGGCTGGTGGGCAGTTGGCGCCGCACCCGGGAGACGGTCGAAGGGGCCATCGCGCGCTATCCCTGCTGCTGAAGGAGCCGATTGCAGGCCTCGACAGCGTTGTCAAGAGCTTCCTTCGGGCTTTCCTTGCCCTGCAACGCCTTGGCGACCTCGTTGCGCAGCTCGGTCTTCATCTGCTCGCTGAACAGCACGGGGGTGTAGTTGACGGCGTTCTTCAGCGACTTGGCGGCGGCGACCCGGACGCGTGTCTCGTCGGTGCCGTCCTCCTTCGTGAAGTACGGGTCGTCGAGCGAGCCGGCGGTGCTCGGGAAGATGGCGACCTTCTTCGCGAACGACATCTGGTGCTCGGCGTCGGTGACGAAGTGGGCGAAGGCGACCGCGGCGGGGGCCCGCTCGGTCCGCGCGTTGACCATCACGCCCATGACGTACATGTTGACGTGGCCGGTGCTGGTGATCTGGTCGGTGATGCCGATGTTCTTGTACAGGTTCGGCGCCTGCTTCTTGAAGTTGCCGAGGTCCAGCGCGCTGCCGGGGTTCATGGCGACGGCCCCGGTGAGGAACTTCTTGCCGGACGACTCGGGGGTCGCGGTGAGCGCCTGCGGGTCGAGGGCCTTGGCGTCGTAGAGCTCCTTGTACTTGGTCAGGAGTCCGACTCCCTTGGTGTCGTTGAAGGTGAAGGCGGTGCCCTCCTTGTTCATGAGCTCGACGCCGTAGCGGCCGAAGTCCTCGATCGTGGGGACGTTGGCGAGGGTGGCGACCTTGCCGTCCGTCTCCTTCGCCATCTTCAGGGCGGCGTCGAAGACCTCGTCGTACGTCTTCGGCGGCTGCTCGGGGTCGAGGCCCGCCTGTGTGAACAGGGTCTTGTTGTAGAACAGCGGACCGGTGTTGAGGTACCAGGGGAAGGCGTACGTGCCCTGTGTACCCGGCACTTGGTGGCCGGCCCAGGCCCCTTCCAGGTACTCCTTGCGGTACTTGCCCGCCACCTTGTCGAGGTCGAGGGCCAGGCCCGCCTTGGCGAGCGGGGCGACCAGGTCGGGCGAGACGTTGACGACGTCCGGGAGCGTGCCGCCGGCGGCGTCGGCGCTGATCTTGTCGGCGTAGCCCTCGGCGGGCTGGTCGATCCATTTGACATTCGTGCCGGGGTACTTCTTCTCGAAGTCGGCGATCAGGTCCTCGAAGTAGTCCTTGAAGTTGGCGCGCAGGTTCCAGGTCTGGAAGGTGATGTCGCCCTCGACCTTGCCGGAGGCGTCGGCCGCGGCGCTGTCGCCCCCCGACGAACCGCAGGCGCTGAGGGGCAGCGCGACACAGACGGCGAATGCGGCAGCGAGGGCTCTACGGGATATGGGCACCGTGAACCGGCCTCCTTAACGGGCGGGTTGGTCGACGAGGCAGACCCTGCACGCCGTCCCGCGGGGCCGTCAATGGCTCTCGCACAGCTAATTTCTTTAGTGACTAATGCGCATTAGGGTCAGCGAACTGAACCGCATTAGGATCACGCCACTGAACCGCATTAGTGCATACTGCTCGAGAATGTGTCGCCGGAATGGGGGGGAGCACGATGTCAGGCAGGCGGTCACCGGCCCGGCGTCCGACGATGAAGGACATAGCGCGGCACGCAGGGGTCTCCCAGAGCGCGGTCTCCTTCGCGCTGAACGGCCGGCCCGGCGTGTCCGAGGACACCCGCGACCGGGTGCGGCGGGTCGCCGAGGAGCTGGGCTGGCGGCCCAGTACCGCGGCGCGCGCCCTGTCCGGGGAGGGCGCGGCGACGGTCGGCTTCGTGCTGGCGCGTCCCGCCGACACGCTGGGCGTGGACTCCTTCTTCCTCCAGCTCGTCTCGGGCATCCAGGAGGTGCTGGCGGAGCGTCATCTCGGCCTGTTGTTCCAGGTGGTGGAGGACGTGGCCGACGAGTGCGCGGTGTACCGGCGCTGGTGGGCCGAGCACCGCGTGGACGGCGTCCTCGTCGTCGACCCGCGCACCGACGATCCCCGCCCGGACCTGCTGGACGAACTCGGCCTGCCCGCCGTGGTGATCGGCGGCGCCCCCGGCGACCGTCACCCCGGCCTGTCGACCGTCTGGGCGGACGACGCGGGCGCGATGGCGTCGGTGGTGGACGGCCTGTACGCCCTCGGCCACCGGCGGATCGTGCACATCGCCGGTCTGCCGGGGCTCGCCCACACCGAGCGCCGCGTCCGCACGCTGCGCGCCGAGGCCGGACGCCGGGGCCTGACGGAGGTGAGGTCGGTGACGACCGACTACTCCGACTCCGAGGGCGCGGCCGTCACCCGCCGGGTCCTTCAGGGCCCCACTCCCCCGACCGCGCTGATCTACGACAACGACGTGATGGCCGTGGCGGGAGCCGCCGCCGCGACCGAGCTGGGTTTCTCGGTTCCGGCGGACGTCTCGGTGGTCTCCTGGGAGGACTCGGCGCTGTGCCGCATGGTCAAGCCCTGGCTGTCCGCCCTGTCCAGGGACAGCGTCGAGTTCGGACGCACGGCGGCCCGGGAACTCACCGCCCTCCTGGACGGAGGCACGGCCCGCGCGGTCCGGGTGCCGGTACCGCGGCTGGTGGAACGGGGAAGCACGGGAGTGGCGCGGGGGGCCTGACCGGCCGTGGGGGGCGCTGACAATGCCCGTCGTCGGCCCGGAAGACGGGCGGGAACTGTTCGAGGCCGTACCAGCTGTCCCGGTCCAAGAGCACCATGGCGGATGTCCGAGCCGAGCGTCCTCTCGACTCCGGGCCCGCCGCCGGGCAGAGTGCTGCTACATACTCGCGAGTAAGACCCGAGGAGCGCCCGTGACCAACTGGGTCGGCCGGACCGCCGCCGAGATCGCCGCCGCCGTACGCGAGAAGCAGACCACGCCCCGGGAGGTGGTGGCCGAGCACCTGGCCCGCATCGAGCGGCTGAACGACCGGGTCGGGGCCTTCCGGCTGGTCCGCGCCGAGGCCGCGCTCGCCGAGGCCGAAGAGGTCGCCTCCCGCGCCGACCTGGCCGAACTGCCCCTGGCGGGCGTACCGGTGGCCGTCAAGGACAACCTCGCGGTACGCGGCGAGACCAAGCGCATCGGCTCCGCGGCGACGCCGGACGCCCCGGCCGACGACGACCACGTCACCGTGGCCCGGCTGCGGGCCGCCGGCGCGGTGGTCGTGGGGCTGACGAACGTGCCGGAGCTGTGTGTCTTCGGCACCACGGAGGGCGTGCACGGCACCGCCCGCAACCCCTGGGACCTCTCTCGCACGGCGGGCGGTTCGTCGGGCGGCAGTGCGGCGGCGGTCGCCGCGGGCATGGTGCCGATCGCCCTCGGCAACGACGGCATGGGCTCGCTGCGCATCCCGGCCGCCAACTGCGGGCTGGTCACCATCAAGCCCGGCACCGGTGTGGTCCCCGCCGGGGTGAGCGACGGCGACTGGTTCGGCATGTCGGAGAACGGCCCGCTGGCCACCACGGTCGAGGACGCCCGCCTGATGCTGTCGGTCCTCGCCGACACCGAGGTCACGCTCCCCGACACGCCGCGCACGCACAGGATCGCGGTGTCCCTGCGCAGCCCGCTCGCCGGGGTCACCATCAGCAAGCCGTACGCAGCCGCGGTGCGCGAGGCCGCCGGGCTGCTCATCAAGGCCGGTCACCAGGTACGGCGCGCCTATCCGCCGTATCCGATGTCGCTGGGCGTGACCGCACTGACCCACTGGACGGCGGGCACGGCCGTGGACGCGCGGGAGCTGGATTTCCGCCGGCTCACGCGCCGGACCCGCGTCCACGCCGCCGTCGGCAAGCGCTTCGTCGCCCGTGCGCAGGGCGGTGCGAGCCGGGAGGCACTGCGCCGGCGGCTGGAGCCTTTCTTCGCCGAGTACGACGTGCTGCTCACCCCCGCCCTGGCCCGCCGCTCCCCCAAGTCCGCGCCCTGGCACGAGCGGGGCTGGCTGCGCAACGTCATGGCGAACACCAACTACTCGCCACTGACCCCGCCTTGGAACCTCACGGGCTGGCCCGCCATGGCGGTCCCGTTCGGCACCCTCCCTTCCGGGGCCCCCTGCGCCGTACAGCTGGTGGGGCGGCCGGGTGCGGAGGCGGCGCTGCTGGCGCTGGCGGAGCGCATCGAGCAACTGAAGCCCTGGCAGCGGACGGCGCCGGTGGCCGAGGCGGTGCCGTCCTAGGGGGTGCGGACACGGCGGGACACGTCTCAGGGCTCAGCTCGCGGCGGGCAGGTGGCGCGCCGCTGTGAGCCGGGCGAGTGTGCGCAGTCTGCCGTAGTAGGACGCGCAGTACTCGTCGTCGATCAGCGGCAGCACCTTGTCGAGGCCCGCGATGCACCACCAGAGGACGGCCAAGCCCTGGTCGTCGAGCCCGCCGTCCAGCTCGCGGTGGACGACTCCGGCGACGTCGGCGTCGAGCATGACCAGATCCACCCCCTCGACATCCACACCGCGGAAACCCGGAGGGAACCGGGCGCGTCTGTGCTCCTCCCACAGCCGGCGGAGCTGGCCGTCATGGTGTTGCTCGCGCATGCCCTCGGTCATGGCCTCCGACTCGTCCCCCCGGTCACGTTCGCCGTCTGCGCGAAGGGCCCGTCGGCGGTGAAGGCCAGACGGGCGAAGCGTTCGCCGATGCGGCGGTGGGTCTCGGCGTCCGGGTGCAGGTCGTCGGGCAGCGGCAGTTCGGCCGCGTCGGCCTCGCCGTAGAGGTCGCGGCCGTCGAGGTGATGCAGGTTCGGGTCGTCGGCGGCCCGCTGCTCGACGATGCGGGACAGCTCTTCCCGGACGACGTTCAACGTCAGCTTCCCGCCGGCGCTCTCCGCCGGGTCACCCATCGCCACGAACCGCAGTCGCCCCTCGCCGAGACCGTCGAGGTCCGGGGCGCAGGGGCCCGGCGTGTCCTCGTGGATCGGGCACAGGATCGGCGACACGACCAGCAGCGGTGTCGTCGGGTGCCCTTCGCGGACGGTGTCGAGGAAACCGTGGACCGCGGGGCCGAAGGCGCGCAGCCGCATCAGATCCAGGTTGACCAGGTTGATGCCGATCTTGACGCTGATGAGGTCGGCAGGGGTGTCGCGCAGTGCGCGGGCGGTGAACGGGTCGAGCAGGGCGCTCCCGGCCAGACCCAGGTTGATCAGCTCCACGCCGCCGAGGGAGGCGGCGAGCGCGGGCCAGATGCCGGTGGGGCTCGCGGCGTCGGAGCCGTGGCTGATCGAACTGCCGTGGTGCAGCCACACCCGGCGGCCGGGCTCCCGAACGGGCTGCACGGGGGCGTCGGTGCGCAGGGCGATCAGTTCGGTGGTCTCGTTGTGCGGCAGCCAGATCTCGATGTCCTTGTCGGCGGCGGACAGCCCGGTGAAGCGGAGCGTGCCGGGCCGGCCGGGCCGGTGCTCGGTGGTGCCGTCGGTCATGTCGTAGGTGATGACGTTGCCTTCGGTCACGCTGCCCTGTCCCGCGCGGCGGCCGTCGACGATCAGGTCGTACACGCCGTGCGGTCGGGGCGGCACGCCCACATAGGCACGCTTGGTGGGCAGCGCGTCCAGTTCGATGGCGGTGGCCCGGGTGCGGAACGCCAGTCGTACGCCGGAGGGCTGGGACTCGGCCATGGCCAGCTGTCCGTCGGTGTTCTGGGCGCGGGCCCGGGCGGGCAGCCGGTGCGGCAGGAGGCCGTGTTCGGTGTGCTCCACGTCGAGCGCGCCGCGCAGCAGCTCGGCGGTGAGGGGCGTGCTGATCCAGTCGTGCTCGGTGTCCATGTCCTCAGCCTGTCGATCAAGAGGTGGGCTCGGTGGGCCAGTTGCGCAGCAGGGAGTCGAGGGCGTCCAGGATGCGGTGCCAGGTCTCCTCGGAGTCGGGCGCGCTGTGGCTGAAGCCGCCCGCCGACTCCAGGCTGGAGTACCCGTGGAAGACGCTGCCCAGCAGCCGTACGGCATGTGTCGCGTCCGGCTCGGTCAGGTCGTAGCCGCGCAGGATGGCCCGTGTCAGCTGCGCGTGCCGGACGCCGGCGCTCGCCGCGGCGGCCCCGGGGTCGAGCCGCATCCGTGCGGCGGCGGCGCGGCCGGGGTGGTCGTGTTCGTAGTCGCGGTAGACGTTGGCGAAGGCGGCCAGTGCGTCCTTGCCGGCGCGGCCGGCCACCGCGTCTGCGGCCAGGTCGGCCAGTTCCTCCAGGGCGAACAGCGCGATCCGGGTCCTGAGGTCCTGCGAGTTCTTCACATGCGAGTACAGGCTCGCGACCTTGACGTCGAACCGCCGGGCCAGCTCGGACGCGGTCACCTGCTCGAAGCCGACCTCGTCGGCGAGCTCGGCACCGGCCCGGACCAGGCGGTCCGTGGTGAGTCCTACGCGTGCCACTGCCATCCTCCCACTTGCCATAAGGGAGTATGCATCTACCTAAAGAGTTTAGGCAAACGGGAATGACAAGAAGGCGGGAGGCAAGCGGCAGGAGCCAGGAAGGCAGCCGGAAATACGAAATCCGCGGCCGGTGGTCGGCCGCGGCTCCTCTGATCGGCATGGGCGTGAGGCTCGCACGCCCATGCGTCGGCGATCGCGAAGGATTCTGCCCCGTCAGTCGACGCTGGGCAGGATGTGGGGCTCGGCGAGGTCGTCCTCGTAGCCGGCCAGGCGGATGGGGGCGGATCGGGCCCACACATCGAGACTGCCGATCTCCGTGGACCGGCGGCCCGCGCGCTCCGTGCGTTCCTTGGGGCGCTGTTCGCGATTCGTCTTCTCAGGTGTCACCGCGCACTCCTTCTGTGTCGGATCACCCTCGGGGCGGGCCGGCCCAGTCTGCGGTCCGGCACCTGACGCCCGCTCGGGTCTTACTCAAAGTCGACTCGGACGCGGTGGCGCCGGTAACTGGCGTGAGAGCAGGCCGTTGTGCACCGGCTTGTCCCGGGACGGACCGTGGGTGTGGGTTGGGACCCTGTACTGCTGTCCGTCCGCTACAGATTAACCAAATGAGCGGGCCCCCGCTCGATGGGGCTGCAACCAACCTGTAACTATCCGGAATCAAGCGGCACTCCACCGCCCGCTACGCACCATTTTGCTGAGAAATAGTCCGCTGCATAAGTCACTCGTACGGGTCAACATCATCTTTCCGGGGCACATCCGGGGCACAGCGGACCGTACACGCAGTGCAGTTCAGGTCCCGTTGGCCGATTCGCAAGGCGGCCATGATCTGCTGTCGCACGGCAACGGCCTGTCCGGCGGGAGGACTGACGCATGGAGCTGCGCAGCGTCGAGGAGCTGATGGATCTGCTGTACGCCTGCCGGGGCGCCCGGTATCTCCCGGGCCCGGGAAGCGCCCGAGTCGATCTGCACCAACACGCCCTGCGCACCGCCGCGCTGCTACGCCGCGCCCGCCCCGCCGACAAGGAACTCCAGGTCGCGGGGCTCGTCCATGCCATCGGCCCGCTGCTGCACCGGCGCGAAGGGGGCCACGGCGACTGCGCGGCCGACGCCGTGCGCCCCCTGCTCGGCGAACGGGTCTCGCGGCTCGTTCGGGACCACAGCCAGGCACCCGAGGCGGCCGACGACGACCTCCTGCGCCTGCGTCAGGCCGACGAGGAAGGCCGAGGCGCCGCTTTCGACGCCGGGGTGCTGGAGGACTGGCGCACGGTGCTGGAGCTGGTGGCGGCACGGAACTCGGCGTTCGGGACTGTCGACTGACGGCCAGTCACCACGGGGTACGGCGATGACACCGCCCTGCGCCCGGCCGCGCCTCACCGCACGGGACACCGACGAGATACGCCGGACGGCCAAGGAGCCGCGGGGCGTCGGGGCGGCCGGGAGCGTGGCGGACCCGGACCATCAGCCGACGCTCGTGGGCCTCAGGCTGCGCAAGTTCGGCCGGACCAGGCCGCGGACCGCCGCGGACCGCCGCCCCCCGACCCGCACGCAACCGCCGTCCGTCCTGGCCGTCGGCCGGACCGGCTACCACTTGCCCGGCGCGTAGTCCTTCATGAAGACGCCGTACAGATCGTCCCCCGCCTCGCCACGCACGATCGGGTCGTAGACCCGGGCGGCGCCGTCGACCAGGTCCAGCGGTGCGTGGAAGCCGGCCTCGGCGAGTCGCAGCTTGTCGTAGTGGGGGCGCTCGTCGGTGATCCAGCCGGTGTCGACGGAGGTCATGAGGATGCCGTCGGTCTGGAACATCTCCTGGGCACTGGTCCGGGTGACCATGTTCATCGCGGCCTTGGCGGCGTTCGTGTTGGGGTGCCCCGCACCCTTGTAGCCGCGGCCGAAGACGCCCTCCATCGCCGACACGTTCACGACGTAGGCCCGGCCGCTCGCCGCCTTCTTCGCCGCGTCGGCCATGACCGGGCGCAGCGCGCTGATCAGGATGAACGGCGAGGTGTAATTGCAGAGCTGGGTCTCCAGCAGCTCGACCGGGGAGATCTGGTCGATGGTCTGCACCCAGGTGTTCGACTCGACGACGTCGGGGACGAGGCCGCCCGCGTCGATGGCCGTGCCGTCGAGATGCCGCTCGACGCTCGCGTTGCCCGCGACCAGGGCGAGGTCGGCGACCTTCTGGGCGTCGAGGCCGCTGGTGCCCAGCGGCAGCGCGGCGAGGCCGTCGACCGCGCCGGAGTTGAACGCGCCGATGACGTGATGGGCGGGGAGCTCGCCGGCGGGCAGCGGGGCGCTCTCGCCCTCGACCAGGGCGGCGTAGGCGGAGGGCAGCCGGCGCACGGTCTGCGTCGCGTTGTTGATGAGGATGTCCAGGGGGCCCGCCTCGGCGACCTGCTCGGCGAGGGCCACGGCCTGCGCGGGGTCGCGCAGGTCGATGCCGACGACCTCCAGGCGGTGCATCCAGTCCGCCGAGTCGTCCATGGCCTTGAAACGGCGGATGGCGTCCTTCGGGAAGCGCGTGGTGATCGTCGTGTGCGCGCCGTCGCGCAGCAGCCGCAGCGCGATGTACATACCGATCTTGGCGCGGCCTCCGGTGAGCAGGGCGCGCTTGCCGGTCAGGTCGGCGCGGACGTCGCGCTTGTCCCGGTTCAGGGTGGCGCAGTCCGGACAGAGCTGGTGGTAGAAGTAGTCGACTTCCACGTACCGGGTCTTGCAGGTGTAGCAGGAGCGGGGGCGCTGGAGTATCCCCGCGATCTTCCCGGCCTCGGTGACCGACGACGGCAGCAGGCCCTCGGTCTCGTCGTCGATGCGCTGCGCGGAGCCGGTCGCCGTGGCCTCCGTGACCGCCTTGTCGTGGGCGGTCTTGGCGGCCCGGCGCTCCTGACGGCGGCGCTGCTTGACGGTGCGGTAGATGCCGGCGGTGGCCCGGCGCACGGCGATCGCGTCCGGGTGGTCGACCTCCAGCTTGTCGAGCTCCTCGAGCACGCCGAGGCAGACGGCGAGCCGCTCGGGGTCGATGCCGGGGCCGTATGCGACCTCGTCGGCGGGCTCGCGCACGACCTCGTCCGTGATCGCCGAGCCTTCCTCTGTCACCGTCATCGCGCTGCCGTTTCCCTGCTCACCGTGCGGCGCTCCGACCGCGCCCGCTTTCGAACGGGGAATTCTACGGAGCGCCGGGCCGGTCCTCCAAAACCGGCCGTGGTCAAGGAGCGCAGGCGGTGATGAGCGTCTCCACCTCCTCGGACAGGGCCGCGGCGAGCACATCGAGGTCCGGTACGGCCGCGGCGTCCGCGACGAGGCCGTAGTGGACGCGCCCGCGGTAGGTCGAGATCGCGATCGCCAGGGACTGGCCGCGGGCCAGCGGGGCGAAGGGGTAGACCTCGGTGACCGCGTGGCCGCCGAGCTTCAGGGCGACGCCGGGCAGCGGGACGCTGGTGACGAGGATGTCGAACCAGAGCCGGGCGGCCTGGCCGACCAGCGGTCCGCCGAGCCGGTGCGCGAGCGCGGGGACATGGTCGGCGAGCAGGGCGACGGCGCCCGCGCCCCGGTTGGGTCCGGCGTCCTTGTTGCGGTCCATGGCGGTGCGGACGGTGGCGAGGCGGCGCAGGGGATCGGGGTCGTCGACCGGGAGCCGTATCAAGTAGCCGGAGAGCCGGTTGCCCTGTGGGTGCGCGGTGCGCGGGCGGCGTTTGGAGACCGGGATCAGGGCGCGGGGGGCGACGCCCTCGCTGCCGTCGCCGCGTTCGTCGAGCCAGCGGCGCAGGGCGCCGGCGACGACCGCGATGAGTACGTCGTTGACGGTGCCGCCGACGGCCTTGCGGACCACGTGCACGTCGTCGATGTCGATGACGACCCCCGCGGTGCGCCGGGTGCCGCTGGGCTCGGCGGCCAGCGCGGCCGAGGAGCGCACACCCAGCGTGGAGACGGCGACGGACGCGCCGATGTCGAGGGCGCGGCCCACGTCGGACAGCCTGCCGCGCAGCAGGTCCGGCAGCTTGCGTACATCCGGGAGGCGACTGCCGCGGGGCTGCTCGGGGCGGGGCCGGCGCGCCGGCAGGTCCATCGGGTCCAGGATCGCGGCGGCGAGCGTCAGCGCCCGCAGGCCGTCGGCCAGGGCGTGGTGGAACTTGAACAGCACGGCGAAGGACACACCGTCCTCCCCGGGCAGCACATGCGCCTCCCACGGCGGCCGGCCGCGCTCCAGGGGCCGCTCCATGAGCCGGCCGGCCATCGCCTGGAAGTCGGCGGTCGGGGCGTGCAACCGGACGTGGTCGAGCGGGTCGAAGTCCTCGGCGGGCTCGCGGGTGGCGCCGCCGAAGGAGAACGGCCGCAGCAGGCCGTGCGGCTGCCATGCGTCGCGGATCCGCATCCGCAGTCCAGGTACGGCGGCGGCGCGGGCCGCGAGCAGGTCGGCCGCGTGCGCGCCGGCGGTGGGCGAGTGCGCCGTGAAGACGCCGAGCGCGCCCAGGTGCATGGGGTGTTCGGCGGACTCGATGTTCCAGAACGCCAGGTCGAGGGGTGCGAGCAGGTCAGAAGTCAATGGCTTGCCTCGCGTCGACGAAGGGTGGATCAGCAGTCAATCGCTCATGAGCGATTACGGTCAAGTACGATCAAGCTACGCACAGTTAACAGCAGATTAAGTCCCGCCCCTCAAAAAGGGGCGGGACTCATGGTGCATATGAGGTCACTTCAGCACAGGTTGCGGCGCCGGGCATCCCGTCGGTGTCACCCGGGAGGCGTCACGGATCAGCGCCTCATGAGCGGCCCGGAGCCGCGCCGCGTCCGGTTTCAGTACGGCGCGGTCGTAGGTCAGCAGCCCGTTCAGCTCACCCTCGACGTCCGAGATCTGGGTGTACACGGCGCCGTTGCTCCCCCGGCAGACCAGGGCCCGCACCTCGTCCAGCTTGGTGAGGTAGTCCTCCGTGTAGGTGGCGGGGTCGACGTCGACGTACGACTGCTGCACCGACCAGGCGTGCCCCGGCACCGCCAGACCGAGGCCGCCGTACTCGCCGCTGACCAGCGCCCGTGCGCCGTCGGGCCGCGGCGGCAGGGCCGGGCTGGGGTAGCCGTGCTCGTCCATGATGTCGCCGGCGTTCCCGTCGGCGCCGAGGTTGAGACCCGACTGGTTGTTGACCAGGCGGGTCGGGTCCCACGCCTTCGCCTGCTCGGCGACACGGCCGATGTCGTACTGGCCCCAGCCCTCGTTGAAGGTGACCCACATGACCACCGACGGGCTGCTGATGTGCTCGTCGATCATCTGTTTCATCTCGCGCTCGTACTGGGCGCGGGCCGCGGCGCCCGGGTTCACCCCCGCCCTCATCGCGGGCATGTCCTGCCAGACCAGCAGTCCCAGCCGGTCGGCCCAGTGGAACCAGCGGTCCGGCTCGACCTTGATGTGCTTGCGCACGGAATTGAATCCCAGCTTCTTGTGCGCCTTCAGGTCGTACGCGAGGGCTTCGTCGGTCGGGGCGGTGTGCAGGCCGTCGGGCCAGAAGCCCTGGTCGAGGGTGGCCATCAGGAAGACCGGCTCGCCGTTGAGGATCGTGCGCGGCACGCCGTTCACCTTCTCGACGGCGATGGAGCGCATGCCGAAGTAGCTGCCGACCCGGTCGGCGCCGACGGTGACCTTCAGGTCGTACAGGAAGGGGTCGTCGGGCGACCACAGGTGCGGGTCGGGGATGGTCAGGGTCAGCGGCCGGCCGGTGCGGCCGTTCGCCGTGGCGACCTTGCGCCGTCCGTCGTACGCCGTCGCCGTGACGGGTAGGCCGTCGCGCACGCCCTGCGGCTCGACGGTCAGGGTGCGGGTGCCGAGGTCCGGGACGAGCTTCAGCCCGGCGACGTGGTCGGGGGCGACCGGCTCCATCCACACCGTCTGCCAGATGCCGGAGGACGGGGTGTACCAGATGCCGCTCGGGTCCAGGCGCTGCTTGCCGAGCGGCGGGTTCTCGCCGTTCGCCGCGTCGGTGGGGTCGTACACGCCGACGATCAGCTCCTGGATGCGGCCGGGTTTGAGCGCGTCCGTGATGTCGGCGGCGAACTTGTCGTAGCCGCCCGTGTGCTCGGCGACCCTGGTGCCGTTGACGTAGACCTCGGACCGCCAGTCGACGCCGCCGAAGTTGAGCTTCAGGCGCTTGCCGGAGCCGATGCGCCAGTCGGCCGGGACCGTGAAGGTACGGCGGTACCACATGCGGTCCTCGTGCCGCTCCAGGCCGGAGAGCTGGGACTCGACCGGGTACGGGACGAGGATCCGCTCGGCGAGGTTCTTGCCGACCGGTGGCCGCTCCCCCGCCTCGGCCGCCGCGAACTGCCAGCGGCCGTTGAGGTTGCGCCAGGCGGACCGGGTCAGCTGGGGGCGCGGGTACTCGGGGAGGGCGTTGTCGGGGCCCACCTCGTCGGCCCAGCGGGTGCGCAGCCGGTGAGTCGATGTGTTGGCGCCGCTGCTCCAGAACGGCTTGACAACGTTGCCTTCGACGTCGGCCAGACCGCCTCGGCCGTCGTAGCGGATGTCGGCCGTGCCAGGTGCCGTACCGGTCTTGTTGCCGACCACGGGTTCCTTCAGCGCGACGAGGAGGGCGCGGGGATCGGCGGGGTCCACTTTCGCGGCGCCTAGCGGCCAGGCCGCCCCGCCGATCACCGCTTCCAGGTGGTCGGTGACGCCGGCCGGGGGCGCGGCGAGGCTGCGGGCGAAGTCGAGCTTGAGCGTACGGCCGCTGCCGAGGACCGTGGCCGCGATCGCCCCGTCGTAGTCGAAGCCCTCGGGGAGGCGGAACGCGGACTGCGGGACGGGCTCCTTGCCGCCGCCGGGTTCGGTCCAGCGCAGGTGCAGATTGGAGCCGCCGTAGTGCTCGAAGTACTCGACCTTGATGTCATGGGCGGTGCCGGCGGTCAACTCGACGGGTTCGGCGGTCTGTTCGCGGTCCCAGTCGTCGACCCAGTGGTCGATGGCGAGCTTTCCGTCGATCCAGAGCCGGAAGCCGTTGTCGCCGGTGATCGAGAAGGTGTGGGGGCCGGTCTTCTCCGGCACGATCCTGCCGGTCCAGCGGACGCTGACGTCGTCCGACCGGCCGGTGGCGAAGGCGAGGCGCGGCTCCAGGTCGTCGAAGTCGAGCGCGGGGTCGAAGGCGGTCGCCTTCAGCGCGTGGAAGTCGAAGGCGCCGGGGGCGGACTGGGTGAAGTACTCGCCCTTCAGGCCGTGGATCTCGACGGGGTCGCCGGACGCCGCCGGTGCGGGCGTCGCGGTCAGGCCCGCCAGTCCCAGGGCGCCGGCGAGAAGTAGGGCGAGTCGGTTTCTGAGGCATCTTGTGCGCATGGAGCCTCCATAACAACGTTGTCATGAACAGTACTTGGCATAACAGCACAGATTCCATTGCCCGTCCAGGTACATGACAAGTGCGGGGGCCGGGTGCCGCGCTGCATGCGGGCGTGGTCGACCGGCCGGGGCCCGGACACGGTCCGAGGGCCGGCCGACCGGGTGACCTGCGGCTCCTGCGGCTAGGAGACCCGCTGTCCCTTCCCCAGCGCGATCACACCGCCCTTGGAGACGGTGTACAGGTCCGCGTCCCGCTCCGGGTTGACGCCGATCGTCGCGCCCGGGGGCACCTCGACGTTCTTGTCCAGCACCGCCCCGCGCACCACCGCGCCCCGCCCGACGCGCACGTTGTCGTGCAGTACCGCGCCCTGCACCACGGCCCCCGGGTCGACCAGCACGCCCGGTGAGAGCACGGACCGGGTGACCTGCCCACGGATCAGGCACCCGGCGCTGACGATGGACTCGCCGGCGATGCCGCCCGCGTTGAAGCGGGCCGGGGAGAGCTGGCCCGAGTGGGTGTACACGGGCCACTGGCGGTTGTACAGGTTGAAGGCCGGGCGCTCGGCGATGAGGTCCATGTGGGCGTCGTAGTACGCGTCCAGGGTGCCGACGTCCCGCCAGTAGCCGCGGTCGCGGCTGGTCTCGCCGGGGACGTGGTTGGCGCTGAAGTCGTACAGCTGGGCCTCGCCCCGCTCGGTGAGCTGGGGCAGGATCGAACCGCCCATGTCGTGCACGGAGTTCTCGTCCTCGGCGTCCCGCTGGAGCGCCTCGATGAGGGCCTTGGTGGTGAAGATGTAGTTGCCCATGGAGGCGAACACGCACTCCGGGTCGTCCGGCAGGCCGGGCGGATCGGCGGGTTTCTCCAGGAAGCGCTCCACGCTCAGTCCGTCCGAGCCGGGCCTGATCACACCGAAGGACGACGACTCGCGCCGGGGGACGCGGATGCCCGCCACCGTGACGCCCGCGCCGCTCTCGATGTGCTGGGCGAGCATCTGGCGCGGATCCATGCGGTACACGTGGTCGGCGCCGAACACCGCCACGTACTCGGGGCGTTCGTCGTGGACCAGGTTCAGGGACTGGAGGATCGCGTCCGCGCTGCCCAGGTACCAGCGCGGGCCGAGGCGCTGCTGGGCGGGGACCGGGGTGACGTAGTTGCCGAGCAGGCTGGACATGCGCCAGGTGGTGGTGATGTGGCGGTCCAGGGAGTGCGACTTGTACTGGGTGAGGACGCAGATGCGCAGGATGTCGGCGTTGACGAGGTTGGAGAGGACGAAGTCGACGAGGCGGTAGGTGCCGCCGAAGGTGACCGCCGGTTTCGCGCGGTCCGCGGTCAGGGGCATCAGGCGCTTGCCCTCCCCGCCCGCGAGTACGATTCCGAGCACCGAAGGTCCCCCACGACGCATGGCCGCTCCCCTCACCGTGGTTGATGCCAGCCTGCCCTGTGCAGCGCGCGCTAAGCCTGTTCGAGGATCCCCCGGTAGAGCCGGACCGTCCGCCGTGCCACCGCGTCCCAGCCGAACTCCCCCACGGCGCGCTCCCGTCCGGCCTCACCCATCCGGCGGGCGGTCTCCGGGTCGCCGAGGACTGCGTCCAGTGCCCGCGCGAGGCCCGCCTCGAAGTCGTCGTCCAGCGGGACGAGCAGGCCGGTCTTGCCGTCCTCGACGACCTCGGGGATGCCGCCGACCTGTGCGGCCACTACGGGAGTTCCGCAGGCCATCGCCTCCAGATTGACGATGCCGAGGGGTTCGTACACCGAAGGGCAGACGAACACGGCGGCGTGAGTGAGGAGTTGGATCACCTCCGGGCGGGGCAGCATCTGCGGGATCCAGTGCACGCCTTCGCGTACCCGGCTCAGCTCCTGGTAGAGGGCGCGGAACTCCCGGTCGATCTCGGCGGTGTCGGGGGCGCCGGCGCACAGCACGACCTGGGCGGCCGAGTCCATGTCCCGTACCGCGCGCAGCAGATGGGGCACGCCCTTCTGGCGGGTGATGCGGCCGACGAACAACACGTACGGGCGGTCCGCGTCGAGGCCGAAGCGGGCGAGGACGTCGGTGCGGTGGTCGGGGCGGTACAGAGCGGTGTCGATGCCGTTGTGCACGATGTGGACCCGGTCGGGGTCCAACGCCGGGTAGCAGCCGAGGATGTCGTCGCGCATGGCCCCGGATACG
This sequence comes from Streptomyces sp. M41, assembly GCF_043673425.1. Taxonomy (NCBI): domain Bacteria; kingdom Bacillati; phylum Actinomycetota; class Actinomycetes; order Kitasatosporales; family Streptomycetaceae; genus Streptomyces; species Streptomyces sp. M41. The sequence goes on along the minus strand of NZ_JBIMKE010000025.1, from coordinate 27,277 downwards.
GCGATCACCGCGTCGGCCGATTCGATCGCCGTGCGCTCGGCCCAGCCGGACAGCGCGTATCCCCCGCCGAGCTGCTCGGCCTTCCAGGGCCGCAGCGGCTCCAGGGAGTGGGCGGTGATCACATGCGGGATGCCGTACTGGAGCTTGCCGAGGTGGCCGGCGAGGTTGGCGTACCAGGTGTGGGAGTGGACGATGTCCCGGCCTTCGAGGCCCGCGGCCATGGCGAGATCCACCGAGAAGGTGCGCAGCGCGTCGTTGGCGGTGTCGAGTACGGACCAGGGGCGGTGGCGCCGTACGCCCACCGCGCGGCCCTCGCCCCAGCAGTGCACCTCCAGGTCGACGAGGTCGCGCAACTCCCGGGCGAGGAACTCGACATGGACACCCGCGCCGCCGTACACGTCCGGCGGGTACTCCCGGGTCAGCAGGCCCACTCGCACCCGGAACCCCCTGTTCTCAGCGGCTGGTTGCTCTTTCATGGTCACTCAAGAGGGGCGCGTGGGGAAGGGCGCGGGGGCCGTGTGAAGCAACAGTCACCGCATACGCCGCCGCCCGGCACGCGGTAGTAGAGGCAGCAGCTGCGGCGCCGGAAGGCCATGCCGGTGAGGGTGCCGGTGCCGGCGAGCAGGGGGTGGGCGAGGAGCCGCTCGGTCAGGGCGCGGGTCCGGGCGGCGGCGTCGGCATGGCCGTTCGCGCGGGCCCACTGGTCCAGTTGCCGGGCGGCGCCGACCAGGGCGGACGCGGCGTTGCCCCACAGCAGCCCGGTGGCGACGCGGTGGCGGGTGTGCAGGGCCGCGGTCAGCGGTTCCAGGTGGCCGTGCAGGACGAGGCGCGCGACCGTCGCCGGATCCGCGGGCAGCGGGCGGACCTCGGTCAGCCGCAGGTCGTCGGGGGCGCCGGCGTCGGGGTCCCAGTGCAGCAGCCGCGGATCCAGGTCGGGGACACGGCCGTAGCGGGCGGCGCAGCCGAGCGTCACCGACCACAGCCGGGCCGCGAGCCCCTGCTGGGCGACGGAGGCGGCGATCCTCGTCTCGGGGGCGCGCAGGGCGTCTTGGACTTTCCGGACGCGGAAGGCGAGCGCGTTCGCGTACGCGTCCGACGGCGCTTGCGCGTACGCCTGTGCCAGGGTCGGCAGGGGCCGAAGCGCCTTGCCCGCCGTGTGCAGGACGAAGAAGCCGCCGAGCGGCCGGAGCGCTGCGAGATCGGGGTCGAGGTCCACGAAGAGCAGTAGTACCAAGGCCACTCGGGGTTCTCACCTGGGGGTCTCCCCCTAGGGGTCACCAGCCTTGGGGATGAGACCGGGCTCGTCATACTCCATCGGCAGTACGACACAGTGCGTGCTCTGGTACGACGACGGGAAGAGGTTTTCGAGGCATCGTGTTGGTCATGAGAGCCGACCGTTCGCCGCGCCGGGGTCACCGCCCCTGCCTCACGCAGAGGAGCAGCACATGAGCGCCCTCGCGTTGTCCGTGCTCCTGTCGCTCGTCTCCGCCGTCGCTTACGCGGGCGGGGCGATCGTGCAGGAGCGTGTCGCGGTGTCCTCCCCGGGGCAGCAGTTCGCGCCGATGCGCCGGCCGGGCTGGTGGGCGGCGGTCGCGCTGAACGGTCTCGGCGGGCTGCTGCACGTGGTGGCGTTGGCCTTCGGCCCGCTCAGTCTGGTGCAGCCGCTGGGCGCCCTGACGATCGTGTTCGCGCTGCCGATGGCGGCGCTGTTCGTGGGCCGCAGGGCCGGGTCGACGGCCTGGCGGGGCGCGATCATGGCGAGTGTGGGTCTGGCCGGCCTGCTGTCCCTGGTCGGTGCCTCCGAGTCGCAGTCGCTGGACGCGGCGCAGCGGGTGGCCGTGGCCCTGGTGACCGGCGGCATGGTCGTGGCGCTGATGGTCGCGGGCCGCGCTGCGCACCGTCATCCGGCGGTGCGCAGCATGCTGCTCGCCACGGCGTCCGGCATAGCCTTCGGCATGTCCTCGGTGTTCACGAAGATCGTCGCGGTCGACTGGAACGGCGGGGTGTCGGCGGCCGATCTGCCGGCCCTCGGCACGATAGGCGTCTTCGCCACGGCCGGACTGCTGCTGTCCCAGGCCGCGTACCGGGGCGCGGGACTCGCGGCGCCGCTGGCCACGCTGACCGTCGTCAACCCGGTCGTGGCCGCCGCGGTCGGCATCACCATGTTCGGCGAGACGTTCCGGTACGGCACCACGGGCACCATGCTCGCCCTGAGCTGTGGCGTGGTCGCGGCGGGTGGCCTGATCCTGCTCACGACCGAGCGGATCGCCGGCACGGAGGCGGGGGCCGCGCAGGACCCGGCCGACGTGCGGGCCCCTGCCGCACGGACCGGGGACGCCGAGCGTGACCTGACTCCGGCGCGCGCCGAGGAGCTGCTGCTGTCCGGCCTCGCCGAGCCGTCCACGGCGTCGCCGCGCGAGGAGATCGTCGTACCCGACGGGATCGAGGACATGCTCATACCGGCCCAGGTCGCGCAGAGCGGGTACGAGGACGGCGAGCCGCGGCATTCCGACGGCGAGTGCCTGAACCTGTACGGCCCCTTCTACGGTGGCCCGTACGTCCCGGCACCCGTCCTCGACCGGCATCGCATCCGCGTCAAATCCTGACCCCGCCGGCCCGGAGATACGCCACCGGGTCGATGTCCGCGCCGAAGCCGGGCCCCGTCCGCACCTCGAAGTGCAGATGCGGGCCCGTGCTGTTGCCCGTGGAGCCCGAGCGGCCGATGCGCTGGCCGGCCCCCACCGACTGACCCTCCTTGACGGAGATGGCCGAGAGGTGGGCGTACTGGGAGTAGCGGCCGTCGGTGTGCCGGATCACCACCTCGTAGCCGAAGGATCCGCCCCACCCCGCGCTGACCACCCGGCCCGCGCCGACGGACTTCACGGACGTACCGGTCGGGACGGGAAAGTCGACGCCGGTGTGGTAGCCCTTCGACCAGGAGGCACCGGCCTTGCGGTAGGGGGTGCCGGCGGCCGAGCTCACCGGGGCGACGAGCGAGCGGCCGGTCGTCGCGGCCTGCTCCTGCTTCTCGGTCTCCGGCTGCGAAGAGGGTTTGCGGGGCGGGGACTTGGGGGCGGGCTTCTTCCTGGGCGTCGCCTCGTCCGTCGGGGCCGCCTTGCCGCGCAGCGCGAGCCGCTGTCCCGGCAGGATCAGATCGGGGTCGGTGCCGATGGTCCGGCGGTTCGCGGTGTACAGGCCGCGCCAACCGCCCTCGACCTTCTGGGTCCGGGCGATCCCGGAGAGGGTGTCGCCATGGACGACGGTGTACATCTCGGCCCTGCCCGCCCGCGACTGGGGCGTGGACTGCGGCTGGACGTCCTTGACGGAGGTCCCCTTCGCCTTCTTCGCCTTGTTCGCGTTGTTCGCATTGTTCGGGTTGTCCGTGCTTCCGGCGGGGTGGATGTCCGGTGTGCCCCCGCCCCGGGTCAGCCCGGCCCGTACCGAGCAGACCGGCCAGGCCCCGGGTCCCTGTCCGTCCAGCACCTTCTCCGCCACGGCGATCTGCTGGTCCTTGGTGGCCAGGTCCGCGCGCGCCGCGTACCGCCCGCCGCCGTACGCCTCCCAGGTGGACTGGGCGAACTGGAGTCCGCCGTAGTAGCCGTTGCCCGTGTTGACGTCCCACCTGCTGGTGGACTCGCACGCGGCGACCTTGTTCCAGGTGTCCAGGTCGGCCGCCTGCGCGGCGCCGGTGCCGATGAAGGGGAGCGCCATTCCGGCGCCGCCCGCGGTGACGGTGAGTGAGGCGCGGTTGATCCTGTTCGGCTGGTACCGGCGGTGCCGGCCGCGTACGGCCATGACGGAGCCCCCCATTGACATGCGTCAGGAGGGGCAAAAGTATGCGCTGCGAACAGGCCATGACAAGACGGCAATTCAGCCGCCTCCTCCCGCCAAGTGGCGAGGAATCGGCGCACGGTGTCCGGCACCCCTTCGCGGCTGAGTCCGACGGGGCCCTCCGTGCGTATCTCACTGGGCGACATCGCGCCACCCCGGATGTGCGGCCGGAATACCGGCACGTCAGGATGGACGATGGGGCAACACTGGCGGGCATGACCGGCACCGCTGATATATCGAGGTCACTAGGAGCCATCGCATGAGCACTTCGGCGCAGATCGGCGTCACGGGTCTGGCGGTCATGGGCCGCAACCTCGCCCGCAACTTCGCCCGCAACGGCTACGCGGTCGCGGTGCACAACCGGACCCCCGCGCGGATGCGCGCGCTGGTGGAGGAGTTCGGGAGCGAGGGCGAGTTCATCGCGGCCGAGACCGCCAAGGAGTTCGTGGCGGCGCTGGAGCGCCCGCGGCGGCTGGTCATCATGGTGAAGGCCGGCGACCCGACCGACGCGGTGATCCAGGAGTTCGCGCCGCTGCTGGAGCCCGGCGACATGATCATCGACGGTGGCAACGCACACTTCGCGGACACCCGGCGCCGCGAGCGTGAGCTGCGCGAGCAGGGCATCCACTTCGTCGGCATGGGCGTCTCCGGCGGCGAGGAGGGCGCGCTGCTCGGGCCGAGCATCATGCCCGGCGGCCCGAAGGAGTCGTACGACTCGCTGGGCCCGATGCTGGAGAAGATCTCCGCGAAGGCGGCGGACGGCGCCCCCTGCGTGACGCATGTCGGTCCGGACGGCGCCGGGCATTTCGTGAAGATGGTGCACAACGGCATCGAGTACGCCGACATGCAGCTCATCGGCGAGGCGTACCAGCTGCTGCGCGATGTCGCCGGGTACGAGCCCGCGCAGATCGCGGAGATCTTCCGGACCTGGAACACCGGCCGGCTCGACTCGTACCTGATCGAGATCACCGCCGAGGTGCTGTCCCACGTGGACGAGGCGACCGGCAAGCCGTTCGTGGACGTCGTCGTCGACCAGGCCGAGCAGAAGGGCACGGGCCGCTGGACGGTCCAGATCGCCCTGGACCTGGGTGTGCCGGTCTCCGGCATCGCGGAGGCCGTCTTCGCCCGCTCCCTGTCCGGGCACGCGGCGCTGCGCGAGGCCTCGCGCGGGCTGGCCGGCCCGAAGGCCGCGCCGCTGAGCGAGTCGGAGGCCGCGGCCTTCGCCGACCGGGTCGAGCAGGCGCTGTACGCGTCGAAGATCGTGTCGTACACGCAGGGCTTCCACGAGATCGACGCGGCCCGCGCCGAGTACGACTGGGACATCGACCTGGGCGCCGTTTCGGCGATCTGGCGGGGCGGCTGCATCATCCGCGCCGCGTTCCTGGACCGGATCCGCGCCGCGTACGACGCCCGGGCGGACCTGCCGAGCCTGCTCGCGGACGAGACGTTCGCGCAGGAGATCGCGGACGCGCAGGACGACTGGCGTGAGGTGCTGATCGCCGCGACCCGGCAGGGCGTGCCGACGCCGGGCTTCGCGGCGGCCCTCGCGTACTACGACGCGTTGCGCGCGGAGCGGCTGCCCGCGGCGCTGACGCAGGGCCAGCGGGACTTCTTCGGCGCGCACACGTACCGCCGGACCGACCGCGACGGCTCGTTCCACACACTGTGGGGCGGGGACCGCTCGGAGGTGTCCGCCTGAGTCGGACACGGCCCAGGACCTGCCCGGTTCGTCTTGAGCCCGCCCCGTGACGCGTCGTCGGACGCGGCACGGGGCGCGGTGTTGCAGCGCACCTGCCCGAACCTGCCGGACACGTTCGAGCGCATGTGCAAGGGCGTTGTCCGGCTCAGGAGAGCGGAGGCCCGGGTTCGGGGTTCGGCACCGGCTCCGGTCCCGGCGGAATCGGTGACGGGGACGGCTCCGGCGGCCCGGGGGGCGGTGTCGGGCCCGGGGAGGGAGGGCCGGGCACCGGTGCGGGAGGTGTCGGACCCGGGGTGGGCGGGGGTGGCCCCGGCGTGGGTGGGGGCGGTCCCGGGGCCGGGGGCGGCTCAGGGGCCGGCGGGGGCTCCGGGGGCGGGACCGGGTGCGGCTCGGGTTGGTGCGGCTCGGGTTGTTGCGGCTCCGGGCCCGGCGTCGGTCCCATGGGGACGGGGCCCGGATACAGGTTCGTCATGGCGTCCTCCAGCCAATCGACGCACGTCGGCTCTGGACTACTCCCCCGCGTACCCGAGGGCCGCGCACCCAGTCACTCACCCGCGTCAATGAGCGCGCCCAGGTGGTCCTGCCCCCGGCCCCACCGGATCGCGCCCGCGTCAGAACCGCCCGGGATGTGCCCTCAGCCAGTCCTTCGCCGCGTCCAGCAGTTCAGGGGCCGGCCGGGGAGCTTCGTCCGGGTGGCGGTCGGCCCACTTGACGATGTACGGGCACAGCGGAGCCACCGCGGCTCCCTCGCGCGCTGCCATGGCGTACAGCTCGCGGGCCAGGGAGCCCGCGATGCCCTTCCCCTCGTGGGCGGGCTCCACGACGGTGTGGACGGGGACCAGGGCGCGGGCCGGGGTCTCGAGGACGAAGTACTCGACGCGGCCGGTGACTTCGTCGCCGTGGCGGGCTTCGAGGCGGCCCGCCGCCCGGTCGTCGCGGATCTCCGTGTCGCTCATGGCACGCTCCTGGTCCTGCGTCCGTCGTCCCTCGGGAGAGGTGGGGGTCAGGCCACCGGCACCGCCTGCGGGCTGCGCTCCTGGTCGGAGCCCGGCACCGGCTCCGAAGGATCGGCGCCGAGGGCCACGATCCGGTTGGCACCGTCGACGTGCACGACCCGCGGCTCGTAGGCCCGCGCCTCGGCGTCGGTCATCTGAGCGTAGCTGATGATGATCACCAGGTCGCCGGGGTGGACGAGATGGGCCGCGGCACCGTTGATCCCGACGACCCCCGAGCCACGCTCCCCCTCGATGACGTACGTCTCCAGGCGGGCGCCGTTGGTGATGTCGACGATGTGGACGAGCTCACCGGGCAGCAGGTCGGCGGCGTCGAGAAGATCCGCGTCGATGGTCACCGATCCGACGTAGTGGAGGTCGGCCTGGGTGACGGTGGCGCGGTGGATCTTGGACTTGAACAGGGTACGCAGCATGCGGCGCTCCGAGTGGTCGGCTCCCTGCCTGCCTACGCAGGTCAAGGGCTCTGGATGCACGGGCGGGTCCAGGGTACGGAAGCGGCCCCCGGACCCGCACCGAGATCCACGTCACTCCACGGCGGTGGGCCGGCGTGCGGCCGCCGTCGCCGTGTCGACGTCCCTGAGGGGACGCAGCCGGTAGGTGTAGGAGTAGTCGCGGTTCGCGAACAGCTTGTACTCGTCGTGCGTGTGGGCGCCCCAGCTGTCGTCGCCGCCCACACCCATCTGCCGGTGGCCGACCCGCAACACGACCTCCTCTCGCGGGGTCAGCTGGTAGTCGTGACGTACGCCGACCGACAGGTCCTCCGGGGTGAAGTGCGAGGCGTTGACCTCGACGAGGGGTTCGCCGCAGACGAGCAGGCCGGTGCCGTCACGGGCGGTGAGGGCCAGCCAGCGGACGTCGGTCTTGTTGCCGCTCTCCTGGGGACGCAGATAGTGGGTCCGCTGCCCGGTGACGGTGCCGGAGTACAGGCCCACGTCGGTGGCGTCGTTGCGGTCCCAGTGGTTCTCCTCGGGGCCCCGGCCGTAGTAGTGCAGGTGCTCCAGCCGTCCCGGCAGGAGCAGCAGGGTGCCGACCTCCGGGATGTACGGCAGGGACGCGGCGCCCGGGTGCAGGGTGTTGTCGACCTTGATCTCACCGTTGCCGAAGACCGTGTACGTGGTGGTGTACGTCGACTCGGTCGTCGTGGGCAGCGTGCCGGCGACCTTGATCTCGACGGCCCGGTCCCGCAGCGCACGGACGGCCACGTCCGTCACCTTGCGACGGGTGCCGGCGTCACGCCAGGTCTGGTTGCGGGTGTGCTGGCCGTTGCCCCGGTCGTTGTCGGTGGGGGCACGCCAGAAGTTGGGGGCGGGGCCGGAGGCGATCAGAGTTGCGCCGGCTGCCTCGAACGAGGTGATGACGCCGGTCTTCTTGTCGACGGTGACGGAGAAGTCCTTGCCGGTGACGGTGACCGCCGTCGCTCCGTCGGTGTGGCTCAGCACCGGGACGTTCGACAGCGGCACCTGCTGGACGGCCGGGCTGCCGGCGTCGACGGCGAGTTGCTGCTTGGCCACCTCGAAGCCGGCCTTCGCCCACCGGGTGGACTCCCGTGTGGTGAAGGACAGCCGGAGGAAGTACTCGGCGCCCGGCGCCGGGTCGCCCGGGATCTCGAAGGGCACGGTGATCTCCTTGCTGGACAGCGGCGCCAGGTCCAGCTGGGCCCTGCTCAGCCGTCCGCGCCGGACGACCTTGCCGTCGGCCAGGAGCTCCCAACGCCCGTCGAAGGCACCCAGATCGGTGAAGAGGTATTCGTTGGTGAGGGTGAGCGCGCCGCCGGGGGTGAGCCTGTCGCCGGTGGCCGGGGCGGCGTTGATCGCCTGGTAGATCTGCTTGACCTCGGCGGACTTGCCGGTGAGGCCCCGGTCGGCGGTGACGATGCCGTCACCTGCGAAGGCGCCGTCGTTGGGGTTGTCGGCCCAGTCGCCGCCGTAGGCGAGGAACGTCCGGTCGCGGGGCCGGAGCTCGGTGAAGCCGACGGTGGCGGCGTCGAACCAGAACCGCACCCCGTCGTCGCCGGGGCCGCGGCCGTCCGAGCCGAGTTCGGCGGCGGTCAGCGCCCGGGCGTACACGCGGGCGCGCCGGATGGTGCCGCTGAACTCCCGGATGGGGTTGTCGACGTCGGTGGCCAGGGAGAGGGATGCGGTGTTGCCGGCGGGGCGCCGGGTGGTGGTGCGGGTGGCCCGTACCGCGCCGTCGACATGGAGGGCCAGGGTGCCGGACGCGGCGTCGAAGACGCCCGCGACGTGGTGTTCGCGGCCGGTCCAGTCGTCCGGCAGCGGCCAGCTCGCGGTGATCCACTGGCCGCCGTCGTGGATGAAGAACTCCAGCCTGTCGTCGGTCTGCTTGAGGGCGTACTGGGTGTCGCCCTTGGCCAGGATCGGCTGGTGGTAGCCGGTGACATGCGGAGTGACCCAGGCTTCCAGGGTGAGGGACCCTGTGAGGTCGAGGCGGGGGTCGCGGGCGAAGACGGTGCCGCCGCTGAGGCCCTTGTCGCGGCTGAAGGTGCCGGCGGGGGCCAGGATCTCGCCGTGCAGCGCGGCGGGCCCCGACTCGGTGAAGCGTTTGCGGGTCGGGGTGGGCCACTCGAGGGCCTGGTCGGCGAAGTCCCAGATCCAGCCGCCCTGGAGCACGTCGTGGCGGCGGACGAGGTCCCAGTACTTCTTGAAGTTGCCGTTGGAGTTCCCCATGCCGTGGGAGTACTCGATCATCACGTACGGCCGGGTGTCGCCGGTGTCCTTGGCGCGTGCCTCGACGCGGGAGGGGCTGTCGTACATCTCGGAGCGGATGTCGCTCGTTCCGGGGCGGTCGTCGCCCTCGTACTGGATGACACGGGTGGGGTCGTAGGAGCGGATCCAGTCGTACATGGTACTGAAGGTGCTGCCGCCGCCCGCCTCGTTGCCGAGCGACCAGATGACGACGGACGCGTGGTTCTTGTCGCGGTGGACCATGTTCTGGGCGCGGGCCACGCAAGCCTCGGTCCACTCGGCGTGATTGCCGGGGTACTCATCGCGGATGCCGTGCGTTTCGAGGTTCGTCTCGTCGACGAGGTACAGGCCGTACGCGTCGGCGAGTTCCAGCCACTGCGGGTTGTTGGGATAGTGCGAGGTGCGGACGCTGTTGATGTTGAGCCGCTTGATGATCTCGATGTCCTCGATCATCTCCGCGCGGGTCAGGGCCGAGCCGCGGGTGGGGTGCATCTCGTGGCGGTTGGTGCCCCGGAGGGAGACCGGTTTGCCGTTGATGCGCATCAGGCCGTCCTTGAGCGCGAATTCGCGCAGGCCGACCCGGTGGGAGAGGGTCTCGATCACCCGTCCGCCCGGGTCGCGCAGCCGGAGCACGGCCGTGTAGAGGTCGGGGTGCTCGGCCGACCACAGACGCGGCCGGAGCACGGCCTTGGCGGACCGCACGGTCTCCTCCTCGCCGGAGCCGAGCGCGACGGTCTGCTGGAGCGGTCTGGTCCACACGGGGTGCCCGCTCGGGTCGTACAGCTGTGTCTCGACGGAGTACCGGCCGCCGCCGTCGCCGCCGTAGTCGCGCACGCTTGCCGTGACGGCCAGTTCGGCCGCCCGGTAGTTGTCGCTCAGCGGGGTGTCCAGCCGGAAGTCCCGCAGGTGCACGGCGGGCGTGGAGTACAGGTAGACCGAGCGGAAGATGCCGCTCAGCCGGATCATGTCCTGGTCCTCCAGCCAGTCGCCGTCGGAGTAGCGGTAGACCTCCACGGCGATCTGGTTGGTGCCCGCCCGGAGGTGTTCGGTGATGTCGTACTCGGCGGGGTCGTAGGAGTCCTCGTGGTAGCCGACCAGCTTCCCGTTGATCCATACGTAGTGGGCGGACTTGACCCCCTCGAAGTGGAGGAACGTCCGCCGCCCCGCCCAGTCGCGCGGGAGGGTGAAGGTACGGCGGTACTGGCCGACGGGGTTGAAGCGGGTCGGGGCGACGGGCGGCTGCGCCTCCTCGCCGAGGCCGTTCGGCCCCCACCAGGGGTAGGTGATGTTGACGTAGATGGGCCGGTCGTAGCCGTGCAACTGCCAGGCGGAGGGCACCGGGATCGTGTCCCAGTCGCGGTCGTCGAGGTCGGTGCGGTGGAAGTCGGGGTCCCGGTCCTCGGGGCGGTCGGCGTGGGCGAACCTCCACGTGCCGTCGAGGCTCAGCCGGTACGGCGAGCGGGTGCGGTCGGCGGCCAGCGCCTGCCGGACGTCCACGTAGGGCATCAGCGTGGTGTGGGCCGGTTCGGTGCCGACGCGGAAGAGGCTGATGTTGCCGTTCCACTCCGGCGTGCCGGCCGCCGCCCGGGTCCCGTCGGCGGCGCGGGCCGCGGCGGGGGGTCCGGACAGGGCGAGGGCGCCGAGGACGGCGGCTCCTCCCTCGAGGAGACGGCGGCGGCTGACCGGCGCACCCGGCGAGCCGGACGGGCCGACGGGGGACGCGGGAGACAGGGGGGTGTTCGGCATCGACGGGGGCCTTCCTCGGGACGACGGTGCGGCGCTGCACGCGCTATGAGGGAGCGTCATTTCCTGTGTGATGCTGTTGGGAAACCGAACGCACACTAGGTCGAGAACCGGGGCGAAGCAACGATCCTGTCGAGGTTTGTGAGTTCATGATGGGTACGGCTGTGCACCTTGGCCGAATACGCCCCCTGCGGTGGGGCGTTCACGCCGCCGTCCCGACCTCCGGGAACGCGTCGGCGCGCTGTTCGAACTGGGTCCGGTACAGCTCGGCGTAGCGGCCTCCTGCCGCCAACAGCTCGTCGTGGGTGCCTCGTTCGACGATCCGGCCGGCCTCGACCACCAGGATCAGGTCCGCCTCCCGCACGGTGGACAGCCGGTGCGCGATGACGACCGCGGTCCTGCCCTGAAGCGCCTCGGTGAGCGCCTCCTGGACGGCGGCCTCGGAGGTGTTGTCGAGGTGGGCGGTGGCCTCGTCGAGGATGACGACGCGCTGACGGGCCAGCAGCAGCCGGGCGATGGTCATCCGCTGGCGCTCACCGCCGGAGAGCCGGTAGCCGCGCTCGCCGACCACCGTGTCGAGGCCGTCGGGCAGGGACCGTACGAGCGCGTCGAGACGGGAGCGGCGCAGCGCGTCCCAGAGTTCGGCGTCGGTGGCGGCGGGGCGGGCGAGCAGCAGGTTGGCGCGGACGGTGTCGTGGAAGAGGTGGCCGTCCTGGGTGACCATGCCGAGGGTGGCGCGCAGGGATTCGGCGCTCAGGTCGCGGACGTCGACGCCCGCGATCCGTACGGCTCCCTCGTCGACGTCGTAGAGCCGCGGGAGGAGTTGGGCGACGGTCGACTTGCCCGCGCCGGACGAGCCGACCAGGGCGATGGTCTGGCCGGGTTCGGCGCGGAAGGAGATGCCGTGCAGCACCTCGGCGCCGCCGCGCGTGTCGAGGGTCGCGACCTCCTCCAGGGAGGCGAGGGAGACCTGGTCGGCGGCGGGGTAGCCGAAGCGGACGTCGTCGAACTCCACCGAGACGGGGCCGTCGGGGACCTTCTTCGCGTCCGGCTTCTCCTCGATCAGCGGCTTGAGATCGAGCACTTCGAAGACCCGCTCGAAGCTGACCAGCGCGCTCATGACCTCGACGCGGGCGCCGGCGAGCGCGGTCAGGGGCGCGTACATACGGGTCAGCAGCAGCGCCAGTGAGACGACGGCCCCCGGCTCCAGGGTGCCGCGCAGGGCGAACCAGCCGCCGAGGCCGTAGACCAGGGCGAGGGCGAGGGCGGACACCAGGGTGAGTGCGGTGATGAACACCGACTGGGCGGTGGCCGTCCGTACTCCGATGTCGGCCACCCTGCGGGCCCGGGCCGTGAACTCCTGCGACTCCTCCCCCGGGCGGCCGAAGAGCTTGACGAGCGTGGCGCCGGGCGCCGAGAAGCGCTCGGTCATGCGGGTGCCCATCGCGGCGTTGAGCGTGGCGGCCTCCCGCTGCATGCGGGCCATGCGGTGGCCCATGCGGCGGGCCGGGATCACGAAGACGGGGAGCAGGACGAGGGCCAGAAGGGTGATCTGCCAGGAGAGGGTCAGCATGACGGCGAGGGTGAGCAGCAGGGTGACGAGGTTGCTGACCACGCCGGACAGGGTGTTGCTGAAGGCGCGCTGCGCGCCGATCACGTCGTTGTTGAGACGGGAGACCAGCGCTCCCGTACGAGTGCGTGTGAAGAACGCGACCGGCATGCGCTGCACATGATCGAACACAGCCGTGCGCAGATCGAGGATGAGGCCCTCCCCGAGCGTCGCCGACAGACGCCTGGCGATGACCCCGAGCACCGCCTCCGCCACCGCGATCAGGGCGATCAGCAGGGCCAGACGAACGACGGTGCCCTCGTCGCCGTGCGTCACGATCGCGTCGACGACCCGCCCGGCGAGTACGGGGGTCGCCACGGCGAGGAGTGCGGTCGCCACCCCGAGCACGACGAAGAACGTGATCCTGCGGCGGTGCGGGCGGGCGAACGCGCCGATGCGGCGCAGGGTGGCGGGGGCGAACGGGCGGCGCTCGCGTTCGGCGTTCATGACGCTGTACAGCTGTGTCCAGGCTGTGGTTTCCATGCTCATGGAGAGGAACCTAGAACCTCAAGCAATCTTGAGGTCAAGCCGATGCCCGGTGTCGGAGTCGGCATCGGCGTCGGCATCGCTGTCGGCGTCGGCGTAAGGAAGATCGCTGTCCGTCCGCAGCCGGTCCGTAAGACGCCGGCCGTGCCGCCGCAACCCGCTGTTGGCGCGGCGCGGCGAACCTCTGCCGGTGTGACAGCCCAACTCCTCCTGAGACGCAGCCTGCTCCGGCGCCTCCCGCTCCGCCGGATCCTGTGCCTGCTCCCCGTCGCGCTCGTCGTCGTGGTGGCGGTGCGGCACCGCGACGTGCTCGCCGAGGGCATCGGCCGGCTGGCGTCGGCCGAGTGGCCGTGGCTGCTCGCGGCGACCGGCGCCACCTGTCTGACCTGGGTCGCGGCGGCGGTGACCCGGCAGGGAGCGGTGGTCGACCGGCTGCCGGGACTGCGGCTGCTCGTCACCCAGTTCGCGGCGGGCGCGGCCAACCATCTGCTGCCCACGGGGCTGGGCGCGAGCGCGGTCAACCTGCGCTTCATGACGGTGTGCGGTCTGTCGCCGGCCCGTTCCTCGGCGGCGCTGGCGCTGTATCTGCTGGCGGAGAGCGTGGCCCGGGTCGGTCTCCTGGCCGCGCTGCTCATCACCTTCCCCGACGCGCTGCGTCTCGGACCGCTGCTGCCCGCGGGGGTCTGGGGCCCGCTGCTGACGGCGGCCGGAGCGACGGCGGCCGTGGCGGCGGTTCTCCTGGTCTGCGTACGACGGCTGCGCGCCGTCGTTTCGTCGTTCCTGCGCACCGCGCTGGGCGAGGCGCGCTCGGTGCACGCCCGCCCGTCCCGGGCGCTGGCGCTCTGGGGCGGATCGCTGGCCTTTCCGGTACTTCAGGCGTCGGGGCTCGTCCTGGTGGGGCTGGCGCTGGGCCTTCAGGTGCCGCCGGCCCATATCGCGCTCGCGTATCTGGCGGCCACCGTGGCCGTCGCCCTGGTGCCCACGCCGGGCGGACTGGGCTCGGTCGAGGCGGCGCTGGTCGTGGCACTGGTGGCGGTGGGCGGCCCGGTGACGGTGGCGACGGCGGTGGTGCTGGCCTACCGGATCATCACGGTGTGGCTGCCGCTGCTGCCGGGGGCGTTGACGCTGGGGGCGCTGGTGCGGTGGAAGATCATCTGACGGGTCAGTAACCTGCGGGTCCCAGCCATGGAAAGGGGCCCGCCATGCCGGTCCGCGTCGAGCGCCAGGGACACGTCACCACTGTCGTCCTCTCCCGCCCCGAGGTCCGCAACGCGGTGGACGGCCCCACGGCGGCCGAACTCACGGCCGCCTTCCGTGACTTCGAGGCGGACGACGAGGCGCGGGTGGCGGTGCTGTGGGGCGAGGGCGGCACCTTCTGCGCGGGTGCCGACCTCAAGGCGATCGGCGGGGAGCGGGGCAACCGGGTCGCCGAGGAGGGTGACGGGCCGATGGGCCCGACGCGGCTGCGGCTGTCGAAGCCGGTGATCGCCGCGGTGGCCGGACACGCCGTGGCCGGCGGCCTCGAACTGGCCCTGTGGTGCGATCTGCGGGTGGCCGAGGAGGACGCCGTCTTCGGAGTGTTCTGCCGCCGCTGGGGGGTTCCGCTCGTCGACGGGGGCACGGTACGGCTGCCGCGGCTGATCGGCACGAGCCGCGCCCTGGACATGATCCTGACCGGCCGTCCGGTCCCGGCGGACGAGGCGTACGCCATGGGCCTGGCCAACCGCGTCGTACCGGCGGGACGCGGTCGCGCGCAGGCGGAGGAACTGGCCGCCCGGATCGCGCGGTTCCCCCAGGCGTGCCTGCGCGCCGACCGGGCGTCCGTGCTCGACCAGGAGGGGCTGGAGGAGGGGCCGGCGATGCGGGGTGAGCTGCGTCATGGCATGGGGGTGCTGGCGGAGAGCCTTCAGGGCGCGGCACGGTTCGCCGCGGGGGCGGGGCGGCACGGTTCGTTCGGGGGCGAGTGAGTCGTTCGGGGGCGAGTGAGGGACCGGCGTGCGCGGGGGTGTGCGGCTCGCGGGCCCGGCGTGAGCATCGAGTGCGACTCGGGGAGCGGCCATTGCCCTCCGATGGCCCGGGAGTTCGGGAGAGAATGCCCGAAACCGAGCGGTGGCGCCGTTCGGTCGCCGGTCCTGGCGCGAACACGTGTACCCGATACGGCAGGATGAGCCCGCGCGCAGGACTCGGGGGACGGGGTGGCCGGCGCGACGGCACATGGCGGAAATCGAGCAGGTGACAACGTGACGAGACTTCATATCCGGCCGTCGGCGGAGAAATGCGCCGCAGCTCTTCCTTCCGGGGGTGACCGGTGAAGCGAGCGCTCACTGTGGACGACCTGGTCGTCGCCGGGATCGCGCTGGCGGCGGGGCTGCTGGCGGCCTTCCTGCTGCGGATGCTGCTGCGCTGGCTGGGCAAGCACGCCGACCGCACCCGCTGGAGCGGCGACGACCTCATCGTGGACACGCTGCGCACCGTCGCGCCGTGGGCGGCCTTCCTCGGCGGCGCCGCGTCCGCCGGTGCGGCGCTGCCACTGACCCGGACCGTTCAGCACAACGTCAACAAGACCCTGACCGTGCTGCTCATCTTCGTCGTGACCCTGACGGTCGCCCGGGGCGTCGCCGGACTGATGCGGACGGTCACCCAGTCCCGCCCCGGCGTCGCCGGTTCCGCCACGATCTTCGTCAACATCACCCGGATCCTGGTGCTGGCCATCGGTTTCCTGGTGGTGCTCCAGACCCTCGGCATCTCCATAGCGCCCCTGCTCACCGCCCTGGGCGTCGGCGGTCTGGCGGTCGCGCTGGCGCTTCAGGACACCCTCGCCAACCTTTTCGCGGGCATTCACATCCTCGCCTCCAAGACCGTCCAGCCCGGCGACTACATCCGGCTGAGCAGCGGTGAGGAGGGCTACGTCGAGGACATCAACTGGCGCCAGACGACGGTCCGCAACCTCTCCAACAACCTGGTCGTGATCCCCAACGGGGAACTCGCGAAGACGAACATGACCAACTTCATGCGCCCCGAGCAGCAGTTGACGATCCTGCTCCAGGTCGGCGTCGCCTACGACAGCGACCTGGACCATGTCGAGCGGGTGACCAACGAGGTCATCGCCGAGGTGATGGCCGATGTCGAGGGCGCCGTACCGGACCACGAGCCGATCATCCGCTTCCACACCTTCGGCGACTCGCGGATCGGCTTCACGGTCATCCTGGGCGTCGGCGAGTTCAGCGACCAGTACCGGATCAAGCACGAGTTCATCAAGCGTCTGCACCGGCGCTACCGCCTGGAGGGCATCCGCATCCCGGCGCCCACGCGGACGGTGGCCATCCAGCAGGGGACGGTGGCGATCCCGCAGCAGCGCGGCCCCGAGGAGGCGGACGAGCTCGCACCCGTCCGCCTCGACTGAGGCACCGCTGCCGGTCCGGGCGGCACCTACGGGTGGCGACGCCTACAGGCTGGCGGCACCTACAAGGTGGCCGAGTTGTCGTGGTAGTGGCCGCCCCGCCGGCTGTGCGGCGCGACGAGCGACGGGTTCACCGGGGTGACCGTCCAGTCCGGATGCCCGGGCATCCGCGGCGTCTTCGTGCCGTACAGCCACTCCCGCAGGAATCCGGACAGATCCTGACCCGAGACCTTCGAGGCGACGGCGATGAAGTCCGCCGTCGACGCCGAGGAGTTGCGGTACCGGGCGAGGAAGCGGCGTTCCAGGGCGTCGAAGGCGTCCTCGCCCACCAGGTTGCGCAGTGCGTACAGGACCAGGACGCCGCCCAGATAGCGCTGGGACTCGAACAGGTTTACCGCGTTCGGTGCCGCCACCGGCCCCCAGTCGTGGCGCCACTGGTCGCCGCGGGCGTAGGTGTCCTTCATCCGGGCTTCCAGGGTGGTCATGCCGAGTGAGTCGGCCCAGCCGCGCTCATAGCGGTAGAGCAGGCCGTAGAAGTCGGCGTGTCCCTCGTTCAGCCAGAGGTCGGCCCAGGTGGCGGGGCTCACGCTGTTGCCGAAGTAGGAGTGGACCAGCTCGTGCATCATGTGCGAGCCGATCTTCTTCTCCTCCTGGAGCAGGAAGCCCGGCTTGTAGATGGTGAGGGTCTGGGTCTCCAGGCCGGTGAAGTCGAAGGCGTCCGGGGCGTCGGAGTTGCAGGGCAGCAGTCCGTACGTCTCGAACGGGTAGGGGCCGAGCCTGGCCTCCAGCCACTCCACCAGCCGTGGGGTCAGCGCGAGCGCCGGTTCGAGCGCCTCGGCCCGCGCGGTCGGGACGACGTCGCGCAGCGGCAGTCCGTGCGGGCCCTGCCGGTCCTTCACCACATAGTCGCCGACCGTGATCTGCACCAGCTCCGTGGCCATGGGCTCGCGTGAGCGGTATGTGTACGCCGTACGGTCGCCGGCCAGGCTCTCGGTGCGTACGAGCAGGCCGCTCGCCACGCCGCGCAGGCCGCTCGGGACGGTGAGGCGGAAGGAGAAGTCCGCTTTGTCGGACGGGTGGTCGTTGCAGGGGAAGACGGTGTGGGCCGAGTTCGGCTGGCAGCACACCGCGAACCCGTCCGGCGTGTCGACCCAGCCGGTGTGAGGCAGGTCACGACGCGGGTCCACCGTGTACCGCACCTGGACGGTGGCCGAGCGTGTGGCGTGGAGGGTGCGCGCGGGCGTGATGCGCAGCTTCTCGTCCACCTGCTCGAAGGTCGCCGGGCGGCCGGCGACGCGGACCGCTCGGACGTCCAGGCCGAGGGCGTCGAGGGAGAACCGGGTCAGGGTCCGGGTGGCGCGGATCTTCAGGAAGGCGGTGGCGTCGACGAGCCGGGTGGTGGCGTCGTAGGAGAGGTCGAGGTGGTAGGCCGCTACGCGGTAGCCGTCGTTACCGAGGGCCGGGAAGACAGGGTCGCCGAGGGTCTCGGGGCCCGGGGCGCCGTGTTTGCCGGCGGCCGGGGTCCCCGTCGCCTTCGTCGTGGGTGCCGCTTGGGCCGAGGGAGCGGTGGCCAGGGCGGCGGCGGTGCCGATCAGGGCCGCCGCGGGGGCGGTCACTCGGGTGCGATATCTCATGGTCCGCTTTCGCTCGGGCGGCCGGGTGGTCAGGGCCGGCCGCCGGATCGGTGATGTCGGAAACAAGTGATCCCCCTACATGACCACCGCCCCACCCGTCAGGTTGCACGGACGCGCTGCTTCCCCTTGCTGCCGGAACATGACGGGACCCGGCCATGTCCCGGCTTCTGTGTGCGGACCCCTGTCGAGTACGGGTCGATCACGAGATATCTTGATGTCGAGCAATGTTGCAGACGTGGAGCGGAGCACCCGGTGACTGACTCGACCATCATCTATACGCACACTGACGAGGCCCCGGCCCTGGCGACGTATTCCTTCCTGCCGGTGGTCCAGGCATACGCCTCGCAGGCGGGTGTCGCCGTCCAGACGCGGGACATCTCGCTGGCCGGCCGCATCATCGCGGTGTTCCCGGAGTACCTGACCGAGGACCAGCGCATCCCGGACGCCCTCGCCGAGCTCGGTGAGCTCGCGAAGACGCCGGCCGCGAACATCATCAAGCTGCCGAACATCTCGGCGTCGATCCCGCAGCTCAAGGCCGCGGTCGCCGAGCTGCAGAGCCAGGGCTACGCGCTGCCGAACTACCCGGACGACCCGAAGACCGACGAGGAGCGGGAGATCCAGGCCCGCTACGACAAGGTCAAGGGCTCGGCCGTGAACCCGGTCCTGCGTGAGGGCAACTCCGACCGCCGCGCCCCCGCCTCGGTCAAGAACTACGCCAAGACCCACCCGCACCGCATGGGCGCCTGGACCCCCGAGTCCAAGACCAACGTGGCGACCATGGGCCGGGACGACTTCCGCTCCACCGAGAAGTCCGTCGTGATCTCCGAGGCCGGCGCGCTGAAGATCGAGCACGTCGCCGAGGACGGCACCACGACCGTGCTGCGCGAGTCGGTACCGGTCCTCGCCGGCGAGGTCGTCGACGCCTCCGTGATGCGGGTCGCCGCGCTGCGCGAGTTCCTGACCGCGCAGGTCGCCCGGGCCAAGGCCGAGGGCGTGCTGTTCTCGGTGCACCTCAAGGCCACGATGATGAAGGTCTCCGACCCGATCGTCTTCGGCCATGTCGTCCGCGCCTTCTTCCCGAAGACCTTCGCGAGCTTCGGCGCCGACCTCGCCGCCGCCGGCCTGTCCCCGAACGACGGTCTGGGCGGCATCCTCAAGGGCCTGGACGCGCTGCCGAACGGCGCCGAGATCAAGGCGTCCTTCGAGGCCGAGATCGCCGAGGGCCCCGCGCTGGCCATGGTCGACTCCGACAAGGGCATCACCAACCTGCACGTGCCGTCCGACGTGATCGTCGACGCCTCGATGCCGGCCATGATCCGCACCTCCGGCCACATGTGGGGCCCGGACGGCCAGGAGGCCGACACCCTCGCGGTGCTGCCGGACTCCTCCTACGCGGGCGTCTACCAGGCCGTGGTCGACGACTGCCGGGCCAACGGCGCCTACGACCCGTCGACGATGGGCTCGGTCCCGAACGTCGGCCTCATGGCGCAGAAGGCCGAGGAGTACGGCTCGCACGACAAGACCTTCGAGATCAAGGCCGCCGGCACGGTCCGCCTGGTCGACCAGGCCGGCAATGTCCTCATCGAGCAGCCGGTCGCCGAGGGCGACATCTTCCGCGCCTGCCAGACCAAGGACGCGCCGATCAAGGACTGGGTGAAGCTGGCCGTCACCCGCGCCCGCGCCACCGGCGACCCGGCCGTCTTCTGGCTGGACGAGACCCGCGCGCACGACGCCAACCTGATCGCCAAGGTCAACGCCTACCTGCCGGAGCACGACACCGAGGGCTTGGACATCCGGATCCTCGCGCCGGTCGACGCGACCAAGCTGTCGGTGGAGCGCATCCGCCGCGGCGAGAACACGATCTCGGTCACCGGTAACGTCCTGCGCGACTACCTGACCGACCTCTTCCCCATCCTGGAGCTGGGCACGAGCGCCAAGATGCTGTCGGTCGTCCCGCTGATGGCGGGCGGCGGCCTGTTCGAGACGGGCGCCGGCGGCTCCGCGCCGAAGCACGTCCAGCAGCTGGTCAAGGAGAACTATCTGCGCTGGGACTCCCTCGGTGAGTTCTTCGCGCTGGTGCCGTCCCTGGAGCAGTACGCGACCGCTACCGGGAACACCCGCGCGAAGGTCCTCGCGGACACCCTCGACCGCGCCACGGCGACCTTCCTCAACGAGGACAAGTCCCCGACCCGTCGCGTCGGCGGCATCGACAACCGCGGCAGCCACTTCTACCTGTCCCTGTACTGGGCGCAGGAGCTGGCCAAGCAGACCGACGACGCGGAGCTGGCCAAGGCCTTCGCCCCGCTCGCCGAGACGCTCACGGCGAACGAGCAGAAGATCGTCGACGAGCTGAACGCCGTCCAGGGCAAGCCCGCCGAGATCGGCGGCTACTACCAGCCCGACCCGGCCAAGGCCGCCGCGGTCATGCGCCCGTCGGCCACCTGGAACGAGGCGCTCGCCGCGCTGAGCTGACCCACGAGGCCGTAGCGCCCTGCCACCTCCGCCCCGACCGGCGCACCGCCGGGCCGGGGCGGAGTCATGTCCGGGGCGGAGTCCGGTCCCGGAGCGGAGTCATGTCGGGCGGAGTCCGGTCCCGGGCGTTGACCATGCCCCTTTGTCGTCGGGCAATTTCTTATACGCAATTGCGTGGGCCACATGCATGATCTCAACTATCCTCACGTACAAGGCAATTGACGACCGGGCGCACTTGCCCGGAGCAACAGACGCGAGGGGTGAGGCAATGGCCATGGCCGGCGGACCCACGCTGCGGCGGCGTCAACTCGGCGCTGAACTGCGCCGCCTGCGGGAGCACGCGGGAAAGCGGATCGAGGACGTCGCGGCGCACCTGGAGTGCTCGATGTCCAAGATCAGCAGGGTGGAGACCGGCCAGGCCCCGATCAAGGCCCGGGACGTCCGCGATCTGCTCCAGTGGTACGGCGTCACCGACCCGGAGCTGACCGAGGCCGTCATGCAGGTCCACAAGGGGGCGCAGCAGCAAGGCTGGTGGGCGCATTACAACGAGGTGCTGCCCTCGGGCATGGCCACCTACGCGGGCCTGGAGGCGGACGCCGGCGTCCTGCGCAGTTACGAACCCACCTTCGTGCACGGCCTGTTGCAGACCGAGGACTACGCCCGCGCGGTGATCGCCGCCGTGCGGCCCAACGAGCCGTACGAGGTGGACCAGTTGGTCCGCTTCCGCAAGGAGCGGCAGGCGCTGCTCACCCGGACGCCCGAGCCGCTGGAGCTGTGGGTGGTGGTGGAGGAGAGCGCCCTGCGCCGGCCCGTCGGCGGCACCGAGGTCATGGCGGCCCAACTGGAGCACCTGGCGCAGGCGGTGCGGCTGCCGAACGTCACCATCCAGATCATGCCGACGGCCAAGGGCGCCCACGCGGCCCTCGCCGGGACCTTCTCGCTGCTGGAGTTCGGGCCGCGCGAGCCCACCGTGGTCTACGTCAACTCCATCGCCGGAAACGTGTATCTGGAGAAGGAACGCGACGTACGCACCTTCATCCAGACCTTCGACCTCGTGCGGGCCGCCGCTCCCGACCCGCAGGAGACACCCACCACGCTGGAGCGGATCGCAAGGGAGATGCGGGAATCATGAGCGCGCACGACGGGCGGACGCCGGCGCGGGCCGCCCTGGACGGGGCCGACTGGCGCAGAAGCAGCCGCAGTTCGGGCAACGGAGCGTGTGTCGAGGTGGCGGCCGTCGCCGGTCTCGTCGCGGTCCGGGACTCCAAGGTCGCTCAGGGACCGGCCCTGGTGTTCGCACCGCACGAGTGGCGGGCGTTCCTCGGCGGAGGACTGCGCCGCTGCTGAGCGAGGAGGAGCAACCGTCGGCGGGCCGGGGCGGAGAGCCACCGGAACAGTTGCCGCACGTACGAACGGAGTACGACGCGCGACCGGCCCCTTGGCGCGTCGGGCTGCCCGTGAACGAGGTCACCTCTCTCCCGCCCGTCGCGTCCGGCGCGTTCTACACCGCCGAGACCTTCTGGACGGCCGCGGGCGTCGCCGGGACCGTGCTCGTCGGGGTCCTCGCGATGTGGAGCGCGTTCCGCTCGGCCCACCCCAAGCGGCGGCTCAACTACACCTTGAGCCACCGGCCGTTGGTCCGCCGACGCGTGGACGGCAGCCTGGAGATCCGGCACAACGGCACGTTACTGAGCGATCCGCACCTCGTCGAAGTGGTGCTGACCAACGCCGGGCGCCGAGACATCGCCAGCGGCGCGTTCGACCGGGGGGAGCCCTTCCAGGTGGATCTGGGCGTGCCCTATCTGGACGTGCTCAGCACCGAGTCCAGCCCCGCGACGGCCAGGGTGCCGCCGGTCTCCGTACGCGGCTCGCGCCTGACCATCGGGCCGGGCCTGATCGGCCGCGGCACGACGATCACCTGTCTGCTGCTCGTGGACACGGCACCGGTGTACGACTGCCGGCACTCCCTCGTCGACGTGAAGGTGCAGCACGTTCCCGTGGTGACCCCGGCACGCCGCCTCACCCGCCCGCCCCTGACCCGAACGATGTGAGAGAGATGTCTGCTTCCTTCGACCTGCTGCCCGGCGCCGCCGACTCCCCCGTGATCCTGCACGTACCGCACTCCGCCCGCGACATCCCGGCCGAGGTGCGGGCCGGGATCGTGCTCGACGAAGGCGCGCTGGGGCGGGAGCTGGACCACATCACCGACGCGCACACCGCCGAGCTGGCCGAGGCGGCGGTCCGGCCGGCCCGGGTCGCGCCCTGGCGGTTCGTCAACCGGCTCTCGCGGCTGGTCGTGGATCCGGAGCGGTTCCCGGACGAGCGGGAGGAGATGCTGGCCGTCGGGATGGGCGCCGTCTACACCCGCACCACGCACCTGGCGCGACTGCGGCCCGCGGACACCGACCCCGGCCCGCTCGTCGAACGGTACTTCCGGCCGTACGCGCAAGCCATGACGGACGCCGTGGCCGGCCGGCTCGCCGCCACCGGCCGGGCCGTGATCATCGACGTCCACTCCTATCCGAGCGCCCGGCTTCCCTACGAACTGCACGGCGAGGGCCCACGCCCGCCGGTCTGCCTGGGCACGGACGCCTTCCACACGCCGCCCGCGCTGCTCGCGGCGGCGCGCGAGGCGTTCGCCTCCTGCGGGGAGACGGGGCTCGACAGTCCGTTCAGCGGCACCTACGTACCGCTGGAGTTCTACGGCACCGAGCCGCGGGTGAGCGCCCTGATGATCGAGATCCGCCGGGACACATACATGACGGAGCCGGGCGGTCCGGCCGGTCCCGGACTCACCCGGCTCGCGCGGGCACTGGCGACGCTGGTGGACGCCGCCACACGCTGAGGGTGGCGCTCAGGCCCGCAGCCACTCCGTGACCACGACCTCGCCGCCGGTCCGCAGCCGCAGGGCGAAAGGGCCGTGCGGCGGGGCGTCGCCGGCGAACCGGCCCATGGCGTCGGCCTCGACCGGCACGGCCGTCTGCGGGCCGCCGAGCACCTCGATCCGCGCCTGCTGCGGTGGCAGCACCTGCCCCATCAGGCCCTGGGCGGTCACCTCCACGTCGACCGTCACCTCGCCCGCGCGGAACGTCAGCATCCGCGGCGCGTCGGTCGCCCCCCTGACCGGAATGGCGTCCACCAGCGAGTCGAACGTCAACTCGGCGATACGGGCGTCGAGGTCGTGCAGCGCGAACGCCTCCACGGCGATCTGCTGGAGCTCGGCCGGCACCGGGTCCCAGATGGCGGCGGCCTGGCGCAGCTCCTCCTCGAGCAGCTCGATGTCGAACCCGCCGTCACCGCCGTCACCGTCGAGGTCGTCGCCGAGGGGCCCCTCGTCCCTCACTTCGTCGTGCATGTCGTCGTTCACAGCGCTCCCCGTGCGTCGAGTCGGGCCCGAAGGCGGCGCAGACAGCGCTGGCGCAGCGGCCCGATGCTGCCCACGGCGATGCCCAGTGCGGCGGACACCTCGTGGTAGCTGGGCGGCGGCGAGGCCATCAGCACGCGCAGCAACTGGCGGCAGCGTTCCCCGAGTTTCTCGAACTCCTGCCACATCCAGCGGATCCGTTCGGACTCGGCGGCGGCCTCCTCCGAGTCCAGGATCGACTGCTCGGGCGTACGGTCCTCACTGACCCGGTCGAGCAGTTGCGGATCGTTCGTCACGGTCAGCCGCCGCATGGCCTTGATCACCTTCAGACACTCGTGCCGCGCGGTGCTCGCCAGCCATGACCCGGCCTTCTCGGGTTCCCGGATGCGCCCGAGGTGCTGGGCGAAACGGAACCAGACGGTCTGGTACACCTCATGGGCGTCGGCGTCGCCCAGCCGATGAGCCCGCACCACCGACCACACCAGTGGGCTCAGCCCTTCCACCAGCGCCTTCCAGGCCGCCGCGTCGCCGTCGACGGCGGACTGGACCAACGCACCGACATCTGCACGGTCCACAGCCCCACCCCTCGTGTACGGCAAGTCATCGTACGCCGCGGAGGGGGCGGTTCCGACCCTCATGACCGACGAGCCGGCTGCACGACCGGGACGGGGCGCCAGGTCGGGGGGCGGAGCGCCGGTACGTGCGCCCCGCGCACCTCGGCGAAACCGGAGTTCGCCGCGAGCATCTTGTACCGCGCGACGCGCGGGTCGTTCTCCTGCTGCGCCGTCATGTGCGCGGCGATCATGCCGGCGACGAGCGGAGTCGCGAAGGACGTGCCGCTCCAGTGCGCGAACCCTTCGAACATCACCTGGTCGGGCTTGGTGGCGCCGCCCTCCTCGCTCAACACGCCGTTGTGACGCGGCGACTGACAGGTACAGGTGTAGCCGAAGCCGTACCGGCAGGCGTCGTAGGTGGAGTGCTGGTAGACGTAGGGCACGGGGGTGTCGAAGCCTGTGAGGACGCTGGTGAGCCGCTCACCGGGGGCGTACGCCTTCACCCAGGCGCCGTGGTTGCTGAAGCAGGCGCCGAACTCGCCGTCGCTGCGCAGCGCGCCGACCGAGAGCACGACGTCCTGGTAGTCGGCGAGGTCGGCGTAGGCGGCGGGCCAGAAGGGCGTGGCGCTGCCGTTGTTGCCGGCGGCGGCGACCAGCAGGGTGCGCTGCTCGCGCAGCTCGCGCATGAAGGCTTCGATGCCGAGCAGACCGTCGGTGCGGCCGTTGGAGGTGCCCGCGGACAGGCTGAGGATGTCGGGCCAGCCGCCCGCGTCGACGGCCTCGAAGAGCTTCTCGCCGAACTCGGACTCCAGGATGGCGCCCGCGTCGTTCAGGGAGTTGCGCACGGTGATGGCGGTGTTGGGGGCGACGGCGGCGACGAGCCCGGCGATGAACGTGCCGTGGCCGACGTACTGCTGGAGGACTCCGTCGTCGTCGCACTCCCTGATCTGGGCGTCGCCGTCGGTGTGGGCCAGCAGCGGCGAGGAGCGGAAGTCGCGCATCAGGCCGGTGTCGACGACGAGGACGCCGACGGCGCTGTCCGGGTCGTAACCGCCCTCGGCCGCGGCGGGGTTGAGACCGTCGGTCTGCGCCACCGGCTCGGGCTCGTCACCGGGGCAGGAGTTGACCGCGATCGACACGAGGTGATTGCGGCTGACCAGCCGGCGTCCGGCCCGGCCCTCCGTCTCCCGCAGGGCGCGCAGGGCGTGCGCGACGGTGCGGTCGCCGCTGGGGTCGCCCTCGCCGGGGTCGCCGACCTGGATGCGGGTGATGCCCGAGCGGTTGGTCCGCGGGCCCGCGCGGCGCACGTTGTCCTGGACGAGATCGGGTTCGGCGGTGAAGTGCGCCCGCACGGTGTCCTCGACGACCTGGGCGTCGTCGCCGTCGCGGACCAGCACATAGCCCTTCTCGTAGATGAACTCGGCGGAGTCGTCCGGTCCCATCGCGAGGGGGACGTCGGGCATGGAGCGCTGGATGTGCGCGAACTGCTCGTTGAATCGCTGTGGTGCCATGGCGTGTCCTCCTGCTGAGGCGACGGTCGTCAGTCAGAGCCGTGCGGTGGCTGATTGATACAGCGCCAAACCTGTGTGGCACGGTTCCGGGGCAACTACCATCCGTGGAGTGACAGCGGGAAGCGACTCGGTTCTCGAACTGCTGCCGATGGTGTTCGCCGCCCCCAACGACGCGCTGGCGAGGGCGGAAGGGGTGCTCGGCGCGGACCCGTCGCCCTTGCACGCCTCCGTGGCCCACCAGGTGATCGGCATCTGGCAGCGGGACTGGGGCGACATGCGCATCGCCCTCCACCATCTGCGGCGTGCCCGGGATCTCGCGGCGCGCGCGGAGTCGGCCGAGCGGGAGGCGGACGTCCTGGCGGCGCTCGGGGTCGCATTGGTGCACGCGGGTCGCACACAGCAGGGTCTGTCCGCGCTGGAGCGCGGGATCGAGCGCGGCAGCGGACACACCCGCGCGCGGGTGCTGTTCCGCCGGGCGTACGCGCGGTGGGTGCTGGGGCGTCACCGGGAGGCGCTGGAGGACGTCCGCAAGGCGATCCCGGTGCTGCGGCAGGTGGAGGACGTCATCTGGACGGCGCGGGCGCTGACGCTGCGGGCGACCGTGCATCTGGCGCTCGGCGCGGTGGACCGGGCGGACGCCGACTTCACGGCGGCCGAGGCCCTGTGGGACACCACCGGCCAGGAGCACGACAAAGCCGACGCGGTGGAGAGCCGGGGCCTCGCGGCGTTCCGCTCGGGCGACATCCCGGCGGCGCTGCGGCTGCTGGACGAGGCCGAGGAGCGGTACGCCAAGCTCGGCACGCCGACGTTCATGCTCAGCATCCGCCGCTGCGAGGTGCTGTTGGCCGCCGGGCTGCCCCGGGAGGCGCTGGCCGAGGCCGACGCGGCCATCGCCGTGCTCGACGGGATCGGCGGCCAGTCCACCCGCAAGGCCGAGCTGCTGCTGGCCGCCGCGCGCGCCGCGCTGCTCGCGGGCGACGCGCACACCGCGATCGCGCGCGCCGACATGGCCGTACGGCTCTTCGCCGGTCAGCGGCGCGGCTGGTGGGAGGCGCATGCGCGGCTGGTGCTGATCGAGGCGCGGGTGGCGGCCGGACGCAGTTCGGGGCGGCTGGTGGCCGACACGGCGGCGGTCGCGGAGCGGCTGGCCTCGTTCGGCGCGCCGGCCGCGCCGGAGGCTTCGCTGCTCGCGGGCCGGATCGCGCTGTCGCTCGGCTGGCGGGCGGACGCCGAGCGTCATCTGGCGCTCGCCGCCCGCG
>NZ_JBIMKE010000024.1:0-131705 GCF_043673425.1 Streptomyces sp. M41 | reverse complement strand
CTCCGCGACGGCACCTTCTACGACCCACAGCCCGCCCCATCAGCTTGACGAAACCCATAGGGGCACCCCCCCGGCGCCTCGCATGCTCGGATATGCGGCGTCGGCTACCGAGGCTCCCCGACGAATCGCGAGTTTCCGTTGGAAGGCGGCTGCCAGCAGGTCGTCTCAGGGCCGGTCACCAGCGGGAGGCCGGGAAGACTGGGCCGACCACCCGGCTTCACCTGGGACAACCGATCGCCCCGGACGCGCCGGTAGCCTGTAGGTCCCGCGACAGCACCGAGCTGCACCGGGCCGCGGCGCTGTGATCACCTCAGGGCTGCGAAGGAGAGGGTTCCGAGTTGCCGGGGAGAGTGGACGGGTGAGTTCGTACCGCCACGCCGTCGAGCGGATCGACAGTTCCGATTTCGCCTGTGGTGTCGTGCTCCACTCCGCGCCGGGGTTCCCCGCATTCCCCGTTCGCCTGGCGACGGAGATCTTCCTGAGGGCTCGGGCCAGACTCCCGGGCGACGGTCCGGTGACGCTATGGGACCCGTGTTGCGGCAGCGGTTACCTCCTGACGGTGCTGGGCTTGCTGCACCGCCGCTCGCTGCGGCAAGTGATCGCCTCCGATGTGGATCCCGCCCCGCTGGAACTCGCGGCCAAGAATCTCGCCCTGCTCTCGCCGGCAGGGCTGACCGCACGCGAGCTCGAGCGGCGCCGGCAGAGCGAGCGTTTTGCGAAGCCTTCCTATCTGGAGGCCGCGCATGCCGCCCGCCGTCTGCGGGACCGCCTGTCGGCGGATGGCGAGGCGCTGCCGTTCACCATGCGCGTCGCGGACGTCTTCGATCCGCGGTCGCTGTCCGCCGTCGTCGCCGGGTCCGCGCCCGATGTCGTACTGACCGATCTGCCGTACGGCGAGCGGACGCACTGGGAAGGGACGGTGCCCGGGCAGCCGGTGGCGGGCATGCTGCGTTCGCTCGCGTCCGTGCTGCCCGCGCATGCGGTGATCGCCGTCACCGACCGCAGCCGTAGGATCCCGGTTGCTCCGGTACGGGCCCTGGAGCGGCTGAAGATCGGGACACGGTCGGCCGTGCTGGTCCGGGCAGCCGATGTGCTGGACGCCGGCTCCTGAGCAGCGGGCCGGGCCGAAGGTTCCCCAGTTCCTTGTCAAGCACGGGGTTGCTCACGGCCCGGATGCTCGAGACCCTCGCGTCGGGCTCGCTGCCGGCGCTGCCGACGGAGGCGGAATTCATGTCCCGGGTGTACGGAGGTGACGTCGAGTCTCTGACGCCGGGCTCGGACCCCGCTGCAACGCTGGGCCGTCCGGCAGGCGACTTCGAGCGGCACGCGGAGACCGTGGGCGGATCCGGGAACGGGCGCGTGCCAGGTACAACTACCCGTGGTTGCTCAGGGAGTTGTTGAATTTCTTCCTCTGATGATCCGTTGCCGAACGGCTTCGTAGAGGATCGCGGTCGCGGCGTTCGCCGCGTTCAGCGAGCTCGCGGAGCCGGTCATCGGGATGCTGACCGTGTAGTCGCACAACGTGCGCCAGGTGTTGCTGAGCCCGGCCGTCTCGTTGCCGATCAGCAGCAGTGTCGGCTGAGTGAAGTCGAAGTCGAACACGTCGCAGTCGCCATGTTCGTCCGTACCGACCAGGACGATCGGTGTTCCGCCGGCCCGGCGGGCCTCCACCCAGTCCATCACCTCGCCCGGTGACGGCACCCGGACGGCGGGCAGGGAGAACAGCGAACCGGTGCTCGATCGGACGGATTTCGGGTCGTAGACGTCGGCGGCGTGCCCCGCCACGATCAGACCATGGGCCCCCAGGGCATCCGCCGAGCGAATGATGCTGCCGATGTTCCCCGGGCTGGTCGGCCTGTCGAACAGTACGCCCAGGAAGTCTTCCCGGACCGTGATCCGGCCGAAGTCATCGGCGGGCATCTCCACGACGGCGATGACCTCGGGCGGAGCCTCGCTCTTCTCACCCAGTTCCATCAGCAAGTCCGGGGCCATCGCGATCTGCTCCGTCCGTACCGTACGCAGGAGCTCCCGCGCCCACTTCGACAGCTCCCGCTGTCCGTCGTAGAGGAGCGTGCGTACGGGCCAGCCGTGCTCCACCGCGAGCGAGATCGGGCGGACTCCCAGGACCAGGAACTCACCCGCGCGGATGCGCTTGTTGCGGTTGCCGAGCAATGCCTGCCACTGCTGGAAGCGAGCGTTGCGTGAGGTGATCCGCCGAGCCGCCGGCATCCGCTCACCACGTGATCCTGCCATTCTCGGCAGCCTATCTCCTGGTTCAGGCTCCGGCACAAATACCTGGGCAGCTGCATCCGATGTAGGCCACAGCGCTGCCCACGGCAAAAAATCCGGGTCAGCCGAGGTCTGACTGGCTCCCAGGGGAGCCGTCTTCGGGATTCGAACCCGAGACCTACGCATTACGAGGCCGGCACGGTGCTGGACCGCTTGCTCACCCTCGGGATTCACGGCCGGACGGTCAACGTGGCCTCCGGAGTCTCGTATCCGGCGGAGGAGATCGTCACGGCGGTCGAGTCGGCCCTGGGCCGGCGGGTGCACCGCGTCGCGCACGAGGTACTGCCCGAGTCCTTGCGCATCTGCACCCTCCGTATGCGGGCCTACGTCCCCGAAGCCGAGCACTTCGGTTTCGGGGACGCCTACCTGGAGAACCTCATCGCGCGCTACGCGCCAGCCACGGTGTGAGGTTGACGTCCACGATCAGCTCCTTGTACGTCTCGTCCCCCGGCAGCGGCACGATCAGCCACTGCCCGGGCGGGAACAGCCGCCCCTTGGTCCTGGCGAGCCCGCCGTAGACGGACCTGAGGAACCCCGGCACGGAGTCCCGCGGCACGTCGTGGAACTCCACGCCGTCGACGGTGATCCTCGCGTCGTCCTCGGAGAAGAGCCGCACACTCACCACCGGCGACCCCGCCAACTCCACGAACGCCTCGTGCGGCAGCGAGCCGTCGGGGTCGAACACGGTGAAGAGCTCGGCCGAGCTGCGCCGCGAGGTCTGGTCCGCGCCGATGTCGTCGGTGACCGACATGGTCAGCCCGAACTCCACGGCGAGGTCACGGATGGCGACGACAGCGGACTCCGTGGTCGGCAGGCGCGGTTGCTCCATGCCCCGAGCAACAGAAAACCCCAGGTCAGTGACTATGCGACCTGGGGTTTGGTGGAGCCGCCTTCGGGATTCGAACCCGAGACCTACGCATTACGAGTGCGTTGCTCTGGCCATCTGAGCTAAGGCGGCGCGCCGTCCGCACTATGGTGCGATCGGCAACGTCGGTAAGTCTACACAGTTTCTCAGGTGCTCCGAACCAGCCCCTTACCCGGCCGCGATCAGCGCGCTGAGCAGCGCTTTCCGGCCGTCGGCGGGGTGCCTCGGAGGAGGTAGGCGTTGATCGTGTCGTCGACGCACCTGCTGCCCCGCCCGTACGCCGTGTGGCCGTCGCCCTCGTAGGTGAGGAGGTGGGCCGAGGAGAGCTGGCGGGTCAGGGCGCGGGCCCAGCGGTACGGGGTCGCCGGGTCGCGGGTGGTGCCGACCACGACGATCGGGGACGCGCCCTTCGCGACGATGCGGCGCGGCTCGCCGGTCGGGGCCACCGGCCAGTACGCGCAGTTCAGGGTGGCCCAGGCCAGGCCCTCGCCGAAGACGGGGGATGCCTTCTCGAACGCCGGGAGGGCCTCGCGGACGTCGTCGGGGGTGGCGAAGGCGGGCGGGAGGTCGACGCAGTTCACGGCCGCGTTGGCGAACATCAGGTTCGTGTAGCTGCCGTCGGCGTCACGCTCGTAGTAGCTGTCGGAGAGGACGAGCAGGCCAGCGCCGTCGTTCTCCCGCATCGCCGCGGACAGGGCGTCGCGCAGCTGCGCCCAGGCGCCCTCGTCGTACATCGCCGCGATCACGCCCGTGGTGGCGAGTGACTCTCCGAGTTCACGGCCGTCCGCGTCGCCGGTCGGGACGGGTCGCGCGTCGAGCTTCCGGAAGAAGGCCTTCAGGTTCTTGCCGACCTCCTCGGCCTTCCTGCCAAGTGGGCAGTCCGGCTGTCGCACGCAGTCCCGCGCGAACGCCCGGAACGCCGTCTCGAAGCCGGCCGTCTGGTCGAGGTTCATCCTGCGGGCGGGCAGCGAGGGGTCCATCGCGCCGTCCAGGACCAGCCGGCCCACCCGGTCCGGGAACAGCCCGGCGTAGGTCGCCCCGAGGAAGGTGCCGTACGACGCTCCGACGTACGTCAGCCGCTCGTCCCCCAGCGCCGCCCGCGCGATGTCCATGTCGCGGGCCGTCTCGGCGGTGGAGACGTGCCGCAGCAGTCGGGGCGCGTCCGCGCCGCAGCCCTCGGCGAACCTCTTGTACGCGGCGACGAGCCGGCCTGTCTCCCGCTCGTCGTCGGGCGTGAAGTCCGTCTGCGTGTATCTGTCCATCTCGCGTCCGTCGAGGCATTCGACGGGCTCGCTGCGGGCGACTCCGCGCGGGTCGACGGCCACCATGTCGTAGCGGGCGCGCACTTCAGCTGGATAGCCGATCCCCGCGTACTGCTGGAGGTAGCCGATCGCCGAGCCGCCGGGACCGCCGGGGTTCACGAGCAGTGAACCGAGGCTCTTGCCATGCCCCGTCGCCTTCTTGCGGGCCACGGCGAGGCGGATGCTTCCAGCGTCCGGCTTCGCGTAGTCCAGGGGCGCCCGCATGGTGGCGCACTGGAAGCCGGGCGCTCCGCAGCTCCGCCATTTCAGCTTCTGCTCGTAGTAGGGCGCGAGCGCGGCCGGCGTCGAACGTGGCAGCGCCGCCAGTGCCGCCCCGGCGGCCGGCTTCCTCGCCTGCGGAGCCTTCATCGCCTTCGTCGGCTCGCCGGAGGAACAGGCGGAGACGAGCAGCGCGGCCACGGCGAGGAGAGCGCCGACCTTGCCGGCTCGGCGGGAAGTCACGCGCCGGGGGCGGGCGCCCCTCCCGCGAGGGCTCGGGTCGGGGCTGAGAGGGGAGCTGCGCCTGGTCTGCATTCAGCGAGCGTAACTCTGTGCAGCCAGCCAGACGCTCTGCGTGCACGGCATGGCTCGTACGTGTTACCTCGTCAACCTCCGATTGATCAGCTACGGCACGTGTGGTGGGCGAGGGGCCGGGCGTCTCGCCGGCCCGCTAGCCCGCTCTGAGCGCCATGGTCATCGCCTCCACGGCCAGCAGCGGCGCCACGTTGCGGTCGAGGGCGTCTCGGCAGGCGGCGATCGCCTCGATGCGACGGAGGGTGGCCTCCGGGACGCCGTCGCGGGCGAGGCGCTCGAGGGCGTCCTCGGCGTCGGTGTTGGCGAGGGCGACGCGGGAGCCGAGCTGGAGGGCGAGGACGTCGCGGTAGAACGCGGTCAGGTCGGTCAGCGCGAGGTCGAGGCTGTCGCGCTGAGTCCTCGTGCGGCGCCGCTTCTGCCGGTCCTCCAGTTCCTTCATCACCCCCGCCGTGCCGCGCGGCATCCGACCGCCCTGGGCCGCGCCCAGCGCCGCCTTCAGCTCCTCGGTCTCCTTGCCGTCCATCTCCTCGGCGAGCTGCCTGGCGTCCTCGGCGGCGGCATCGACGAGCTCCTGAGCGGCCTTGAGGCAGGCGCCGACCTCGCCCAGCCGCAGGGGCAGCTTCAGGACGGCGGCCCGGCGCTCCCGGGCTGCCGGGTCCGTGGCCAGGCGGCGGGCCCGGTCGACGTGCCCCTGCGTGGCGCGGGCCGCCGCCGCGGCGACGTCGGGCTCGACACCTTCCCGCCGGACGAGCATGTCGGCGACGGCGTCGACGGTGGGCGTGCTCAGGTTCAGGTGGCGGCAGCGGGAGCGGATCGTGGGCAGGACGTCCTCGATGGAGGGGGCGCAGAGCAGCCAGACCGTGCGGGGCGCCGGCTCCTCCACGGCTTTCAGGACGGCGTTGGCCGACTTCTCGTTGAGCCGCTCGGCGTCCTCGACGAGGATGATCTGCCAGCGGCCGTTCGCCGGTGAGGTGAACGATTTGCGAACGGTGTCCCGCATGTCGTCGGCGAGGATCTGGGTGCCGACGGCGGCCACGGTGGTGACGTCGGCGTGCGTGCCGACGAGCGCCGTATGGCACCCGTCGCAGAAACCACAGCCGGGGGCTCCGCCGAGGGCCCGGTCGGGGCTGACGCACTGCAACGCGGCGGCGAAGGCCCGCGCCGCCTGGTTCCGGCCCGCACCGGGCGGTCCGGTGAACAGCCAGGCGTGCGTCATCTTGGATGCCTCGGGGGGCGGCGCGTCGGCAGCGGCGGCGGTCACCAGGGCGTCGGCGTCCCGAGCGGCAGCGCCCAGCTGCTCACTCACCCGCTCCTGGCCCACCAGGTCGTCCCACACGCTCATGGGTCACGCCGCCCTTTCATCACATCCCGCGCCGCGGTCACATTTCGCATTGCACGTCATCGGCACATCCCACGTCGCCGTCACATGCCGCGCCGCGGGTTCCATTGTGAGGGGCGGCACTGACAACGAGGGGCGGGCGGCCTCGCCGGGAGCAAAGCTTGCGGGTCAGGAGCCGGGAGCGGAGCCTGCGGCTCGGGCCACCGCGGGCCGACGAGCTGGTCGTGCGCAGCGCCCCGCGCCCGTCCGGTGGAATCCGGTCACGTCTCGTGGCCGCGCGCAGAAACCGACCGACCCGCGCGGCCACCCCTCACCTCACGCGCCGAGGCACCTCACCGAAACGGACCAGGTGGAGAGGCCCCTCAGGTGAATCACCGCAGCCGAGTCACCCCAGCCGAGCACGCCCCCGAGCCCACCGAGCCCCAGCCCCGCCAGCCGCCTTTGCCACCAGCGCCACTTGCCCCCAGCCTCAGCGCCGTCGGCCCCGGCCCCGGCCCCCGTCCTCGTCCTCGTCGTGTTCGTCCTCACGCGGGCCGAGCAGCTCGTCCGCCAGCGTCGGCAGGTCGTCCAGCGGTGTCTCCTCGGCCCAGTCGGAGCGAGCCCGGCGCCGCGGGGTCCCCGTCTCGTCGACCTGTGGCATCTCCCGCGTGCGGTCCTCGGTCCCGTCCGGCCGTCCCGCCCCGGCGTCGCCCCGCTCGTCGCGGAAGTAGTCCGGCGGAACCCGGTCCGCGGAACCCTGTCCCCGCACGGGAGGCAGCACCGCCGTCTCATCCGCGGCACCCGGAACGACGGGAGGCAGCACAGCCGTCTCATCAGCCGCACCGGGCACGACCGGCGGCAGCACCGCCGTCTCATCAGCCGCCCCCGGAACGACCGGCGGCAGCACCGCCGTCTCATCAGCCGCCCCCGAAGGCGTTGGCGGCTGCGGCAGCTGCGTCGTCACCTCGGATTCGGACTCCCCGGAGGCACGCGCGCCCGAAGAGCACTCGGCGTCGGCTCCGCCCCGCTGCTCGTCCTGCTTCTCATTCCGCTTCCGCTGCCCTCCGCGCCGGTCGTCCCGCACCGGCCGCAGCACAGTCGTGTCGTCGGACGCTCCGCCCGGGGCCCCCGTCGTCCTCCCCGGCGTCACCACCGGCGTGGGCACGGTCGCCGCGTCGCCCTGAACGACCCCGGTGCCCGGACCCGCCGGCTTCGGTCCGGCCTGGGCCTGAGCGGCCGCCTGCTCGGCCTGCCGACGGGCCTCCTCCGCGCGCAGCAGAGCCTCCTCGGCCTTGCGCTGCTTCTCCAGACGGCGGGCATCGGCCTCGGCGCGAATGCGGGCCTCGTCCTCGGCCTGCTTGCGGCGCCGCTCCTCCTCGGCCTTGCGGCGGGCCTCCTCCTCGGCGCGCGCCTTCTCCTCCGCGAGGAGCCGCTGACGCTCCTCCTCGGCCTTGCGGCGAGCTTCTTCGGCCCGCTGCCGGGCCTCCTCCACCTGCCGTTCGGCCTCGCGCCGCTGCGCCTCCTCCAGCTCGCGCCGCTTGCGCTCCTCCTCCTCGGCGCGCAGCCGGGCCAGCTGCTCCTGGCGCTCGCGCTCCAGGCGCTCCTCCTCGGCCTTGCGGGCGGCCTCTTCCTCGGCCTTGCGGCGGGCCTCCTCCTCGGCCTTGCGGCGAGCTTCCTCCTGGGCCTGGATCTCGGCCTCGGACAGCGGCAGCATCTGGTCGAGCCGGTGCCGGATGACCGTCGTCACGGCTTCCGCCTCCTGACCGGCGTCCACCACCAGGTACCGCCCGGGGTCGGCCGCGGCCAGCGTCAGGAACCCGGACCGCACGCGCGCGTGGAACTCGGCCGGCTCCGACTCCAGCCGGTCCGGCGCCTCGGTGAACCGCTCGCGGGCGACCTCCGGCGCGACGTCCAGCAGGACCGTCAGATGCGGCGCGAGGCCATGGGTGGCCCAGCGGTTGATGCGGGCGATCTCGGTCGGCGACAGATCGCGTCCGGCGCCCTGGTAGGCGACCGAGGAGTCGACGTAGCGGTCCGAGATCACGACGGCGCCCCGCTCCAGCGCGGGCCGGACCACGGTGTCGACGTGCTCCGCGCGGTCCGCCGCGTACAGCAGCGCCTCCGCACGGTGCGACAGCCCTGCGCTCGACACGTCCAGCAGGATGGACCGCAGCCGCTTGCCGACCGGCGTGGCCCCCGGCTCGCGCGTGACGACGACCTCATGCCCCTTGGCTCGGATCCACTCGGCGAGCGCCTCGGCCTGGGTGGACTTCCCGGCGCCGTCGCCGCCCTCCAGGGCGACGAAGAAACCGGATGCCGCCGGTACCTGCTCCGGGTCGTCGCCGCCGAGCAGCGCGTCCCGCAGGTCCTTGCGCAGCGGCACGCCGGAGCGGTCGTCGACCTTGGCGAGCACCAGCACGGCCACCGGCAGCAGCAGCGCGCCGACCAGCATCAGCGTGAACGCCGCGCCGCCGTGCGCGAAGGTGAACCTGCCGCTCTCCAGGCGGTGCGGCCCGATGAGCGCGGCCACCAGCGGCGCGATCACGGCGCCGAGGGCGACACAGACCCGTG
Source organism: Streptomyces sp. M41 (assembly GCF_043673425.1). Lineage (NCBI taxonomy): Bacteria > Bacillati > Actinomycetota > Actinomycetes > Kitasatosporales > Streptomycetaceae > Streptomyces > Streptomyces sp. M41. Next base: position 122,827 of record NZ_JBIMKE010000024.1, on the reverse strand, counting down.
CGACCGCGTGCAGGTGTTCCGTCGTCCGGGGCCGCCGGAATTCCTCGGCCTCCTGGTCGAGCAGGGTGTGCCCGGTGTTCGCGGCGATACCCGCGCCGATCCCGGCCAGCGCGACGATCAGCAGCACGGTGGTGACGTCGGGGACGAGTCCCGCGGCCAGCAGCGCGACGCCGGTGAAGGCGATCGCCAGCGCCAGCAGCCGGCGCCGCGACAGGGCGGGCAGCACGGAAGGCGCCGTACGGATGCCGACGACCACGCCGCCGGTCAGCGCGAGCACCAGCAGGCCGTACAGCACCGGCCCGCCGCCCAGGTCCTTCGCGTGCAGGACGCTCACGGCGACCGCGGCGGACACCGCTCCGGCGACGGCCGCACACGCCGTCACCAGCAGCGGGATCGCGCCGGTACGGCCCTTGTCGACGCCTGTGCCGGTCTTGGGGCGGCGCAGGCCCTCGAGCGGCGACCGCGCGCGCGGGGTGCGGGTGTCGGGCAGCTCCAGGAAGGTCAGCACGGACAGGGACGCGGCGAACAGACCGGCCGCGACATACGACCCGAGGGCCGCCTGGTGCTGGTCGAACCAGTCGACTCCGGCGCCGAGCAGGTTGTTGAGCAGCGCCGCGACGACGAGGGCGGCGGCGGCCAGGGGGACCGCCACGAAGCCCGTACGCAGCGACAGGCGGCGCAGGGCGTCCATGTGGTCCGGCAGCGGGCGTACCGTCGCACCCTCCGGCGGCGGGGGCGGCAGCAGCGCGGGCGCCGCGCTCTCCCGGCACACCGTCCAGAACCGCTCGGCGACTCCGGTCACGAAGACGGTGACCAGGAGGACGGCGAGCGCGTTGTCCGGCGTCCAGTCGATCCACAGGGGCGCCACGATCAGCAGGGCGGCCCGCAGACCGTCCGCGCCGACCATCGTCCAGCGCCGGTCGAGCGGGCCGTCCTGGGAGGTGAGCGAGGTCAGGGGGCCGAGGAGTACGGCGCCGAAGAGGAGCGTGGCGAGGATGCGCACACCGAAGACGGTCGCCACTGCGAACGCCACGCCCCGGTACCCGCCGCCGAACGCGCCTTCGGCGATCGCCGTCTGAAGGGCCAGCAGGACGAGCACCAGGAGGGCGAGCATGTCGCCGACACCGCCCACCAACTGCGCGCTCCACAACCGCTTGAGCTGCGGTCGGCGCAGCAGCGCCCGGACGGCGCGCTCACGGGAGTCCGCCGCGAGGGCGTCGTCGGGGCTGGCGTTGGGGGCCGTTGGCTGCTCGGCTCGCGTCATGCTTTCAGCCTATCGGGACGCACTGACAGCCCGGCGCGCCCGCCCGAACGTACGCCCACCCCGACACCAAACTGATGCCGGGGCGTTCGTTTTGCGAACCAGAAGTGAAGAACCGGACCGCCAACGGGCCCCTGAGGTGGCCCTGTTTGGGCGGCTCAGTCCTCCGTCGCCGACTTGGAAGCAGTCGCCTTCTTCGTGGCGGTCTTCGCGGTGGTCTTCTTCGCCGTCGTCTTCTTGGAGGCCGCGGTCGTCTTCTTCGCAGCGGTCTTCTTGGCAGCCGTCTTCTTGGCCGGGGCGGCCTTCTTGGCGGTCGCCTTCTTCGCGGTGGTCTTCTTCGCCGTCTTCTTGGCGGGCCCCTTCGCCCGCTTCTCGGCGAGCAGCTCGAAGCCACGCTCCGGGGTGATCGTCTCCACGCTGTCGCCGGAGCGCAGGGTCGCGTTGGTCTCCCCGTCGGTGACGTACGGCCCGAAACGACCGTCCTTCACGACGACCGGCTTCTCGCTCACCGGGTCGGTGCCGAGTTCCTTCAGCGGCGGCTTGGCGGCGGCCCGGCCGCGCTGCTTGGGCTGGGCGTAGATCGCCAGCGCCTCTTCGAGCGTGATCGTGAAGAGCTGCTCCTCGGTCTGGAGCGAACGGGAGTCCGTGCCCTTCTTCAGGTACGGCCCGTAGCGGCCGTTCTGGGCGGTGATCTCCTGGCCCTCGGCGTCGGCGCCGACGACACGGGGCAGCGACATCAGCTTGAGCGCGTCGTCCAGCGTCACCGTGTCCAGCGACATGGACTTGAAGAGGGAGGCCGTGCGCGGCTTGATCGCGTTCTTGCCGGTCTTCGGGGTGCCCTCGGGGAGCACCTCGGTGACGTACGGGCCGTAGCGGCCGTCCTTGGCGACGATCGCGTGGCCGGTGGCCGGGTCGGTGCCCAGCTCGAAGTCGCCGCTGGGCTTGGCCAGCAGCTCCTCGGCCAGCTCCACGGACAGCTCGTCCGGCGCGAGGTCGGTCGGGATGTCGGCGCGCTGGTGCTGCTCGGTGTCCTTCTCGCCGCGCTCGATGTAGGGGCCGTAGCGGCCGACGCGCAGCACGATGTCGTTGCCCACGGGGAACGAGGACACCTCGCGCGCGTCGATGGCGCCCAGGTCGGTCACCAACTCCTTGAGGCCACCGAGGTGGTCCCCGTCGCCGTTGCCCGCCTCGGCGGCGCCGCCGATTCCGGTGCCCTCGCCGAAGTAGAACCGCTTCAGCCACGGCACGGACTGGGCCTCGCCGCGGGCGATGCGGTCGAGGTCGTCCTCCATCTTGGCGGTGAAGTCGTAGTCGACGAGCCGCCCGAAGTGCTTCTCCAGGAGGTTGACCACGGCGAAGGACAGGAAGGACGGGACGAGCGCCGTGCCCTTCTTGAACACATAGCCGCGGTCGAGGATCGTGCCGATGATCGACGCGTACGTCGACGGGCGGCCGATCTCGCGCTCTTCCAGCTCCTTGACCAGGGAGGCCTCGGTGTAGCGGGCCGGGGGCTTGGTGGCGTGCCCGTCGACCGTGATCTCCTCGGCGGTGAGCCGGTCGCCCTCGCCGACCTGCGGCAGCCGGCGCTCGCGGTCGTCGAGCTCGGCGTTCGGGTCGTCGGCGCCCTCGACGTAGGCCTTCAGGAAGCCGTGGAAGGTGATCGTCTTGCCGGAGGCGCTGAACTCGACGTCCCGGCCGTCGGCGGCGGTGCCACCGATCTTGACGGTGACCGAGTTGCCGGTCGCGTCCTTCATCTGGGAGGCGACGGTCCGCTTCCAGATCAGCTCGTAGAGCTTGAACTGGTCGCCGGTCAGCCCGGTCTCGGCCGGAGTGCGGAAGCGGTCGCCGGAGGGGCGGATCGCCTCGTGCGCCTCCTGCGCGTTCTTGACCTTCCCGGCGTACGTCCGCGGCGCGGAGGGCAGGTAGTCGGCGCCGTACAGCTGCGTGACCTGGGCGCGGGCGGCGGACACGGCGGTGTCGCTCAGCGTCGTGGAGTCCGTACGCATGTACGTGATGTAGCCGTTCTCGTACAGCTTCTGCGCGATCTGCATCGTGGCCTTCGCGCCGAAGCCGAGCTTGCGGCTCGCCTCCTGCTGGAGCGTCGTCGTACGGAACGGGGCGTACGGCGAGCGGCGGTACGGCTTGGACTCGACGGAGCGGACAGCGAACTGCGTCTGCTCCAGGGCCGCGGCCAGCGCGCGGGCGTTGGCCTCGTCGAGGTGGAGGGTGTTCGCGCTCTTGAGTTGTCCCAGGGAATCGAAGTCGCGGCCCTGCGCGACCCGCCTGCCGTCGACGGTCTGGAGACGGGCGACCAGCGACGACGGGTCCGACGAGTCTCCCGCGCGGCCGGTCGCGAAGGTGCCCGTCAGGTCCCAGTACTCAGCTGAACGAAACGCGATGCGCTCGCGTTCCCGCTCGACGACGAGGCGGGTGGCGACCGACTGGACACGGCCGGCCGACAGGCGCGGCATGACCTTCTTCCACAGGACCGGCGAGACCTCGTAGCCGTAGAGGCGGTCGAGGATGCGGCGGGTCTCCTGGGCGTCGACGAGCTTCTGGTTGAGCTGGCGCGGGTTGGCCACGGCGGCCTGGATCGCGGCCTTGGTGATCTCGTGGAAGACCATCCGCTTGACCGGGACCTTGGGCTTGAGCACTTCCTGAAGGTGCCACGCGATGGCCTCGCCCTCGCGGTCCTCATCGGTGGCGAGGTAGAGCTCGTCGGACTCCTTCAGCAGGTCCTTGAGCTTCTTGACCTGGGCCTTCTTGTCGGCGTTGACGACATAGATCGGCTCGAAGTCGTGCTCGACGTCCACGCCGAGGCGGCGCACCTCACCGGTGTACTTCTCCGGCACCTCCGCGGCGCCGTTGGGAAGGTCGCGGATGTGCCCGACGCTCGCTTCGACTACGTAGCCGGGGCCCAGGTAGCCCTTGATCGTCTTCGCCTTGGCAGGCGACTCGACGATGACGAGTCGGCGGCCGCCCTGTGCGGTCTCGCTGGTCGGGGACAACTTCGCTCTTCTCTCCGGTCGACGCTGGGGCCCTCCCAGGGTCAAGCGGCTCCGGGGAGGTGCAGGTGCGGTCCCGTGCCCGCCTCGGCGGCGGCTGTCTTCACAGCCGGTGCGTGCTCTCGCTGTGCGGGTCGAAGGTTCTCGTAGCGGAGCTACCAGGCCTTCGGCCGGTGCGGCGAGAGTGCGTGCCGGGCGGCGCGGGGTCGTGCCTGCACCTCCCCGGGGTCGCTTGGGCCCGGGGTCGGGTGGTGGTGACGCTGCGGAGTGTGACGGTACATCCCGCCCCGTTGTCAAACGGGAAAAGCCCGCAACGGCCACTCGAACGGTAACCCGACTTCCGCCATTCCTGCCGCCCGGAGTGCCCACCGTCCTATTCGAGCCTTTCCGGAAGAGGCCCTCCCAATTACCGGCGGCCCAGCTCGCGGGGCGTTCTCAGAGGCGGGTGAAGCACCATGTTCCGAAGATCAGCGCGATGGCCGAGACAACGCCGGCGAGCGTCGCCGATGCGACGGGGCTCACACCTTCGGCGACCGGTCTGTGCTGGCGCACCCGGACCACCGTCCACATCAGCAGGGCGGCTCCGAACAGGGCGAAAACCAGCCCAGCGAAGATCGCCGGTCCCCTCTCCATGGTGCCGCTCGCCCCTTTTCTCCGGTCCGCGCGTGCTCGGCCCGGCGAGGCTGACACGCGCGTGCGGCGGGCAGGCGAACCTCAGGTGAACCGGGAGGGGCGACGCAGCTGTGGACCGCGCAGGCGGCGCGCGTGTCGGTCCTCACAGCAACCCCACAGGGCCCGTTGCCCTATCTGGCCCCACCGAACGCGTTTGCGCCATCGATCTCACAGGCTTCACGAGCATCACGAGCAACAGAAGCCACTCATCGGCGACAGAACCCACGCGAAGGCCGAGAACAGAACCCAGGCGAAGACCGGAACGCGCGGAGATCGACTCGAAATTCGTTGGCCGCACTGCTCGGGAGCGTGGCCGAAACCCCCACCCGAAACCCCCTCCCGGAACCCCTACGAACGTCTTCGGAACGCCTGCCGAACGCCTACTGGAGCCCTTGTCCGCGGGGCATGGCAAAACACGCTCACCGCAAACGCAAGCGCCCCCGAGGTCACCGTGCCGGTTCCAGGAACCCCTGTTCCACCAGCATCCGGATCTGCGCGGGCGTACGGTCGCGCAGCAGCACCGGGTCCTCGCCCATCAGTTGGGCGATCGCGTCCAGGATGCGCCCGGCGCTCAGCGAACCGTCGCACACGCCCGCGAAGCCCGCGCCGACCGTGTCCACCTGGGTGGCCCGGCGCATACCGCGGTGCTGTCGCAGCACCACGTGCTCCGGGTCCTCGGCGCCGGGCAGCCCGACCTGCTCCTGCACGACCTCGGCGACGAGCCTGAAGTGGTCCTCCAGCAGCGCCGCGTCGTCATGGGCACGCAGATAGTCGAGCCGGCCGAAGTGCGCCCGGACCGTGTCGCCGAGCGGCTGCTCCACCGGATGCGGCCATTCCTCCGCCGTGATCGAGGGCACGGCGGCCGAGGTCTTCCGCAGGGTGATCCACCCGAATCCCACGGCCTTCACCTTGCGCGCCTCGAACTCGTCCAGCCACGCGTCGTACCGCGCCTGGTACTCGGCCGCGTCGCCCCGGTGGTCACCGGCGTCCCTGAGCCACAGCTCGGCGTACTGCGTGACGTCCTGGACCTCGCGCTGCACGATCCAGGCGTCGCACCCGCGCGGCACCCAGGACCGCAGCCGGTCCTGCCAGTCCTCCCCTTCCACGTGCTGCCAGTTGGCGAGGAACTGCGCGAACCCGCCCTCGCTCAGCCGCTCCCCCGCCCCTTGAACGATCGAGCGGCACAGATCGTCCCCGCCCATCCCGCCGTCCCGGTAGGTGAGCCGCGCGCCCGGCGAGATCACGAAGGGCGGGTTCGAGACGATCAGGTCGTACGTCTCGCCGTTCTTGAGCGGCTCGAACAGCGAGCCCGCCCGCAGATCCGCGGCCGGGGCGCCGGACAGCGCGAGCGTCAGCGCGGTGATGTGCAGCGCGCGCGGGTTGAGGTCGGTCGCCGTCACGCGCGTGGCGTGCTGCGCGGCGTGCAGCGCCTGGATGCCGGACCCGGTGCCGAGGTCGAGGGCGGACGCGACGGGCGTACGGACCGTGATGCCGGCGAGGGTCGTCGAGGCACCGCCGACGCCCAGGACGACTGCCTCGTCCTTGTTGCCGATGCCGCCCGCCCCGCCGACCGCGCACCCCAGGTCGGACACGATGAACCAGTCCTCGCCGGCGGGCCCGCCGTACGGCCGTACGTCCACGGTGGCGGCGATGTCGTCGCCGGTGCCCTCACCGACGCGAATCAGCCAACCGCTCTCCAGGCAGGCGTCGACGGGGAGAACGTCCGCCACGCGCGCGTGGGGCACGGGCTGCTGCAACAGGAACAGCCGTACGAGCGCTTCCAGCGGTGTGTCCGAGCGGGTCGCCCGGAGCGCGGGCACGGTCTCGCTGCGCGCGAGCGCCGCGTACGCGGGCGCGCCGAGCAGTTCGAGCAGCCCGTCGGCGGTGAAGGAGGCCCTGAGGAGGGCGTCTCGCAGCCGGGCGGCTACTTCGGGGCGGTCGGAGGCGGGCAGGGCGGACAGGCGGGAGTCACTCACGCCCTCATTGTGACCCGCGTCGGACCCCGCCCGCCCGTGTGACGGCTCAGCTGTCGGTGGCCGGCGCGGAGTCGGAGGCGACCGCCTGCTTGCAGCCCTCCTGTCCGAGCAGCGCCTTCTTGGTGTCGCCGCTCGACTCCAGCTGCTTCAGCGCGTCGAGCGCGCTCTTGCGCTGGCCCACCATGTCCTTCATCTCGTCGCCGACCTTGCGCAGCCCGGCGGCGAACTTCCCCTGGTCCTTGGTGTTCAGCTCGTCCGTCTGCTTCTTCAGCTCGGCGTAGCTGACGGAGACGGCGGTGAGCTTCGCGATGGCGTCCTTCTGCTTCTTCGCGCCGTTCTCGTCACCCGGGGGCGGCCCGACCTGCTGCAGCAGGGTGGCACGCGCCTTGAAGCCGTCGGAGAGGTCCTGGAATGCCTTGGCGTCGACCTTCTGGAGCTCCTTGGGCGGGCTGTCCTTGGCCGCCTTCGTGATCGCGGCGTCGGCGGCGGCGATCTTCGCGTTCTGCGCGGGCGCCGTGTCGCAGACCTTCTTGGCCCAGGCGTCCAGCTCCGGGTTGCCCTCGTCGCTCGAGCATCCCGTCAGTGCCAGTGCCAGCACCGCACCGCCGGACAGTGCGGCCGTGAGCTTCTTGTTCACCGGTTTGGTCCCTTCCATGGCTCTCGGCCACCGGACCCTACACGGCAGGCGGGGGACGGCCGTACGCCGAACGTCACCTCTGTAGGCTTTTCCGACTTTTACACCATGCGAGAGAAGCGTCACGGCAGGGGCGTGAAAACGCACGAGGCGGGCGGGCGGCACGTCGATGCGCGCCGCCCGCCCGCCTGTTGAACTGGGCCGTCGTAGGACCGCCTATGACACCACCGCGGGATCGACCGGCTTGGCGACCCTGTCGGCGTTGCCTTCGTCACCCATGGCGATGCCACGGCGCTTGGAGACGTAGACCGAACCGACGATCACGAGGAGGGACAGTACGGCGATCGTGACCCGGACGCCGACGTTCTTGTCCTCGCCGTAGCTGAACTGGATGACCGCGGGCGCGATGAGCAGCGCCACCAGGTTCATGACCTTCAGCAGCGGGTTGATCGCGGGACCGGCGGTGTCCTTGAAGGGGTCACCGACCGTGTCGCCGATCACCGTGGCAGAGTGGGCCTCGCTGCCCTTGCCGCCGTGGTGACCGTCCTCGACGAGCTTCTTGGCGTTGTCCCAGGCGCCGCCGGAGTTGGCGAGGAACACCGCCATCAGCGTGCCGGCGCCGATCGCGCCCGCGAGGAACGCGCCGAGGGCACCGACCCCGAGCGTGAACCCGATGCAGATGGGCGCCATCACGGCGAGCAGACCGGGCGTCGCGAGCTCCCGGAGCGCGTCCTTGGTGCAGATGTCGACGACCTTGCCGTACTCCGGCGTCTCGCTGTAGTCCATGATCCCGGGCTTCTCGCGGAACTGGCGCCGCACCTCGTACACCACGGAACCCGCCGACCGCGACACGGCGTTGATGGCGAGTCCGGAGAAGAGGAAGACGACCGCCGCGCCCGCGATCAGGCCGACGAGGTTGTTGGGCTGCGAGATGTCCATCATCAGGCTCATCGGCGCGCCTTCACCGCTGAGCTTCTCGCCCACGTCCCGCGCGCCGGTGGTGATGGCGTCGCGGTACGACCCGAAGAGCGCCGCCGCCGCGAGCACGGCGGTGGCGATGGCGATGCCCTTGGTGATGGCCTTGGTGGTGTTGCCGACCGCGTCCAGGTTGGTGAGCACCTGGGCGCCGGCGCCCTCGACGTCGCCGGACATCTCGGCGATGCCCTGCGCGTTGTCGGAGACCGGCCCGAAGGTGTCCATGGCGACGATCACGCCGACCGTGGTGAGCAGGCCGGTGCCGGCCAGCGCCACCGCGAACAGCGCCAGCATGATCGACGTGCCGCCGAGCAGGAAGGCGCCGTAGACGCCGAGACCGATCAGCAGGGCGGTGTAGACGGCCGACTCCAGGCCGACGGAGATGCCGGCGAGGACGACGGTCGCGGGGCCGGTCAGCGAGGTCTTGCCGATGTCCCTGACGGGGCGCCGGTTGGTCTCGGTGAAGTAGCCGGTGAGCTGCTGGATGACGGCGGCGAGCAGGATGCCGATGCCCACGGCGACGAGCGCGAGGATCCGCGGGTCGCCTTCCTTGGCCGCGATCGCCGCGTCGGTGACACCGTCGAGATCGGCGTACGACGACGGCAGGTAGGCGAACACGGCGATCGCGACCAGCACGATCGAGATCACCGCGGAGATGAAGAACCCGCGGTTGATCGCGGTCATGCCGCTGCGGTCGCTGCGGCGCGGGGCCACGGCGAAGATGCCGATCATCGCGGTGATCACGCCGATCGCGGGCACGATCAGCGGGAAGGCGAGCCCCAGGTCGCCGAAGGCAGCCGATCCGAGGATCAGCGCAGCGACGAGGGTCACGGCGTACGACTCGAAGAGGTCGGCCGCCATTCCCGCACAGTCGCCGACGTTGTCGCCCACGTTGTCCGCGATGGTCGCGGCATTGCGCGGATCGTCCTCCGGAATGCCCTGTTCGACCTTGCCGACCAGGTCGGCGCCGACGTCGGCGGCCTTGGTGAAGATGCCGCCGCCGACACGCATGAACATCGCGATCAGCGCGGCACCGAGACCGAATCCTTCGAGCACCTTCGGCGCGTCGGCCGCGTAGACGAGCACCACACAGGAGGCGCCCAGCAGACCGAGCCCCACCGTGAACATGCCGACGACGCCGCCCGTGCGGAAAGCGATCTTCATGGCTTTGTGCGAGACAGCGGTGAGATCTCTTTCCGGCTCACCTTCCGCAGGGGTCGCTTCCCGTGCCGCCGCGGCGACACGCACATTGCTGCGCACGGCGAGCCACATGCCGATATAGCCGGTGGCCGCCGAGAACGCGGCGCCGATCAAGAAGAACACCGATCGGCCGATGCGCTGATTCCAGTCGTCCGCGGGCAGCAGCATGAGCAGGAAGAACACGACGACGGCGAATACGCCGAGCGTGCGCAGCTGCCGGGCCAGATAGGCATTGGCGCCTTCCTGGACCGCTGCCGCGATCTTCTTCATGCTGTCGGTGCCCTCGCCCGCCGCGAGCACCTGGCGCACCAGGACGCCGGCGACCACGAGAGCGGCCAGCGCGACGACCCCGATGATCGTGATGATGATCCGGTTGTCGTCCGTCAGTACCGCGGCTGCGAGGGTTGTGGGGTGGTCAAGCTGATGAGGGGTAGAAAGCCCCGCCATTCGTCCTCCTTGACGCTTGGGCTGAGCTCAAGATGTGGACGGATTCTAGGTACCGGAACCTGATCAAAACAGATGGCGGTAAACGGAATTGGCCTTCACATGCCGTTCAGCAAATGATCGACATCAGGCCACTGAACCCGAAAGTGCTAACGCCCTAAAACCATTGACGCCCGAAATGCGCTTGATCAAATTATCGGCTGCTGATCGTGAATTCTTTCACGAATTCTCGTACGCCGACGGGACAAACACGAAGGGGCCCTGGTGAACAGGGCCCCTTCGGGATGCAGTACGTCGAGTTCGGGATGCGGTACGTCAGGCGGGTGAGGTCAGGGGAGCACCGCGACCGGCGGCGTGGTGGGCCACCTCATGCGGATCAATCCGCCGTGCTCGCCTGCGGAGACCTCGACGTCGTCGACGAGGCCGCTGATGACCGCGAGGCCCATCTCGTCCTCCTCGGCCTCCACATCGCCCTCGCCGGGCGCGCCGGGGACGCGTTCGCCGGGTACGGTGTGCGGCGCTTCGTCGCCGACCTCGATGGAGAACTGCTTCTCCTCCTCGATCAGCGCCACCTTCACCGGCGCCGTGATGCCCACGCTCTGGTGCAGTCCGACGGCACGGCTGCATGCTTCGCCGACGGCGAGTCGCACCTCGTCGAGGACGGCCTCGTCCACTCCGGCCCTGCGCGCCACCGCTGCCGCCACCAGTCGGGCGGTCCTGACGTGCTCGGGCAGCGCGCTGAAGCGGAGTTCAACGGTGGCCATGCATCCCCCTCCGAACTACGGGCGTGCTGTCCGGAGGACCGGGCCGCCGAAAGCCCGGTCCCCCTTCACTTTCCACTTCCGCCGGGCGGGGCACGCCCTACGACGGGCCCCGCCCGGTGATCAGTCGGTCGCCGCTACCGCTTCCTCGACCGAGGTGTGGATCGGGAACACCTTGGTGAGGCCGGTGATGCGGAAGATCTTGAGAATGCGCTCCTGGTTGCAGACCAGGCGCAATGAGCCCTCATGGGCACGCACACGCTTCAGACCGCCGACCAGTACGCCGAGCCCGGTGGAGTCGAGGAAGTCCACGCCCTCCATGTCGACGACGAGGTGGAAACTCCCGTCGTTCACCAGCTCGACCAGCTGCTCGCGCAGCTTGGGCGCGGTATATACGTCGATTTCGCCACCGACCTCGACGACCGTACGATCGCCGACGGTACGGGTCGACAGGGACAGGTCCACGGATCCTCCAGCACCTTGCTATCGAGCGGTCGCCCCTCGGGACACCTCGGCTTGCAGCCCCCAGGACGGTTCGCCAGCCGCGATGGCATTCAATCACTTACCGGCAGGCGTGCACGACGCCTTGGTCCCATTGTCCGTCACGCCGGTGACACACTCGGTGCCGATGGCCAAGAATCACCGATCCGATCGAACCCCGACGGGCCCTGTATCCAGGGTGGACCCGGGCACGGTGCTGGGCAGGCTCGCCTCGGGGCCGAGCCGCGCTTCGCGCATCACTCATACGGAGCATGTGCCCCCGCGGGCGGGTCGCCATGCCGTCTGGCCCGACCGGATCCGCGCCGAGGTCATCGCCGCCGTGCAGCACGCGGGAATCGAACACCCCTGGGCCCACCAGGCAAGGGCCGCCGAGCACGCCCTGGACGGCGACTCGGTGGTGGTCGCCACGGGCACGGCCTCCGGCAAGTCCCTGGCCTACCTCGTGCCGGTCCTGTCGACCCTGCTGGACGGCTCCGAGGCCCCGAACGGCCGCGGCGCCACCGCGCTCTACCTGGCCCCCACGAAGGCCCTTGCGGCGGATCAGTGCCGCTCAGTGAAGGAACTTTCACATCCGCTGGGCAATTCTGTTCGGCCGGCCGTGTACGACGGCGATACTCCGTTCGAGGAACGCGAATGGATCCGGCAGTACGCCAACTACGTCCTCACCAACCCCGACATGCTCCATCGCGGCATACTCCCGTCCCACCCGCGCTGGTCCTCCTTCCTGAAGGCGCTCCAGTACGTCGTCATCGACGAGTGCCACACCTACCGAGGTGTCTTCGGCTCCCATGTCGCCCAGGTCCTGCGCCGGCTGCGCCGCCTGTGTGCCCGCTACGGCTCCTCTCCCGTGTTCCTGCTGGCCTCCGCGACCGCCGCGGAGCCCTCGGTGGCCGCCCGCCGCCTCACCGGCCTCCCCGTGGTAGAGGTCGCCGACGACGCCTCCCCACGCGGCGAACTGGTCTTCGCCCTCTGGGAGCCCCCGCTCACCGAGCTCCAGGGCGAGAAGGGCGCCCCCGTCCGCCGCACGGCCACCGCCGAGACGGCCGACCTGCTGACCGACCTCGCCGTCCAGGGCACCCGCACGGTCGCCTTCGTGCGCTCCCGGCGCGGGGCCGAGCTGATCTCGGTCATCGCCCAGGAACGCCTCGCCGAGGTCGACCGCACCCTCGCCCGGCGTGTCGCGGCCTACCGCGGCGGCTACCTCCCCGAGGAGCGCCGCGCCCTGGAACAGGCGCTCCACTCCGGCGAACTCCTCGGCCTGTCCGCCACCACCGCCCTGGAACTCGGCATCGACGTCTCCGGCCTGGACGCCGTCCTGATCGCCGGCTACCCGGGCACCCGGGCCTCCCTCTGGCAGCAGGCGGGCCGCGCCGGGCGCTCCGGGCAGGGGGCGCTGGCGGTCCTGGTCGCCCGGGACGACCCACTGGACACCTACCTCGTCCACCATCCCGAGGCCCTGTTCGACCGCCCGGTCGAATCCACGGTCCTCGACCCCGACAACCCGTATGTCCTGGCACCGCACCTGTGCGCGGCGGCCTCCGAAATCCCGCTGACCGAAGAGGACCTGGACCTCTTCGGTCCCGAGACCGAGGCGCTGCTGCCGCAGCTGGAGGCCGCGAAACTGCTGCGCCGCCGCACGAAGGCGTGGCACTGGACGCGCCGGGAACGGGCCGCCGACCTCACGGACATCCGCGGTGAGGGCGGCCGTCCGGTCCAGGTGGTCGAGGCCGGGACGGGCCGCCTGCTCGGCACGGTCGACGCGGGCGCCGCGCACGGCACGGTGCACGAGGGCGCGGTGCACCTGCACCAGGGCCGCACCTACCTGGTCCGCTCCCTCGACCTGGAGGACTCGGTCGCCCTGGTCGAGGAGGCCGCCCCGCCGTATTCGACGGTCGCCCGGGACACCACGGCCATCTCCGTCCTGGAGACGGACATCGAGATCCCCTGGGGCGACGGCCGCCTGTGCTACGGCTCCGTCGAGGTCACCAACCAGGTCGTCTCCTTCCTGCGTCGTCGGATCATCACCGGTGAAGTACTGGGCGAGACGAAACTCGACCTCCCTCCTCGTACGCTGCGCACACGCGCGGTCTGGTGGACGGTCACCGAGGACCAGCTGGACGAGGCCCGGATCAACCCGGAGATCCTCGGCGGCGCCCTGCACGCCGCCGAGCACGCCTCGATCGGCCTGCTGCCCCTCTTCGCCACCTGCGACCGCTGGGACATCGGCGGCGTCTCGATCCCGCTGCACCCCGACACGCTGCTCCCCACGGTCTTCGTCTACGACGGCCACCCCGGCGGCGCCGGCTTCGCGGAACGCGCCTTCCACACCGCCCGTGCCTGGCTCACCGCCACCCGCCAGGCCATCGCCTCCTGCGAGTGCGACGCCGGCTGCCCGTCCTGCATCCAGTCCCCCAAGTGCGGCAACGGGAACGATCCGCTCCACAAGCGGGGAGCCGTCCGGCTGCTCACGGTGCTGCTGCGGGGGGCGCCGGAGGAGGGGGAGTTGACGCCGTCGCAGCCGACAGAGCCGACGGGAAGCGGGGCGTCCGGGGCGGGGCCCGACGGGGTATCCGTCCTGGCGGGGAACGCGGGTGGGCGGCCTGGAGGGGCGGGTTCTGCGCGGGACGGGGAACCTGGCCCGGCAGAGGGCGGCGAGCCCGGCCGCCCGGCGGGAAGTGGAGCGGGCGAGTCCGCCCCGGCGCGAAGCAGAGCGGGCGAGTCCGCCCCAGCAGGATGCGGGGTGGATGTCCCGTCCGGGGAGGATCCCGTTTCGACCACGGACTGTCCGACCACGGACTGTCCGACCACGGACTAGTCAGGGTGGTCGATGTCGGCTGCGGAACCGGCCCAGGACCACTCCCCCCCATCAGCCGGTGCTTCCCACAGTCCCGACGCCGCTCTGAGGAGATCCGGTCGGCTGGTCCTCCCCCGCGGCGGCTGCCGGCGAACGCCCCGTCGGCAGCGCGGAGCCCGCAGGCCCCGCCCGCGCTCTGACCTCCGCTGCGAACGGCCCCCGGCCCGACGCCGCCGTGACGTCCGCGATCTCGCCCACCACCGCGCACCGCACCAGCCGCGCCCCTTGTGCCCGGGCCACCCGCTCCGCCCGGGCACAGGCCACCTCACCGCCCTGCGTCCAGTGGTCGGCCGCTGCGAGCGCGGCGAGATCGGCACCGCCGGCCGCGTGATGCCGTGTCACCACGGCCTTCCCCAGGGCGAGGACGATGCCGAAGACGACGCAGAGTACGGCGATGGCTGCGACGCTCCAGACGGTGGCCGAGCCTTCATCGGATCGCAGGGTCGCGGTGGGTCCCTGCGGCGCGCCCTGGCCGGTGTCCCGCCCGCCGACAGCCCCTTGGCGGCACGCTCCGCCCGGGCCACGGCTTGCCCCGACCTCCCCTCTCATGTCTCCGCCCCCACCATCTCCTCCGCCGACGCCACGGCCTCCTCCCGCACCTCGAAGGGAAGTCCGCGCAGCAGGGGTGGCCTGGCCACGACGGTGACGCGGACCTGGTCCCCCTCCCGACCGACCGTGACCGTCGCACCATGCGGTGCCGCCTCGCGGGTCACCTCGATGACCGCGTCGGCCGGGTCCTGCCTGGCTGCCGCGCGGGCACCCGTCCGAGCCGCGTCCACGCACTGGATCTGCGCCGCCACTACGAGCAGCCCCCACACCAGCGCCATGGCGAACATCACCAGCACGGGCAGCACGACAGCCGACTCAGCCGTCACGAACCCCTCGTCGGCCCCTCGGCCCGCCTCCGGGTCGGGCCCGCACTCGTCCTTCTCCTGTTCACATCCGTGCATCGAGCGCCTGCTTCACGATGGCCTGAAGCTGCTCGCTGACCTGCCCGCTCGTCACAACCTTGTAGAGCACCACGGCGAATGCCACCGCCGCGACGATCCCCATCGCGTACTCGGAGGTGACCATTCCCTCGTCCCTCCGCGCCGCCCGCATCCTGCACACCATCGCGCGCATACGCGCCCGTACTGCCTTGCACATCTCAAACCCCCGTAAGGTCCTGTCCCACTTGGAAGCAGCTGTCTGCGCCTGCTGCCGAACTGCCGTCAGTCATCTGCCGTCAGCCATCTGTCCGTTGTCTCTCGTCTGCCGTCTGCCGTACGCCGTACGCCAACTGCGTCTGCCGTCGGGCGATCTGCATGCCCTCGTCACCCACCACCCCCTCCCAGCACCCCGCCCGCCAGCCCGATCACCACCGGCGCCACACCGACCGCGATGAACGCGGGAAGGAAACACATTCCGACCGGGGCCGTGACCATGACTGCGGCCTGCCTCGCCCGTTCCGTCGCATCCCGTGCCCTGCCGGCGCGAGCCTCCGCAGCGAGCCGTGTCACCGGTCCGGCTGCCGGAAGCCCCGATACATCGGCCCGCTCCAGCAACCGCGCCAACGCCCCGGCCCCCGGCAAGGAGGACAGCCGCTGCCACGCCTCACCCGGATCACCGCCGAGCCGCATCTCGGCAGCGCCCCGCGCCAACCCGTCTCCGACAGGACCGCCCAGCGCGTCACCCACGGCCTGCGCCGCGATCACCGGGCCGGCCCCCGCCGCGATACAGGCCCCTAAAAGGTCAGCGGCGAGGGGCAGTTGCCGGGCGACCTCACCGGCGTCGACCTGCTCCTCGACGTCACCCATGGCCTCTTGTCGACGCCGCCACAGCCACAGCCCGCCCGCGATGAGCAGCCCTGTCGCGACCCCGGCCACCCCCCCGACCAGCACCCAGCCGGCGCCTACGACCGCCGCCATGGGCAACCCATGCCGCACGCCCCGCCGCGGATCGAAGCTCATGCGTTTCGACTTCACGTCCCTGGTCGTCACCAACGAGTCCAGTCGTCGTCTGACCCTCCTCTCGTGCCGAACAGTCACCGCCCACCGCAACAGCCACCACCCGACCAGCGCCACACACAACGCCACCCCCAACCTGTGGACAACTTCCGCACTCACGACCGCCCCCACCCTGTGGACAACGTCCGCCAGTCCGCCATCACAGCCGTCACCGCCCTCTCAGCCCTCACCGCGCCCACTACTCACGTCGCCTCGGCTCCCCGCACGATCCGCATGGCCCACCACATCCCCAGCCCCTCCAACGACCCGCCGACCACCAGGCACCCGAATCCGGCCCCGGTATGCAGCAGCACACGCAGCGGGTCGGCCCCCATGGCGGCACCGAGCAGCAGCCCCAGGACCGGCAACCCCGCGAGCATCGCCACCGTCGATCGAGCACCCGCCAACTGAGCCCGTAGATCGGCACGTTGGTCCCGCTCTGCCCGCAACGCCCCTTCCAGTCGGTCAAGGCCGGCCGCGAGTCCCGCGCCCTGGTCCACAGCCACCCGCCAGCAAGCCGCCAGCCCCGACAGCCCCTCGGCGCCGGGTTGCCGTGCCGCGACTGCGAGCGCTCCCGGTACATCTCCGCCGAATCGGGCCGCCGCCAACACCACGGCCTGCGCCTCGCCGAGTCCACCCGAGTCCCGTGCCGCCCTCAGCAACGCCTCTCCCGGCTGCCTCCCGGCCCTCACCTCCCCGGCAAGCGCCCCGCAGAGCGCGATCACCGCGTCCCCGCGCCGCTCCCTGGCCCTCCGCGCCTCGCGAACCAGCCGTGCTCTCCGCAGCAACGGCACCCCGATCGCCCCCGCGACGACCGGCAGCACCGACGACCCCAGCACGCCCAGGACCAGCCCGACGGCCGCCGCCCACCACTCGGCCCGCAACCGTCCCCGCAGCCGTTTCAGCGCCCCGGCGAGCTGCCGCCAGTCGGCCGCGCCGGCCCGCACCGCCCCACCACCCGCGAACAACAACTGCGTTCGCCGCGCCCCGGAATTCGGCCCACCCGTCAAGCAGACGACCGCCCCCAGGGCCATCACCGCCGCGCCCCACGACATCCCACCCATTCAGCCCACCGAACCCCTCACCAGACACCTCGCCATCAACCCGCCCCTCAGCCCACGCCCCAGCCCTCAGCCCCTCAGCCCGCGCGTCAGCCGTCACCCGTCAGCCCACGCCCCAGCCTTCGGCCGCTCAGGCCCTGAGGCCCTGAGGCCCTCAGATCACGCCACCCCTCACGGGCCTCCACCTCCCTCACCGCCCGCACCTCGCAACAGCCCCCGCAGCCGCTCCCACCCCCGCTCGTACACGAAGGCCTGCGCGCCCCACCGCAGCGCCGGCACTGTCCGCACCAGCCCCGACGGGTCCCGCTCCAGCACATGGACCTCGGCGATCCGCCGCCGCCCGGCGTGGTCGCGTACGAGATGGAGTACGACCGACAAGGCGGACGCCAACTGGCTGTGCAAGGCGGCCCGGTCCAACCCGGCTGCCGTACCGAGGGCCTCCAGCCGCGCGGGGACGTCCGCCGCCGCGTTGGCGTGAACCGTCCCGCAGCCTCCCTCGTGGCCCGTGTTCAAGGCGGCCAGCAGATGGACGACTTCGGGCCCGCGCACCTCGCCCACGACCAGCCGGTCCGGCCGCATCCGCAGCGCCTGCCGCACCAGGTCCTCGAGCGTGACGAGTCCGGCGCCCTCCTGATTGGCGGGTCTGCTCTCCAGCCGTACGACATGCGCATGGTCCGGCCTGAGTTCCGCCGAGTCCTCCGCGAGCACGATTCGCTCACCCGGCCCGACCAGACCGAGCAGCGCGCTCAGCAGCGTTGTCTTACCGCTGCCCGTGCCACCACTGATCAGGAACGACAGGCGTGCGTCGACCAGCGCGCGCAGTACCCGGTCCCCGCCAGGGGGCACCGTGCCGGCGGCGACCAGCTCGTCGAGCGTGAACGCGCGTGGCCGTACCACCCGCAGCGACAGGCAGGCACAGCCAACGGCGACCGGCGGCAGCACCGCGTGCAGCCGCGTTCCGTCGGGCAGCCGGGCGTCCACCCAGGGCCGCGCGTCGTCCAGCCGCCGTCCGGCGACCGCGGCGAGCCGTTGCGCGAACCGACGTACCGCTGCCGCGTCCGGGAAGGAGACGGACGTCAGCTCCAGGCCGCCGCCGCGGTCGACCCAGACCCGGTCGGGAGCCGACACCAGCACGTCCGTCACCGACGGATCGGCCAGCAGCGGCTCCAACGGGCCGCTCCCGACCAGCTCGGACCGTAACTGCTGGGCTGCTCCGAGGACTTCGGCGTCGCCCAGCACCCTGCCCTGCTCCCGCAGAGCCTGCGCCACGCGTGCGGGCGTCGGCTCACCCCCGCTCTTGGCCAGCCACTGCCGCACCCCGTCGAGCAGCCCTGCCGCCATACCGGCCCCGGCCGCCCCGGCCACACCAGCCACACCAGCCACACCAGCCACACCAGCCACACCAGCCACACCAACGGTCCCGACCGCCGCCTGGTCCTGCGCCCATCGCGCAGAAGGCAGGCCCGCCCGAAGGGTCGAAGGCTCCTCCAGTTCAATCGAGCCCCGCCCCGCACCAGCCGCGCTCACCGCGCGATCCACCACGCGCCCCGAAGCGTCTCCCGCCACTCCATTCGAGGCCCACCGCGGCGCGGCCCTACGCCCGCTGCTCCCCCTGCTCCCCGCATTCCCGCCTGACCGCCACCGCTCGGGCACAGCCCGCACCGACCCCGCCGCACTCCCGCGCACCCAGTCGAGCTCTGAACCCGTACTCCTGCCGTTCTCGGTCACGCCGCCCTCGTCTCCAGCAACGCGTGCTCCCAGAACTCGCGGCAGAACCGGGCCAGCGGCCCACGCCCCGCCGCCCCCGGCGGAGCCTTGCTCTCGTGCGGTCGCAGCAGGCCCGACTCGACCGGCACCTCGCCCACGAGCGGGAGCTCCAGCAGCCGGGCCACCTCGCGATCGTCGAGGCCCGGCCCGTATGGCCCGCGGACCGCCACTCGCAGGTCCCGCAGGACCATGCGCACCGCCGAGGCCACCTGCCGGGCCGCGGCGACGGCGCGCAGTTCGGCGGGGACCACGAGGATCCCGACGTCGAGCTGCGCGAGGGCTTCGGCGACCCCGTCGTCGATGCGGCGGGGTAGGTCGACGACGACCGAGCCACCCCGGCGCCGGGCTGCGGCGAGCACCGCTCGCATCGCCTGCGGAGGCACAGCCAGACAGTCGCCGCGATCCCAGCTCAGCACCCGCAGGGAGTGCAGCTTCGGCAGTGACTCCTCAAGAGCGCCGCTGCCGAGCCGCCCACGTGAGCCGGCGAAGGACGGCCAGCGCAGACCCTCGGTCGCCTCGCCGCCTAGGAGGACGTCGAGTCCGCCGCCCAGCGGATCGGCGTCCACGAGGAGCGTGCGCAGTCCCTCACGCGCGGCGGTCAGGGCGAGGGCGCATGCGAGCGTGGAGGCTCCCGCGCCGCCTCGGCCGCCGATGACCCCGACGGTGAGGGCGGGGCGGCCGACGCCCTCGGCGACGTCGGCGATGCGGTCGACCAGCCACTGTTCCCCGTCGGGCAGCATCAGGACGTGATCGGCGCCGATCTCCACGGCCCTGCGCCAGACCCCCGGATCGTCCTGGTCCCGGCCGACCAGCACCACCCCACCTCTGCGTCCGGCGCCCCGCACGCGGCGTGCGGCGTCGTCGCCGACCAGCACGAGCGGCGCGGCTTCCCAACTGCCTCTGCGCTCGGGCATTCCGTGGTGGACCTCGGGTGTGGCGCCGGCTGCCGCGCACAGGCGCAGCAGGTCGTCGAGCAGCTCGGCGTCCTCTGTGACGATCAATGGCTTGCCCGGCCGCCCTGAGGCGGGGGGCGGTGGATCGTGTGTGACGGCTGCGGTCACGGTTTCCATCCCCCTTCGCTGCATCGCTCGCGCAGCCCTGCGGCCCCGCGAATCACAAACATGTGAAGAACCGGCAACCGGTCTCCATATGAACGGCCGATAGGAACCGGCCAAACACACCCGACTAACCCGAACCGGCCATGAAGTCGGCCCGAGCGGCGTGCGCTGGAATCACGGTGCAGCGATCCCAGAAATCGTGTGGATCTTGGTCGATAACTGTGGACAACTCGGCGCCTGTGAATATCGCCGTCACCCATACCGGTGACCCCGCCACCGACCCCTGTGCGACTTCCGCAGAGCAGCGCGACGACTACGCACAGTGATGAATCATGAGCATGCTCAAGAGGCGGCCGAAGCCGCCTGGTCCCGGCCCTTCGGCCGCGCATAAAACAGGAAAACCCACCCGGACATGCGACGACCCCCGCCGGGGGGGAGAGCGGGGGTCGTCTCCACGGCCGACTCGGGGGGGGAGGAGTCGGACCGGGTTAGCACGGTCGCGAACGATCCGTGACTTCCATGGTGTACCCGAGAGCCCTCTCAGGCAAACCCACGCGCCCACCTTACGCCGAATGGGCTGCGCCTATGCTCTGGGTCGTGGAAAACCACTCCTTGCCCCGCACAGCGGCCTTCTTTGACCTGGACAAGACGGTCATTGCGAAGTCGAGCACGCTCACCTTCAGCAAGTCCTTCTACCAAGGCGGTCTGATCAACCGCAGGGCCGTCTTGCGCACCGCATATGCCCAGTTCGTCTTCCTGGCCGGCGGCGCCGACCACGACCAGATGGAGCGCATGCGCAAGTACCTGTCCGCGCTGTGCCGCGGCTGGAACGTCCGTCTGGTCAAGGAGCTCGTCGCCGAGACGCTGCACGATCTGATCGACCCGATCATCTACGACGAGGCCGCCTCCCTCATCGAGGAGCACCATGCCGCCGGCCGCGACGTCGTGATCGTGTCCACGTCCGGCGCCGAGGTGGTGGAACCGATCGGCGAGTTGCTCGGCGCCGACCGCGTGGTGGCCACGCGCATGGTCGTGGGCGACGACGGCTGCTTCACCGGGGAGGTGGAGTACTACGCCTACGGCCCGACCAAGGCAGAGGCGATCAAGGAGCTGGCCGAGTCCGAGGGCTACGACCTCGCCCGCTGCTACGCCTACAGCGACTCCGCCACCGACCTGCCGATGCTTCAGTCCGTCGGCCATCCGCACGCCGTGAACCCGGACCGTCCACTACGTCGCGAGGCACTCGCGCGCGGGTGGCCGATTCTCGACTTCAGCCGCCCGGTCCGGCTCAAGCAGCGATTCCCCTCCTTCTCGGTGCCGCCGCGTCCCGCTCTGGTCGCGGCGGCGGCCATAGGAGCCGCCGCGGCAACCGCGGGCCTCGTCTGGTACGCGAGCCGACGCCGCACGGCGCTCGCCTGACCTGCGCTCGCCCGACGCACCACCCGCCGACCTGCGCCCACCGCTTTCGCGCATCCCGGCCGGCACATCGATGCCCGTTTGACGCGTTTTTGAGAGTAAAAGTAAAGAACTGCAGCGAACCCTTCCGATTGGTTGGGTCCTGGAGTACAAAGGACTCAACGGCCCGCGAGACCAAGGACATCCGAGAGGATCACCTTTAAAACGCATTTGGCCCCACGGACCGAGCATGAACATCGGGCACCCACGCGACGTCGACCCGTCGATTACGGGCCAGCCGCACCAGGGACGGGCAAAGTTCCCGACCTGATGGGCAACATATCGAGGACGCTTGGTAACCCGGTGAACATGCCAGCGGCGGTACGAATCCCTCGTACCGCCGCATACTTGTCGGGCCCCCTGCGGGGCCCTTTTCTCGTACCTGCCCTACGACCCTCGCCTCGCACGAACCCGCACGCGCGCGTGCGTCATGCCGCGCCGCGCTGGAGCGCCTCGCACACCGCCGTCGACTCTCGCGCCCCGAGCTCGATGGCCCTGCCGCAGTGAGTGATCCAGGCGGCGACACCTTCAGGAGTGCCTGAGACATAGCCGTCGAGCGCTGCCAGATAGGCCGCCCGGCCCAGTTCCGCGTGGCCGACCTCGGCCGGGCAGACGGACTTGGGGTCGAGGCCGCTGCCGACCAGCACGATGCGCTGGGCCGCTCGCGCGACCAGGCCGTTGTGGGACGTGAAGGGGCGCAGCGCGAGCAGCTCGCCGTGCACGACGGCGGCCGTCACCAGGGCCGGGGCCGAACTGCCCGCGATGATCAGCTCGGACAGCCCCTCCAGGCGCCCGTGCACCTCCGCGGCGCTCGGCGGCGCCAGCTCGACCAGCGGCTCGTCGACCGCCTCGCCCTCCTGACGCGGGCGCCCGACCTTCTCGTCAGTGCCGGCCGCCGCCACCAGATGCAGCCGGGCGAGCACCCGCAGGGGCGACTGCCGCCAGATGGACAGCAGTTGACCCGCCTCGGCGGTCAGCCGCAGGGCCGCGCCCATGACACGCGCCTCGTCGTCACCGCTGAAGTCGGTGCGCCGACGGACCTCTTCGAGCGCCCAGTCGGCACCGGAGAGCGCCCCGGAACCGCGGGCGCCGCGCAGGGCCGCCTCGGAGGTGATCTCGCTGCTGCGGCGCCGCATGATCCGGTGCCCGTAGACCCGGTCCGCGGCCTTGCGCACGGACTCCACGGACTCGGGCACACCGGGCAGTGCCCCGAGGGCCGCGAGCGGATCGGCGGTCGCGCCTGTCGTACTCATGAGTACGACACTACGCACCCCGCGCCCCCACCCTACGATCGAGTGGCCTTCTTCACGCCCG
Organism: Streptomyces sp. M41; assembly: GCF_043673425.1. Classification (NCBI taxonomy): domain Bacteria; kingdom Bacillati; phylum Actinomycetota; class Actinomycetes; order Kitasatosporales; family Streptomycetaceae; genus Streptomyces; species Streptomyces sp. M41. The sequence goes on along the minus strand of NZ_JBIMKE010000024.1, from coordinate 99,904 downwards.
GCTGCCACACACAGCAACCGCACCACTACGCTTGGTGAACATGAAAATTGCTTTCGTCGGGAAGGGCGGCAGCGGCAAGACGACGCTGTCCTCGCTGTTCATCCGCCACCTCGCCGCGACCGGCGCGCCAGTCATCGCCGTGGATGCCGACATCAACCAGCACCTGGGAGCCGCGCTCGGCCTCGACGAGGCGGAGGCCGCCGCGCTGCCGGCCATGGGCGAACGGCTGCCACTGATCAAGGACTACCTGCGCGGCTCCAATCCACGGATCGCCTCCGCCCAGGCGATGATCAAGACGACACCCCCCGGCGCGGGTTCTCGGCTGGTGCGGGTGTGCGAGCAGAACCCGGTGTACGACGCCTGCGCCCGGCCGGTGGAACTCGACGGCGGTGCCGTCCGTTTGATGGTCACCGGCCCCTTCACCGACTCCGATCTGGGGGTCGCCTGCTACCACTCCAAGACCGGAGCGGTGGAGCTGTTCCTGAACCACCTGGTGGACGGTCCCGACGAATACGTCGTGGTCGACATGACGGCGGGCTCGGACTCCTTCGCCTCCGGCATGTTCACCCGCTTCGACATCACGTTCCTCGTCGCCGAGCCGACCCGGAAGGGGGTCTCCGTATATCGCCAGTACAAGGAGTACGCCCATGACTTCGGTGTCGTCCTGAAGGTCGTCGGCAACAAGGTGCAGGGGCAGGACGACCTCGACTTCCTCCGCGCCGAGGTCGGGGACGACCTGCTGGTGACCGTCGGGCACTCGGACTGGGTGCGTGCGATGGAGAAGGGCCGCCCGCCACGGTTCGAGCTCCTGGAGGACGCCAACCGCCTCGCCCTGCGCCGCCTGCGTACGGCCGTGGACGCGACGCACGAGTTGCGCGACTGGGAGCGCTATACGCGCGAGATGGTGCACTTCCACCTGAAGAACGCCCGGTCCTGGGGGAACGAGCGCACCGGAGCCGACCTGGCTGAGCAGATCGACCCCGGGTTCGTCCTCGGCGAGAGCGCCGGCGCCGTCGTTGAGAACAACTCCCGCCTTACGCCTACTGCTTGACCGCCGGCGCCCCGGGCACACCCCTCGGAGGCGGGGCCGGGTTGCCGGACAGGAAGGCCGCCCAGCCCTGCTTCGGGGCCTCGCCGACGCCCAGTGTGCGCAGCTTCGTCAGGGTCGCCGGGTCCTGTGCGTCCAGCCAGTCGGCGAGCTGCCGGAAGGAGACACAGCGCACGTCGGGCTTGTTGCAGACCGCTTCGATGACCTCCTCGACGGCCCGCATGTAGGTGCCGCCGTTCCAGGACTCGAAGTGATTGCCGATGATCAACGGCGCACGGTTGCCGTGGTAGGCCCGGCGGAAGCCCATGAGCAGGCCGTCCCGCATCTGGTCGCCCCAGAAGGCGTGCTTGGCGGGATTGCCCTGGCTCGTGGTGCCCGACTGGTTGACCATGAAGTTGTAGTCCATGGTGAGCTGCTCGAAGGAGTGCCCGGGGAACGGCACGAGTTGCAACGACAGATCCCACAAGCCTCCCTTCTTGGTGGGCCACAACTGGTTGTTGACGCCGCTCGAGTCATAGCGGAAGCCCATGTCCCGGGCGGCTCTTACGAAGTTTTTCTGGCCTTCGAGACAGGGTGTGCGGGCGCCGATGAGTTCCTTGTCGTAGTCGAAGGGCAGAGGGCCCGCCTTCGTCATACCGGTGTTGGTCTTCCAGGACTTCACGAACTTCTTCGCCTGGACGATCTCGTCCTTCCACTCGTCCACCGACCATTCGCCGACTCCGCCGCCCCGGCCGCAGAAGTGGCCGTTGAAATGGGTGCCGATCTCGTTGCCTTCCAGCCAGGCCAGACGCAGCTGCCGCACGGTGGCGGCGATGCCCTCCCGGTCGTTGAAGCCGATGTCGCTGCGTCCCGGGGAGTGCTGCGGGGGGCGGTACAGGTCGCGTTTCTCTTCGGGCAGCATGTACACGCCGCTCAGGAAATACGTCATCGTCGCGTTGTTGGCCTTGGCGACCCGGCGGAAGTGGGAGAAGAGCTTCTGGCCGTCCTCGCCTGCCCCGTCCCAGGAGAACACCACGAACTGCGGGGGTTTCTGCCCGGGCTTCAGCCGCTCGGGTCTGGGCAGGTGCGGCTGCGCGCCGGTGTACGCGGTGGATCCGTCGCCGATCAGCCGCACGGGGCTCTTGGGCGCAGGCGCCGCCGGCTTCGCCTTCTCGGGCCCGGACACCCCTCGCCCGGCCGGATCGGAGTCGGTCGAGCAACCGGCGAGCGACGCGGCGCAGACCGCGGCGATCGCAGTGCCCGCGGCGATCCGGTGCGTCGCGGTGATCTTGCTGGGGGCGGCGATCCTGCGGGTGGCGGCCATGTTCCGTCCACCTTCCTTTTCTCGGGTGGCGACAGCGCCGCCAAGGTCGCACGGGACCGAAAAGGAATTAGTACGACAAGCCGACTAATTGGCTACTTCACTCTCCAGGGGGATTTATTAGTCCATTTGCTCGGAAAAGCTATTCCAGCCCTTTACTCTGCATTACGATCCATTTACCGACTGTTGTTCATCCCGCCGCTGCATGCCGTGACCACACGGCCGCGACCCGACCCCTCGTTCGAGAGCGGGGGACCACCAGATCCGCGACCGCGCTGCCCCGGAGGAGACGGGAAACATGTCCGCCTGCGTCCCCACCCGCGCCGACGACCCAAGTCGAGCGGAACGCACCCGCCAACCCCACAGCCCGCCGCCCCGGCACCGCCGCCGTGGCATCGCGGGCGCCGATGTATCGGCCTCGATCGCGGTCTTCCTGATCGCACTGCCCCTGTCCCTGGGCATCGCCCTGGCCACCGGCGCGCCCCTCCAGGCCGGCCTCGTCGCCGCAGCCGTCGGAGGCCTCGTCGCCGGTTGGCTCGGCGGCGCCCCGCTCCAGGTCAGCGGCCCCGCGGCCGGCCTCACCGTCGTGACCGCCGACCTGATCCAGCAGTACGGCTGGCGGACGACCTGCGCCATCACAGTCCTCGCCGGGCTCGCCCAACTGGGCCTGGGCTCCCTGCGCGTGGCGCGCGGCGCGCTGGCCGTGAGCCCCGCCATCGTGCACGGCATGCTCGCCGGCATCGGTGTCACCATCGCCGTCGCCCAGCTGCACATCGTCGTCGGCGGCACCCCCCACAGCTCCGTCCTAGACAACCTCCGGGTGCTGCCCGCCCAGTTGGCCGAGCTTCAGGCCGCCGCCGTGTCGGTGAGCGCGCTGACTCTGGCGCTGCTGCTGCTCTGGCCAAGGATCCCCGGGCGGATCGGAGGGCTGCTGCGCAAGATCCCGGCACCACTAGTCGCCGTCACCGGCGCCTCGTCGGCCGCCTCGCTCGCCGGGCTGACGCTGCCCAAGGTGGACCTGCCGTCCTGGCGCAGCCACGCACTGGCGGGACTGCCGGAAGGCCCGGTGCTCGGCCTGATCGCCGCGGTGCTGACCACCACGCTGGTGTGCAGTGTGCAGTCACTTCTCGGCGCGGTCGCCGTGGACAAGATGGTGGCCGCGCGCCCCGGGCTGCCCGCCCGCGTCGGCCGCTCCGATCTCGACCGCGAACTGCTCGGCCAGGGCGCCGCCAACATCGTCTCCGGCACCCTGGGCGGGCTGCCCGTCGCCGGCGTTGCCGTGCGGAGTTCGGCGAATGTGCAATCCGGTGCCGTCAGCCGGAACTCCACGATGCTGCACGGCGTTCTCGTAGTAGTCGCCACGCTGCTGATGGTTCCGATCCTGGAGCTCATCCCGCTCGCCTCACTCGCCGCCCTGGTGATGGCCGTCGGCATCCAGATGGTGTCCCTGAACCACATCCGCACGGTTACCCGCCACCGCGAGGTGCTCGTCTACGCCGTCACCACCCTCGGCGTGGTCTGCTTCGGGGTCCTGGAGGGCGTGGCCCTGGGCATCGCCATGGCCGTGGCCGTCGCCCTGCACCGCCTCACCCGCACCCGCATCACCCACGACGAGAAGGAAGGAGTCCATCACGTACATGTACGAGGACAGTTGACGTTCCTCGCGGTCCCCCGGCTCAGCAGGACCCTGCATCTCGTCCCGCAAGGATCCCGCGCCGTCGTGGAGTTGGACGGGTCGTTCATGGACCACGCGGCGTACGAGTCACTTCAGGACTGGCAGAACACCCACTCCGCGCAGGGCGGCTCCGTCGAGCTGGTCGGTCGCAGAGCCGGAGTCCGGATCGGTGAGCCCACCACTTCGATCGGCCTTCATCTGGACGCCGGGTCGGTCGTGGCCGAGTCCGCCGGCTGCCGCTGCCACCCCTGGACGCCCTGGCGCAACCATCAGTGCGAGATCCCGGAGTCTGGTCCTTCCCGGGACGGCCGCGACGGCCTCGCCGGGGAAGCACAGGCGGACGGAGCCGACGGCACCGACGGGTACGGTCCTGGCCCCGGATCCGGTCCTGCCCCCGGCTCCGGAGCGTCCCGCACCTCCGACGCCTCCAACGCCTCCGGCACGACGGCCCGGACCGACACGGCCGGCATGGTCGGCATGGTCGGCATGGTCGGCATGGTCGGCACGGCTACCGGAACCGGTGGGGCCGGTAGGGCCGACAGGTCTGGCAGGACCAGTGGGGCCGGCGGCAAGGCCGGTGAGTCCAGCGGAGACAGCGGATCCGGCAAGGTCGACAGCCTCAGCGGGGCCGGCGACCCCAGCGGTGACCACCGTTCCGCAGGGTCCGCCAGCTCGGGCCGGTCTGGACGGTCAGGCCGGTCGGGACGGTCGGGTGAGGGCAGAACCGACGTCAGTGGTGGGTCCGACGGGAGTCGGCAGAGCTCGCATCAACTGGCCCGCGGCATCAGCGCGTTCCAGCGCAACACCGCACCCCTGGTGCGGGGCGAGCTGGCGCGGCTGGCGCGTGAGGGGCAGCAGCCCTCCCAGCTGTTCCTCACCTGCGCGGACTCCCGGGTGGTCACCTCGATGATCACCTCCAGCGGTCCAGGCGACCTGTTCGTGGTGCGCAACGTGGGCAACCTCGTTCCGCTGCCCGGCGAGGAGAGCGGGGACGACTCGGTGGCGGCGGCGATCGAGTACGCCGTGGACGTGCTCCAGGTGCGGTCGATCACGGTGTGCGGTCACTCCGGGTGCGGGGCCATGCAGGCGCTGCTCAGTTCCGAGCCCGGTGCCCCGCAGACCCCGCTCCGGCGGTGGCTGCGGCACGGGCGTCCCAGCCTGGAGCGGGTGTCGGACGAGAGCAGGCCGTGGGCCAGACTCGCCGGACGGGCACCGGCCGACGCGGTCGAGCAGCTGTGTCTGACCAATGTGGTCCAGCAGTTGGAGCATCTGCGCGCCCACGAGTCGGTGGCCCGGGCCCTCGGTGCGGGCGAGCTGGAGCTGCACGGGATGTACTTCCACGTGGGTGAGGCTCAGGCGTATCTGCTCACAGAAGGGCAGGACGACGAGGTGTTCGACGACGTGGGGGTGGCGGATCTGTCGGTGTGAGACAGGCAGGTGCCGTGCGGTCCCCTCAGGAGCGGGGCCGCACGGTCGTGTGGGGCGGCTGTCTCATCTGCCGGCCGAAGCTCCGGAAGTGACTCGGTTGCGGCTCGGAACGTGGTTCGGAATGCGGCTCGGACGTGACTCGGTTGCCACTGGGATGCCGCTCTGGGCGTAAAAGGGACGACAGACCTGAACCGCCTCCCTCCCCCGTCCGTGGGAACGGATGACACCGGGCGCCGAAAGGGGCACCGGGATCCGCCGGTCGACAGGTCTAAACCAATTTTCGGTCGACCCTTGTCATCGGACCCCCGGGTCTGATGAGCTGTGGCCTGGGACACAACGGACACCCTGGGAAAGGGAGATGTCGTGAGCAACGAAAGCCTGGCCAACCTGCTGAGGGAAGAGCGCAGGTTCGCACCCCCCGCCGACCTGGCCGCGAGCGCCAATGTCACGGCGGAGGCGTATGAACAGGCCAAGGCTGACAGGCTCGGCTTCTGGGCCGAGCAGGCCCGTCGGCTGACCTGGGCCAAGGAGCCTACCGAGACGCTGGACTGGTCGAACCCGCCGTTCGCCAAGTGGTTCAAGGACGGCGAGCTCAACGTCGCGTACAACTGCGTCGACCGGCATGTCGAGGCAGGGCACGGCGACCGCGTCGCCATCCACTTCGAGGGCGAGCCCGGTGACAGCCGCGCCCTCACCTACGCACAGCTCAAGGACGAGGTCTCCAAGGCGGCCAACGCCCTGGTGGAGTTGGGTGTGCAGAAGGGCGACCGGGTCGCCGTCTATATGCCGATGATCCCCGAGACGGCCGTCGCGATGCTGGCCTGCGCCCGTATCGGCGCCGCTCACTCGGTCGTCTTCGGCGGTTTCTCGGCGGACGCGCTGGCCACCCGCATCCAGGACGCGGACGCGAAGGTCGTCATCACCTCCGACGGCGGCTACCGGCGCGGCAAGCCCTCGGCGCTGAAGCCGGCCGTGGACGAGGCGATCGGCAAGGTGGACGACGTCCGGCATGTGCTCGTCGTCCGGCGCACCGGTCAGGACGTGGCCTGGGACGACAGCCGTGACGTGTGGTGGCACGAGATCGTGGACCGGCAGTCCGCCGAGCACACCCCCGAGGCGTTCGACGCCGAGCAGCCGCTGTTCATCCTCTACACGTCCGGTACGACGGGTAAGCCGAAGGGCATCCTGCACACCTCCGGCGGTTACCTCACCCAGACCGCGTACACGCACCACGCCGTCTTCGACCTCAAGCCCGAGACGGACGTGTACTGGTGCACCGCCGACGTCGGCTGGGTCACCGGCCACTCGTACATCGTGTACGGACCGCTGGCCAACGGGGCGACGCAGGTCATGTACGAGGGCACGCCGGACACACCGCACCAGGGCCGGTTCTGGGAGATCGTGCAGAAGTACGGGGTGACGATCCTGTACACGGCGCCGACCGCCATCCGTACGTTCATGAAGTGGGGCGACGACATCCCCGCGAAGTTCGACCTGTCCTCGCTCCGCGTCCTGGGCTCGGTCGGTGAGCCGATCAACCCCGAGGCGTGGATCTGGTACCGCAAGAACATCGGGGCCGAGCGCACCCCGGTCGTCGACACCTGGTGGCAGACCGAGACCGGCGCGATGATGATCTCGCCGCTGCCGGGCGTCACCGAGGCCAAGCCCGGTTCGGCGCAGCGGCCACTGCCCGGCATCGCCGCCACCGTCGTCGACGACGAGGCGAACGAGGTGCCCAACGGCGGGGGCGGCTATCTGGTGCTGACCGAGCCGTGGCCGTCGATGCTGCGCACCATCTGGGGCGACGACCAGCGGTTCATCGACACGTACTGGTCGCGGTTCGAGGGCAAGTACTTCGCCGGTGACGGCGCGAAGAAGGACGACGACGGGGACATCTGGCTCCTCGGGCGCGTCGACGACGTCATGCTCGTGTCGGGCCACAACATCTCCACCACCGAGGTCGAGTCCGCGCTGGTCTCGCACCCGTCCGTCGCCGAGGCGGCCGTCGTCGGCGCCGCGGACGAGACGACCGGCCAGGCCATCGTCGCGTTCGTGATCCTGCGCGGTACGGCGGCGGAGACCGAGGACCTGGTCGCCGAGCTGCGCAACCACGTCGGTGCCACGCTCGGTCCGATCGCCAAGCCGAAGCGGATCCTGCCGGTGGCCGAGCTGCCGAAGACCCGCTCCGGCAAGATCATGCGCCGCCTGCTGCGGGACGTCGCCGAGAACCGCCAGCTCGGTGATGTGACGACGCTGACCGACTCGACCGTGATGGACCTCATCCAGGCGAAGCTCCCGGCGGCGCCGAGCGAGGACTGAGCCCGACGCCGCTGACCGGCTCGACGGGCTCGGTCGGCTCGACGGACTCGGTCGGCTCGACGGACTCGGCCGGTACGGCGGACTCGGCCGGTACGGCGGACTCGGCCGAGTCCGGACTGAGCACGACCACCAAGGGCACCCGGCACAGAGCGCGCCGGGTGCCCTTCGGGTACGTACGGTGGACCTCGACGGATGCACTCCGGCGCATCTTTAGGTAAGCTAAGCAAAACAGTCTCAACCACAGGTGCGCCGGGAAGTCTGGTCGGCATGTGCTCTGTCATGCCCACCGACCGGAGGTCCCCTCGTGGCCGCGCCCCGCACCACCGCCCCCGTCCGCAAGGTCCTGGGACGGCTGTCCCTGCCCGAGCGGAAGTTCGTCGCGGACGCGCTGCGCACCGAGACCGTCGGCGGTGTGCTGCTGCTCATCGCCGCCATCACCGCGCTGATCTGGGCGAACGTGCCCGCGCTGCACGACAGTTACGAGAGCGTCGGCCACTACCACCTCGGCCCCGAGGCCCTCGGCCTGAATCTGTCCGTGGAGCACTGGGCCGCAGACGGGCTTCTGGCGATCTTCTTCTTCGTCGCCGGGATCGAACTCAAGCGTGAACTGGTCGCAGGCGATCTCAAGGACCCCAGGAAGGCCGTCCTGCCGGTCGTCGCCGCGCTGTGCGGGATGGCGGTGCCCGCGCTCGTCTACACCCTGACCAATGTCACCGGCGGCGGCTCACTGCAGGGCTGGGCCGTGCCGACCGCCACCGACATCGCCTTCGCGCTCGCCGTGCTCGCCGTCATCGGCACCTCCCTGCCGAGCGCGCTGCGCGCATTCCTGCTCACGCTCGCCGTCGTCGACGACCTCTTCGCGATCCTGATCATCGCGATCTTCTTCACCTCGCAGATCAACTTCGCCGCGCTCGGCGGGGCGGTCGCGGGCCTGGTCGTCTTCTGGCTGCTGCTCAGGAAGCGGGTGCGCGGGTGGTACGTGTACGTCCCGCTCGCCGTCGTGATCTGGGGGCTGATGTACAACAGCGGCGTCCACGCCACCGTCGCCGGCGTCGCGATGGGCCTGATGCTGCGCTGCACCCGGCACGAAGGCGAGGCGCACTCCCCCGGCGAGCACATCGAACACCTTGTACGCCCCCTGTCGGCAGGGCTGGCCGTGCCGCTGTTCGCGCTGTTCAGCGCCGGTGTGGCCGTGTCCGGAGGCGCCCTTGGGGATGTGTTCAGCAGGCCGGAGACGCTGGGCGTCGTGCTCGGGCTGGTCGTCGGCAAGACGATCGGCATCTTCGGTGGCACCTGGCTGACGGCACGTTTCACCAGGGCCTCGCTCAGCGACGACCTGGAGTGGGCCGATGTGTTCGCCGTCGCGGCCCTCGCGGGCATCGGCTTCACCGTCTCGCTGCTCATCGACGAGCTCGCCTTTCAGGGCGATGCCGCACTCACCGACGCGGTCAAGGTCGCCGTACTCCTGGGGTCCCTCGCCGCGGCGGTCCTCGCGACGGTGCTGCTGAAGATACGGAACGCCAAGTACCGCCGGATGGTCGAGGACGAGGAGCGCGACGAGGACGCGGACGGTATCCCGGACATCTACGAGCAGGACGAACCGGAGTACCACCTGCGCATGGCCGCCCTCCACGAGCGCAAGGCCGAGGAGCACCGGCGTATCGCCGAGGAGAAGCGCGCGGCGCGCCACGCGCTTGGCGAAGTGGCGGGCGGGGCAGGCGAGGAGGAGCAGCGTCGGGCATGATCTGACGGGACGGTACAAAAGACGGAACCGTACGCACTCAGGCAGAACACGGAACCGTAATGACGAGGGAGACCGCGATGAGCGCACCCGACGGCAGCCCGGTCGGCGCCGAACGCAGCATCGGCCAGCTGTTCGCCTCGGCGACGACCGAAATGTCCGCGCTGGTGCACGACGAGATCGCGCTGGCGAAGGCGCAGCTCAAGCAGGATGTGAAGCGCGGCGCGACGAGCGGCGGCGCGTTCACGATGGCCGGCGCCGTGCTGGTGTTCTCATTGCCGATGCTGAACTTCGCCTTGGCGTACGGCATTCGGACCTGGAGCGACTGGAACCTCGCGATCTGCTTCGTGCTGTCCTTCGCGGCCAATGTCCTCGTCGCCGGGATTCTCGCGCTGATCGGCGTGGTCTTCGCGAAGAAGGCCAAGAAGAGCAAGGGCCCGCAGAAGGTCGCCGCCTCGATGAAGGAGACGGCGGGCGTCCTGCAGAATGCCAAGCCGCACCCGCGCCCCGCCCCGGCGCCGGAGCTGGAGGACCGCGCGCCGGCGGCCATCGAGGCTGTGGCACGCTCGTCGTCATGACGGAACCCGCCACCCCTTCGGCGCAACCTGCCTCGGCCGTACGACTCGACGGTCCCTGGACCCACCGGGACGTGGCCGCCAACGGTGCGCGCTTCCACATCGCCGAGCTGGGCGACGGTCCGCTGGTGCTGCTGCTGCACGGATTCCCGCAGTTCTGGTGGACCTGGCGGCATCAGCTCGTCGCGCTCGCGGACGCAGGTTTCCGGGCCGTCGCGATGGACCTCAGGGGCGTCGGCGGCAGCGACCGTACGCCGCGTGGCTACGACCCGGCCAACCTCGCCCTCGACGTCACCGGTGTGATCCGCTCCCTGGGCGAGCCCGACGCCGCGCTGGTCGGCCACGACCTGGGCGGCTATCTGGCATGGACGGCGGCAGCGATGCGCCCCAAGCTCGTACGGCGGCTTGCGGTCGCCTCGATGCCGCACCCCCGGCGCTGGCGCTCGGCGATGCTCGCGGACGTCAAGCAGACGAGTGCGAGTTCCTACATCTGGGGGTTCCAGCGGCCCTGGATCCCCGAGCGGCAGCTGACCGCCGACGACGGGGCGCTCGTCGGCCGGCTGGTGCGGGACTGGTCAGGGCCGCGGCTGCCGGAGGACGAGGCGGTGGAGACGTACCGGCGCGCGATCTGCATCCCGTCGACGGCGCACTGCTCCATCGAGCCGTACCGCTGGATGGTGCGCTCGCTGGCCCGTCCCGACGGCATCCAGTTCAACCGGCGCATGAAGCGGCCCGTGCGGGTGCCGACGCTGCATCTGCACGGCTCGCTCGACCCCGTGATGCGCACGCGCAGCGCGGCCGGCTCGGGCGAGTACGTCGAAGCGCCCTACCGCTGGCGGCTGTTCGACGGACTCGGGCACTTCCCGCACGAGGAGGATCCCGTCGCCTTCTCCACCGAGCTCATCAACTGGCTGAAGGATCCCGAACCCGATCGGTGACCGCGCCGGTGCGCCCGGTATCCGAAACTGAACACCTGTCCTACGAACAGCCAATTGCCTGGCGCATAGGCCAATTGGGGGCGCCAGAGGCGGTTATCGACCTTGGGGCGGGGGCAGACGGAGGGGTATGGGCTGGACGCACGACTACAGTGACGCAGCACGCAATCGCCGCTCGGCCGGAGGCCTGAGCTCCCACCAGCGAGGCGGTGCCCCGCAGATGCCGGACTCGGATCCCCGGATGGGCATTCCGCATATTCTGCGCCGCCGGGCCCGCTGGGTCTCGGCGCGCCTGCGCCACCCGCGCGGCTGACCCGGCCACCCACCCTTCAGCGCGGACCTACAGCGCGCAGCTGTCGCTGTCCACCTGCTGATCGGCGGTACGACCCCGGACGATGTCCTGCTGGATCTCGTCCGCCGTGAGCGCGTAGCCGGTGTCGGCGTCGTCTAGCGACTTGGCGAAGACCACGCCGTACACCTTGCCCTCGGGCGTGAGCAGCGGGCCGCCGGAGTTGCCCTGGCGGACGGTCGCGTACAGCGAGTAGACGTCACGGCTCACCGTGCCGCGGTGGTAGATGTCCGGGCCGTTGGCCGGCAGGCGCCCGCGCACCCGCGCGGCACGCACGTCGTAGGCCCCGTTCTCCGGGAAGCCCGCGATGATCGCGCCGTCGCCGCTCTCGGCGTCGGTCGACGTGAACTGGAGCACGGGCGCGCGCAGGTCGGGCACGTCGAGTACGGCGATGTCGCGCTCCCAGTCGTAGAGGACGACGGTCGCGTCGTACTTCTTGCCCTCGCCGCCGATCTGGACGGTGGGTTCGTCGACGCCGCCGACGACATGCGCGTTGGTCATGACGCGGCGGTCGGCGAAGACGAAGCCGGTGCCCTCCAGGACCTTGCCGCAACTCGTCGCCGTGCCCATGACCTTGACGATGGAGCGCTTGGCGCGGGTGGCCACCGGGCTGCCCGCGAGGGCCGGATCGGGCGGCTGGACCTCGTTGATCGGCTCGTTCGAGAACGGGCTGAAGACCTGCGGGAAGCCGTTCTGCGCGAGGACCGAGGAGAAGTCCGCGAACCAGGTGTCCGCCTGGTCGGGCAACGCCCGGGAGACGCCGAGCAGCACCTTGGAGTTACGGACCTCCTTGCCGAGCGTCGGCAGGGTCGTCCCGGCGAGGGCGGAACCGATCAGCCACGCCACCAGGAGCATCGCGACGACGTTGACGAGGGCGCCGCCGGTCGCGTCCAGGGCGCGGGCCGGGGACCAGGTGATGTAGCGGCGCAGCTTGTTGCCGAGGTGGGTGGTCAGGGCCTGCCCGACCGACGCGCAGACGATCACGACGACGACCGCGACCACGGCGGCGGTCGTGCTCACCTCGGCGTTGTCGGTCAGCGCGTCCCAGATGACCGGGAGCAGATACACGGCCACGAGGCCGCCGCCGAGGAAGCCGATCACCGACAGGATGCCGACGACGAAGCCCTGGCGGTAACCCACGATCGCGAACCAGACGGCGGCGACCAGCAACAGGATGTCCAGCACGTTCACTGCTTCAGGCTCCGCCTCGTCACTTTCCGATCATGCCCGGTCGGCCCGGGACCCGGTCCGCCGCACTACGGCAAGGCGACATGGCGGCCCCGGGAACACACAGCACGGCAGACACCCTGTCATGACCGCCAGTCGAGCGGGACCTGCTTGTCCCGGTCCCAGGGCCGCTCCCAGCCCGAGTAATGGAGCAGGCGGTCGATGATTCCGGCGGTGAAGCCCCAGACGAGAGCCGATTCGACCAGAAATGCCGGACCTTTGTGTCCTCTGGGGTGAACGGCCGTGGCTCGGTTGTCCGGATTCGTGAGATCCGCCACGGGGACGGTGAAGACACGGGCCGTCTCATTCGGATCGACGACGCCGACCGGGCTCGGCTCGCGCCACCAGCCCAGGACGGGCGTGACGACGAACTGGCTGACCGGGATGTACAGCCTGGGCAGCACGCCGAAGAGCTGGACGCCGCTCGGATCCAGCCCGGTCTCCTCCTCGGCCTCGCGCAGCGCGGCCCGCAGCGGCCCGTCGGTCTGCGGGTCGCCGTCCTCGGGGTCGAGGGCGCCGCCGGGGAAGGAGGGCTGCCCGGCATGGGAGCGCAGGGAGCCGGCGCGCTCCATGAGCAGCAGCTCTGGCCCTTGCTCGCCGTCGCCGAAGAGGACCAGTACGGCGGACTGGCGCCCCGCGCCGTTCTCCGGGGGCAGGAAGCGGCTCAGCTGCACCGGCTCGACGGTCTCGACCACCCGCACGACCGGGTCCAGCCAGGCCGGCATCCCCTTCTTGCTCAGCACCACCGGCCCGTCCTGCGTATCGCTCGCACGCGTCATGCCCACCCCTGTCGTCCTGCCGAGTCCAACGCCTGACGGGACCGGGATCGTTCCGCCCCGCCGGCATGGATGCGCCGGCGCGCCACGCCCGGTCCGGTTCGGCCCCTCATCCGGCCCCCAGCGGCGGGGCCGGCCTGCCGCCCGCGTCCAGATAGGACTGCGGGGGCTTGAGGCGCTGGCCGGGGAAGCCGCCCTTCTCGTACTTCAGAAGCTTCTTCGCCTTCTCCGGGTCCGTCTCGCCTTCGCCGTACGCCGGGCAGAGCGGCGCTATGGGGCAGGCTCCGCAGGCGGGCTTACGGGCGTGACAGATGCGGCGGCCGTGCCAGATCACATGGTGCGAGAGATCCGTCCAGTCGCTCTTGGGGAACAGCGCGCCGATCTCGGCCTCGATCTTGTCCGGATCCGTCTGCTCGGTCCACTGCCAGCGGCGCACCAGTCGCTGGAAGTGCGTGTCCACGGTGATGCCGGGGCGCCCGAAGGCGTTCCCGAGGACGACGAAGGCCGTCTTGCGGCCTACGCCGGGCAGCTTGACCAGCTCTTCGAGGCGGCCCGGAACCTCGCCGCCGTGATCCTCCACGAGCGCCTTCGACAGGCCCATGACCGACTTGGTCTTGGCCCGGAAGAACCCGCACGGACGAAGAATCTCCTCGACCTCCTCCGGGTTGGCGGCGGCCAGATCCTCGGGGGTGGGGTACTTGGCGAACAGTGTGGGGGTCGTCTGGTTGACGCGCAGGTCGGTGGTCTGGGCGGACAGGACGGTGGCGACCAGCAGCTGGAAGGGGTTGTCGAAGTCCAGCTCCGGGTGCGCGTACGGGTAGATCTCGGCGAGCTCGCGGTTGATACGGCGGGCCCGGCGCACGAGAGCGGTACGGGACTCGGCGGCGGGAGGCTTCGGGGCGACGGTCTTAACGGGGGAGGCGCCATCGACCGAGGCGGTGGCCTTCTCGGGGACGATGGCGGGCTTCTTGGTGATCGCCTTCTTGGTGATCGCCTTTTTGGCGGTCGTCTTCTTCGCGGCCACCTTCTGGGAGGCGGCCTTCTTCGAGGCGGCCTTCTTCCCGGCGGCCGTGGTCTTCTTCGCAGCCGTCGTCTTACTCGCAGGCGTGGCCTTCTTCGCGGCCGCCGTCGCCTTCTTCGCGGCCGTCGTCTTCTGCGCAGGCGCAGCCTTCTTCGCGGCCGTCGTCTTCTGCGCAGGCGCAGCCTTCTTCGCAGGCACAGCTCTCTTCGCAGCCGTCGCCTTCTTCGCAGCCGTCGTCTTCCTCACCGCCGCTTTCTCGCCACCCGTCGCCGTCGCGCCCGGCGTCTTCTTCGCCGCTTTTGCGGTTTTCCTTCCGCCACCAGGGTCCTGTTCGCCCACAGCGGAATCTCGACGTACAACCACCCGCCCAGCCCCCTTGGCCTGTGCTCTCACCGGCGATTTGGACACCCGGCCAGCCTAGAGCCCGGCACCGACATCCGCCCCGGACCCTGAAGATCGGCCCCCAATTGGACCCCTGCCGCTTACCCCGGCACACCTGTGCGGCATCCTTGTGACAGATCACACTGTTTGGACTGTCCGGCAAAATGGGCACCACGGTCCCCTGGTACGCGGGGGAGCAAGATCCCCTGAGCAGGTCGACAAGGAGAGAACTCGTGGACGACGTTCTGCGGCGCAACCCGCTCTTCGCGGCGCTCGATGACGAGCAGTCCGCGGAGCTCCGCGCCTCCATGAGTGAGGTGACCCTCGCACGCGGTGACTCCCTGTTCCACGAGGGCGACCCCGGTGACCGGCTCTACGTCGTCACCGAGGGCAAGGTGAAGCTCCACCGCACCTCACCCGACGGCCGGGAGAACATGCTGGCCGTCGTCGGTCCCGGCGAGCTCATCGGCGAGCTGTCCCTCTTCGACCCGGGTCCCCGTACGGCGACGGCGACCGCGCTGACCGAGGTCAAGCTGCTGGGCCTCGGCCACGGCGACCTCCAGCCCTGGCTGAACGCCCGCCCCGAGGTGGCGACCGCGCTGCTGCGCGCCGTCGCCCGCCGTCTGCGCCGCACCAACGACGCGATGTCGGACCTTGTCTTCTCGGACGTCCCCGGCCGGGTGGCCCGTGCGCTGCTCGACCTCTCCCGCCGCTTCGGCGTGCAGTCCGAGGAAGGCATCCACGTCGTGCACGACCTGACGCAGGAAGAGCTGGCCCAGCTGGTCGGCGCCTCCCGCGAGACGGTCAACAAGGCCCTGGCGGACTTCGCCGGACGCGGCTGGCTCCGCCTGGAGGCCCGCGCCGTGATCCTGCTGGACGTGGAGCGGCTCGCCAAGCGCTCGCGGTGACAGACACCATTCGTACGACGCCGGGGCCCCGTCTCACATCGAGGCGGGGCCCCGGCGCGTACGGCCTCCCGAGCAGGCCACCTCTCGAACATCCGCGCGCCAGGAGATAGCCTCCGCCCATGGCTAACGGGCAGTGGTACCCACCGGAGTGGCCGGACCGTATCCGAGCGCTCGCGGACGGAGACCTCACCCCTGTCGCTCCGCGGCGTGCGGCGACCGTCATGCTGCTCAAAGACGCCGAGGCCGGTCCTGCCGTGCACATGTTGCGTCGACGGGTCTCGATGGCGTTCGCGGGCGGCGCGTACGCCTATCCGGGCGGCGGTGTCGATCCGCGCGACGAGCATCCGATCCGCTGGACGGGCCCCACGCGCGCGTGGTGGGCGCGGCGGCTCGGCGTCGACGAGGCGGCGGCCCAGGCGATCGTGTGCGCGGCCGTACGGGAGACGTACGAGGAGGCGGGTGTTCTGCTCGCCGGGCCCACCGAGGACTCCGTGGTCGGTGACACGACCGGTGAGGACTGGGAGGCCGATCGTGCCGCTCTGGTCGCCAGGGACGTGTCCTTCGCCGAGTTCCTGGACCGCCGCGGACTGGTGCTGCGTTCGGACCTGCTGGGTGCCTGGACCCGCTGGATCACCCCGGAGTTCGAGCCGCGCCGCTACGACACCTGGTTCTTCGTCGCCGCCCTCCCGCAGGGCCAGCGCACCCGCAACGCCTCTACGGAGGCCGACCGCACGGTGTGGATCAAGCCCGCGGGCGCCGCCGCCTCGTACGACAAGGGCGAGCTGCTGATGATGCCGCCCACCATCGCGACCCTGCGCCAGCTGATCCCGTACGACAGCGCCGCCCAGGCCCTCGCCGCCGCCCCCGACCGTGACCTGGCGCCCGTCCTGGCGCAGGCCCGTCTGGAGGACGGCGAGATCGTGCTGTCCTGGCCGGGCCACGACGAGTTCACCAAGCACATCCCGACCGGCGGAGCCTCCGCATGACCGCACTTCCCATGCCTCCAGTGACCGCAGGGCCCCTTGAGCCCGTACTGCCGGAAGGCCCCCTCGTATGACGGACGCAGCAGCCCTCCCCGGCCAGCCGCGGGGCGGGGTCCTCACCGGCCCCGCCACCCCGCGCGCCGTCAACGTCCTCGCGCCCAACCCCTCCGCGATGACCCTGGACGGCACCAACACCTGGATCCTGTCCGAGCCCGACTCGGACCTGGCCGTCGTCGTCGACCCGGGCCCCGAGGACGAGGGGCATCTGCGCAATGTCGTCGCCATGGCGGAGAAGTCCGGCAAGCGCGTCGCCCTGACGCTGCTCACCCACGGCCACCCCGACCACGCCGAGGGCGCCGCGTTCTTCGCCGAACTGACCGGCACGCGCGTGCGTGCCCTCGATCCGGCCCTGCGGCTCGGCGACGAGGGGCTCGGCGCCGGGGACGTGATCAGCGTCGGCGGTCTGGAGCTACGGGTCGTTCCGACGCCCGGGCACACCGCCGACTCGCTGTGCTTCCACCTCCCGGCCGACCAGGCCGTGCTGACGGGCGACACGATCCTGGGCCGCGGTACGACGGTCGTGGCGCATCCCGACGGGCGCCTGGGCGACTATCTGGACTCACTGCGGCGGCTGAGGTCCCTCACGGTCGACGACGGCGTGCACACGATTCTCCCGGGCCACGGGCCCGTGCTCGAGGACGCCCAGGGAGCCGTCGAGTTCTACCTCGCCCACCGGGCGCACCGCCTCGCCCAGGTGGAGACGGCCGTGGAGGACGGCTACGGCTCGCCGTCCGAGGTCGTGGCCCATGTGTACGCGGACGTGGACCGGTCCCTGTGGCCGGCGGCCGAACTGTCGGTGCGGGCCCAGCTGGACTATCTGGAGGAGCACGGCCTCATCTAGTGAGGTGTCCGAGGTCTCAGAGATGTCCGAGGCGTCATGCGGTGCCGAGTGGCGCGCTCTCCTCGGCGAGCTGGTGATCCGCCCAGACGTAGCTCTCGGGAAGCAGGTCGGCGACGGGCACCGCTCGCAGGCCGTCCTTCGTACCGACGATGATCTCGAGGGCGGGGAAGTAGTCCAGAAGGACCTGGCGGCAGCGACCGCACGGGGGAACGACGCCTCGGTCCCGGTCACCCACGGCGACGATGATGTCGAGGTCATGGGCGCCCTGGGCGGCGGCAGCGCCGATGAGCACCAGCTCCGCGCAGGGGCCTCCGGTGAAGTGATAGGCGTTCACCGCGGTGACGATCCGCCCGTCCCGGGCGCGGCCCGCAGCCGCCATGGTGTGGTTGTCGCCCCGGCAGTGCGTGGCAGCGACATGGGCCGCCGCGCGGATCAGTTCGTGGTCGACACGGTCGGTCTGTGTGGTCATCGTCTCTGTTCCCCTGCTGTGGCACACCGACAGGTCGCCCTGAACCGCTTCCCCGGCAGGTGCAGGTGCAGGTGCAGGCACGCCTGCCCGGCCGGCCTACCCGGTCGTTCTACCCGATCGGCCTGCTTGGTCAGCCTGTCCGGTCGTCCTGTCTGGTCGGCCTGTCCCGTCGGCCTGCCCGGACCGTCTCACGTCCCGGGCAGGCCGCCGCCGTCTCCGAAGCCTTACGCCCCGGTCAGCTCCACCTGGATCTCGACCTCCACCGGCGCGTCCAGCGGGAGCACGGCGACACCCACGGCGCTGCGGGCGTGGACGCCCTTGTCCCCGAGGACCTCTCCCAGCAGCTCGCTGGCGCCGTTGAGGACGGCCGGCTGGCCGGTGAAGTCCGTGGCCGAGGCCACGAAGCCCACGACCTTCACCACGCGCGCGATGCGGTCCAGGTCGCCCGCCACCGACTTCACGGCCGCGAGGGCGTTCAGCGCGCAGGTGCGTGCGAGTTCCTTGGCCTCCTCCGGTGTGACCTCCGCGCCCACCTTGCCGGTGACCGGAAGCTTGCCCTCCACCATGGGGAGCTGGCCGGCCGTGTAGATGTACACGCCCGACTGGACCGCCGGCTGATAGGCGGCCAGCGGGGGGACGACCTCCGGAAGCCGCAGGCCCAGCTCGGCCAGCTTCTCCTCGACCGCGCTCACGCCTGCTTCTCCCGCTTCAGGTAGGCCACGAGCTGTTCGGGGTTGTTCGGCCCGGGCACGACCTGGACGAGCTCCCAGCCGTCCTCGCCCCAGGTGTCCAGAATCTGCTTCGTGGCGTGGACGAGCAGCGGCACGGTTGCGTATTCCCACTTGGTCATGTGGCCGACTTTATCCGCTGCCCGTCGGGGCCCGGGCGGCCGACCACGGTCAGGTTGTCCACAGGCTGTCGCGTAGTCGGCGCACCGACTGGTTAGGCTCGAAGACGTGAGCAGGCTCCAGGTCGTCAGCGGCAAGGGCGGGACCGGAAAGACCACGGTCGCCGCCGCGCTCGCGCTCGCCCTCGCGACGGAGGGGAAGCGGACGCTTCTCGTCGAGGTCGAGGGCAGGCAGGGCATCGCGCAGCTCTTCGAAACAGAAGCGCTGCCCTACGAGGAGCGGAAGATCGCCGTCGCTCCTGGGGGCGGGGAGGTGTACGCCCTCGCCATCGACCCCGAACTGGCCCTTCTGGACTACCTCCAGATGTTCTACAAGATGGGCGGCGCCGGCCGGGCCCTGAAGAAGCTCGGCGCGATCGACTTCGCCACCACCATCGCGCCGGGCCTGCGGGACGTCCTGCTGACCGGAAAGGCGTGCGAGGCGGTGCGCCGCAAGGAGAAGAGCGGACGGTTCGTCTACGACTACGTCGTGATGGACGCGCCTCCCACCGGGCGCATCACCCGCTTCCTGAACGTCAACGACGAAGTGGCCGGGCTCGCGAAGATCGGCCCGATACACAATCAGGCGCAGGCCGTGATGCGGGTGCTGAAGTCGGCGGAGACGGCTGTGCACCTGGTGACGCTGCTGGAGGAGATGCCCGTCCAGGAGACCGCTGACGGCATCGCCGAGCTGCGGGCGGCGCGGCTGCCGGTCGGGCGGATCATCGTGAACATGATGCGGCCACAGGTGTTGGACGCTGCCGACCTGGAACTCGTACGAAGTGTGCCGCGCGCCGCCATGGCCAAGGCGCTGTCCTCGGCCGGGCTCGGCGGGGCACGGCGCGGCGGGAACGCGGAGCGGCTGGTGGACCCGCTGCTGGCCCAGGCCGACGAGTACGCCGAGCGGCATGCGCTGGAGCACGAGCAGCGGGCGGTCCTCGCGGAGTTGGGGCTGCCGGTGCACGAACTGCCCCTGTTCGCCGAGGGCATGGATCTGGCGGGCCTGTACGAACTCGCGGGCGAGCTGCGGGAACAGGGCCTGTCATGAGGTCGTTGACAGGTCGGGAGCCGTACGCGGTACGTCGTCGTCGGAAGCAGGGGATGTCATGACTCGTCCGGAACCCGCTCACGCGCACGACGCCGCCCGCCACGCCCCGCATCTCTCCCCCGCACGGGTGCTCGACCTCGACCCGCTGCTGGACGACCCGAAGACCCGCATCGTGGTGTGCTGCGGTTCCGGCGGCGTCGGCAAGACCACGACCGCGGCGGCGCTCGGGCTGCGCGCGGCCGAGCGGGGGCGGAAGGTGGTCGTGCTGACCATCGACCCGGCCCGCAGGCTCGCCCAGTCGATGGGCATCGACTCGCTGGACAACACCCCGCGCCGGGTGAAGGGCGTGGAGGGCGACGGCGAGCTGCACGCGATGATGCTCGACATGAAGCGCACCTTCGACGAGATCGTCGAGGCGCACGCGGACCCCGAGCGGGCGGCCGCCATCCTGGGCAACCCCTTCTACCAGTCGCTCTCGGGGGGCTTCGCGGGCACGCAGGAGTACATGGCGATGGAGAAGCTGGGACAGCTCCGGGCGAAGGACGAATGGGATCTCATCGTCGTCGACACGCCTCCGTCGCGCTCGGCGCTGGACTTCCTGGACGCGCCCAAGCGCCTCGGCTCGTTCCTGGACGGCAAGCTGATCCGGGTGCTGCTGGCTCCGGCGAAGGTCGGCGGACGGGCGGGGATGAAGTTCCTGAACGTCGGCATGTCGATGATGACGGGCGCCCTGGGCAAGCTGCTCGGCGGGCAGCTGCTGAAGGACGTCCAGACGTTCGTGGCCGCGATGGACTCCATGTTCGGCGGTTTCCGTACGCGCGCGGACGCCACGTACAAGCTGCTTCAGGCGCCTGGTACGGCATTCCTGGTGGTGGCGGCGCCGGAGCGGGACGCGCTGCGGGAGGCCGCGTACTTCGTGGAGCGGCTGGCGGCCGAGGACATGCCGCTCGCGGGGCTGGTGCTCAACCGGGTCCACGGCAGCGGCGCCGACCGGCTGTCGGCCGAGCGGGCGCTCGCCGCCGCGGAAAATCTTGAAGAGCTTCGCATTGTGGATCAGGAGGGCGGGAAAGCTGGACTTCGTAACTCCCCTGACACGTACGACAGTTCAGAATCACCCGCTTCCGAGGCACCGGCTTCCGACGAAGGCTCCCCCGCCGTCACGGACCCGGAGCGCGCCGCGGCCACGGACGAGTCCGGGTCGGACTCCCCCCATCTGGAGCGGTCCGTCGACCAGCTCACAGCGGGCCTGTTGCGGCTGCACGCCGAGCGCATGCAGTTGCTCTCCCGCGAGCAGCGCACGCGTGACCGTTTCACCGCGCTCCACCCCGAGGTGGCGGTGGCCGAAGTGGCCGCGCTGCCCGGCGATGTGCATGACCTCGCGGGACTGCGGAACATCGGCAACCGGCTAGCGGACAACCGGCCGGAGCTTCCTGACCCCGCGACCGGCGCCTGAGGCTCGGCCCACGGAATCCGTCCCGGGGCCGCGGAATCCGCCCCGGGGTCCATGGGATCCGCCCCCGGATCCGCCCGGGGTAAGCCTCCCGGCCCCCTCAGCTCACCGCCGCGTAGTTCTCGTACACCTGGTCGTCGTCCAGGGGCACCAGGCCGACCCCTCGCTCGTACTCCGTGCGTGCCGTCTCCAGCAGCCGGCGCCACGAGGTGACGGTCGGCCGCCTGCGCAGCAGCGCGCGGCGCTCCCGCTCCGTCATGCCTCCCCACACGCCGAACTCGACGCGGTTGTCGAGCGCGTCCGCCAGGCACTCCGTGCGCACGGGGCATCCGGTGCACACCGCCTTGGCCCTGTTCTGCGCTGCTCCCTGAACGAACAGTTCATCCGGATCGGTAGTGCGGCAGGCCGCCTGCGCACTCCAGTCGACTACCCAGCCCATACCGGCGCCGTCCTCTCCCGAATCGAGGCTCCCCCACGGCGGCAGCGGCATATTCACCGCCGCCA
Organism: Streptomyces sp. M41; assembly: GCF_043673425.1. NCBI lineage: Bacteria > Bacillati > Actinomycetota > Actinomycetes > Kitasatosporales > Streptomycetaceae > Streptomyces > Streptomyces sp. M41. The sequence continues at coordinate 77,980 of NZ_JBIMKE010000024.1, read as the reverse complement.
GTTGAGGACGTTACGGAAGGTGGGCACAGCGCAACACCCCCTTCGGGCCCAATCTTGAATGGCCCGAACGGACTATGCGTAAGCGGCAGATCACCCGGGGGAGTGAGCTGGCGACATGCGTGACTTTCCCGGCAAAGCGGGACAGTTCTGTTGCGTCACAACGGACGCCGGATGACACACAAGGCGGATTCGGACACGCGCTCACCAAAAAAGTGAGCAACCTCCGGAACGATTCGGGGTCGCCGGACGTATTGATACGTGGCCGCACTGCTGTGACAGTTGAGAGCAGCTTAGGCCAAGGCATTGACGTGTGTCCGGCAAATGAGAACGCAGGCACCCGACTTTGCCCTGCCATGAGGTAAGGGCCGTGCGAGCGAGCCGCGTCACATCCGGCGCGCCGGGCGTCCGGGCGCCCTGGCCCCTGTCACGCCCGAGGCGCCCTCACCGCACGCCTCTCACCTCACCGCACGTCACGATCTCACTGCGAACATCCCGACAGGCAACGGCTCTCTCGGAACGCTCATGCGTACGGATTAGGCTGCACCCATGCCAAAGAAGCGCTCGGGCGGCGGTCTGTCCACGACGCAGCAGGCCGCGAAGTTCCTCGGTGTCAGCGTGCTCGCGGGAGCAGTGATGGCAGGCATCGCGCTGCCCGCGGCCGGCGCGCTGGGGCTCGCCGCCAAGGGGTCGGTCGAGGGCTTCGACGAGATTCCGGCGAACCTCAAGCGCCCGCCGCTGAGTCAGCGCACCACGATCCTGGACGCGAAGGGCGGCCAGATCGCCACGGTCTACTCAAGGGACCGCACGGTCGTGGACCTCAAGGACATCTCGCCGTACATGCAGAAGGCGATCATCGCGATCGAGGACGCCCGCTTCTACCAGCACGGCGCGATCGACCTGAAGGGCGTGCTGCGCGCGCTCAACCGCAACGCCCAGAGCGGTGGCGTCGCCGAGGGCGCGTCCACGCTGACCCAGCAGTATGTGAAGAACGTCTTCGTGGAGGAGGCCGGCGACGACCCGACGAAGGTCGCCGAGGCCACCCAGCAGACACTCGGCCGCAAGATCAAGGAGCTGAAGTTCGCGATCCAGGTCGAGGAGGAGCTCGGCAAGAAGAAGATCCTCGAGAACTACCTGAACATCACGTTCTTCGGCCAGCAGGCGTACGGCGTCGAAGCCGCCTCCCAGCGCTACTTCTCCAAGTCCGCCAAGGACCTCGAACTCCAGGAAGCGGCGCTGCTCGCCGGCATCGTCCAGTCCCCGAGCCGCTACGACCCCGTCAACGACGAGGCCGAGGCCATCAAGCGGCGCAATGTCGTCCTCCAGCGGATGGCCGACCTCGGCGACGTCTCCCAGGAGGACGCCGACAAGGCCAAGGAGGAGCCGCTGGGCCTGAAGGTCAGCAAGCCCAAGAACGGCTGCATCACCGCGGTCAAGGGCGGCGGTTTCTTCTGTGACTACGTACGCCAGGTGTTCCTGAAGGACCCGGTCTTCGGCAAGACCAAGGAGGACCGGGCCAAGATCTGGAACCAGGGCGGTCTGACGGTGCGGACCACGATGGACCCGCAGGCGCAGAAGTCGGCGCAGAAGTCAATCAAGGAGCACGTCTACCAGAAGGACGAGGTCGCCACGGCCGCCACCATCGTGGAGCCCGGCACCGGCAAGATCCTGGCGATGGGCCAGTCCCGGCCGTACGGCATCGACGTCAAGAAGAACGAGACGACGATCAACCTCTCCGTCGACCAGAACATGAACGGCGGCGCCGGCTACCAGCCCGGTTCGACCTTCAAGCCGATCGTGGCTGCGGCGGCCCTCGAGGACGGGATGTCGCCGACCCAGGTCTACGGCTCGCCGTACGAGATGGACTACCCGAGCCCGGTCGCGGCCTGCGACGGAAGGACCTGGAACGAGAAGGGCGTCCCGGTCGCCAACGAGAACGAGTCCGAGGTCGGGCCGTACGACATGCGGGACGCCACCGCCAAGTCGGTCAACACCTACTTCGTGGAGATGATCTCGGACATCGGCATCTGCCCGGTGACGACGATGGCGAAGAAGATGGGCGTCGAGCGCGCCGACGGCGGCGAGCTCGCCCAGGCCCCGTCCATCGCCCTCGGCACCATGGAGATGTCTCCGCTGACGATGGCGGCCGGGTACGCGTCGTTCGCCTCGCGGGGCATGTACTGCACGCCGATCGCCATCGAGTCGATCACCCAGCGGGCCGCCGGGAAGACCAAGTCCCTGGAGGTCCCGAAGTCGACCTGCCGGCGCGCGATGTCCGAGACCACCGCCGACACCATCAACACGCTTCTCCAGGGCGTGGTCGAGGACGGCACGGGCACCGAGGCCGGTCTCGGCCCCAGCCGTCCCAGCGCGGGCAAGACCGGTACGACCGACGAGCGCTACGCGGCCTGGTTCGTGGGCTACACCCCGAACATGGCAGGCGCCGTCTGGGTGGGCGACCCCAAGCACGAGCGCAAGATGCAGAACATTCGGATCGGCGGCGTCTCGCACGCCAAGGTCTTCGGCGGCCAGGTCCCCGGCCCGATCTGGCGCGACATGATGTCGGGCGCCCTGGACGGCAAGGACGCACCGGACTTCAACATCGTCCACATCCCTGACGGCGACAAGGGCCGGGACCGCGACGAGGACGACGACGAGGACAACGGCAACGGCGACGAGAACGGCAACGGGAACGGCAACAACGGCGGCCTCATCGGCGGCCTGACCGACGGTGGCGTCACCGGCGGCGCTGACGGCGGCACCTTCCCGTCGCCCTCGTTCTCGATCCCGGAGGGCTGGTGGCGCGGCCAGACGGCGGGCAACGGGACCGGGGGGCGTGACTGACGCGGACGGCGCGGAAAGCACGGAAGGGTGCGGAGCAGCGCGAAAGGCGCCGCGCCCCTTGCGGATCCCTGGATCCCTGGATCCCTGGATCCCGCGACGAGAACACCCTCGTGACGAGCCTCGTCACGAGGGTGTTGCAATTCGGGCCGACCCTGCCGGAGTCAGTGCCTCAGCCGGCGAGCAGCTTCTTCACGGCGGCGGCGACGCGGCCACCCTCCGCCTGACCCGCCACCTTCGGGTTCACGATCTTCATGACGGCGCCCATGGCCCGCGGGCCCTCGGCACCCGCCGCCTTGGCCTCCTCGACGGCCTGGGCGACGATCTGGTTCAGCTCGTCGTCGCTGAGCTGCTTCGGCAGGTACGCGGCGAGCACCTCGCCCTCCGCCTTCTCCCGCTCGGCGGACTCGGCACGACCACCCTGCGCGAAGGCCTCGGCCGCCTCACGGCGCTTCTTCGCCTCGCGGGTGATCACCTTCTGCACCTCGTCGTCGGAGAGCTCGCGCTTCTCCTTGCCCGCGACCTCCTCCTTGGTGATCGCGGCGAGCGTCAGCCGGAGCGTCGAGGAGCGGAGCTCGTCGCGCTCCTTGATCGCGGCGTTGAGGTCTTCCTGCAGCTTCGACTTGAGCGTGGTCATGGGGTGATTGTCGCAGGTGTGGGGACGGGAACGCCCCCTGATTTAAGGGGGCGGGGTGGTCGCCGGGCTCAGAGCTCTCCGCCGGTCTGACACGATGGTCGTATGCGTGCGCGATACGGAGTACCCCTGGGAATCACGGCGGTTGGCGCCGCCGGTCTGCTGTACTCGGCGGGTTTCGAGGCCCGCTCCTTCCGTCTTCGACGGGTGACGATCCCCGCGCTCCCCTCCGGCATGCGCCCGCTGCGCGTGCTCCAGGTCTCCGACATCCACATGGTCGGCGGCCAACGAAAGAAGCAGCGGTGGCTGCGCTCGCTGGCGGGCCTGCGCCCCGACTTCGTGATCAACACCGGCGACAACCTCTCCGACCCCGAAGGTGTACCGGAGGTGCTGGACGCGCTGGGCCCGTTGATGGAGTTCCCGGGCGCGTACGTCTTCGGCTCGAACGACTACTACGGCCCCAAGCTGCGCAACCCCGCCCGGTACCTCCTGGAGAAGGCCCAGGGCCGGCACGGCCTCAACGGCAACGCACCCGCCGTCGGCGCGATCCACAACCCCTGGGAGGACCTGCGCGACGGCTTCGACGCCGCGGGCTGGCTCAACCTGACGAACACGCGCGGGACGCTGAAGGTCGAGGGCGTGTCCGTGGAGCTCACGGGCCTCGACGACCCGCACATCAAGAGGGACCGCTACGAGCAGGTGTCCGGCGGCCCGTCCGGCACCGCCGACTTCGCGATGGGCGTGGTGCACGCGCCGTACCTGCGCGTCCTGGACGCGTACACGGCCGACGCCTACCCCCTGATCCTGGCCGGCCACACCCACGGCGGCCAGCTCTGCATCCCCTTCTACGGCGCGCTGGTCACCAACTGCGACCTGGACACGGACCGGGTGAAGGGCCTGTCCACGCACACGGCCGAGGGCCGTACGTCATACCTCCACGTCTCGGCCGGCTGCGGCACGAACCGCTACACCCCATTCCGCTTCGCGTGCCCGCCGGAGGCGACGTTGCTGACGTTGGTGGGGCGGGAGTAGGGCGCGGGGGTACTGGGCGTACCGAGGCGCGGGGGACTGGGCCGTACTGGGCGCGGGGGTACTGGGCGTACCGGGGCCAGTGAGGTACCGCGGTCACTGGGTTACTGGCGTATAGACCGGGGCGTCGCCGCGGACGCGCACCCGTAACCCGTAACTCGTAACCCGTAACCCGCACGGTCTACCCATATCGCCCCATTTGCCCCATACCCGCTTAGCGTGAGGGCATGACGGCCCCGATACCCAGGGACATCCCGGACCTCCCCGCAATACCGGGCATTCCCGTGCTGATGCCCTCCCACGTCCCGGCCACGGCGGTACGAGCACCCGTACGCCGCCCCCTGGCCGCCGGCTACCGCCTGCTGGTCGCGCTGATCGCGGCCACGGCGGTGGCGGTCGAGCTGACCCTCGGCAGCCCCCTGCGCACCCTGAGCCTCTTCGCGGTCCAGAGCAACATCCTGCTGGCCCTGGTCTTCCTCCTGTCGGCCCGCCGCGCCTGGACCGCCCGCCGCCCCCTCCCGTCGGCCCTGACGGGAGCCACACTGCTCTACGCCGTGATCACGGGCCTCGTCTACCACCTTCTCCTGGCCAAGGGGGCGAGCACCTTCGCGCTGCCGGGCGTCCTCACGGGCGAGGCGACGGAGCCGACGGGCTGGCATGCGATCACCAACCAGGTCCTGCATACGGCGATGCCCGTAGCGGTCCTGCTGGACTGGCTGCTCCTCACGGCCCCCGGCCGACTGCGCCTGCGTCGGGCGGCGACCTGGATGCTCTACCCCTTCGCCTACCTGGCGTTCGCGCTCGTCCGGGGCGTGTTCCTGCCGACCGACACACCGGCCCGCTACCTCTACCCCTTCCTCGACATCACCCAGCACGGCTACAAGAGCGTCCTCGGCAACGCCCTGCTCATCGGCCTCGCCATGTACGCCCTGGCCATCGTCCTCGTGGCCCTCGACCACGTCCGCCTCAACCCGATCCGCAACCGCGTCCGCATCCGCAGGCGCCGCGCGAAAACCGGATTTCGTCTCCAGCCACCGGTGGGCTAAAGTAAACGTCGTCGCCGCGACAAGCAGCGACATCGGGGTGTAGCGCAGCTTGGCAGCGCGCTTCGTTCGGGACGAAGAGGTCGTGGGTTCAAATCCCGCCACCCCGACAGTGAAGTACCAGGTCAGGCTCGGCGCTGAGAGATCAGCACCGGGCCTGATCTGTTGTGAGTGACTAACTGGTGACTATCGCTTCGCAACAGCGACGAAGATGCGATCCATGACGGTCGCTCCGGTCTGGATCACCGGGCGGATCTGCTTCCGGTAGACCTCCTCGGTCACGGCCGTACTGGAGTGTCCGACAAGCCGCGAGATCTCCTCACGCGGGATCCCCCTGTCCGACAGGATCGATACGAAGCTCTGCCGGAGCTCCCGCGGCGTCCACTCCTCCGGGACGATCCCGTCGACAGGTCCGGTCTCCGGCCACTTGTCGCCAGCCGCGAGCCACTGCCACTGGATCCTGAATGCGTCGATGGCGCGGCCGGGCAGCGCCAGCGTCCTGCGAGACTTCCTGGTCTTCGTCTCCCCGGTGCTTCGGACCGAGCGCCACACGGCGATGTGCGGCGGGATCTCGGGGCGCGCGTCCGGGTCGCCATCGAGGTCGACGTGATCCCACCTCAACGGGCGGATCTCTTCCGTACGGCCGCCTGTGAGCATCGAACGTTGGTGCGGCGACGGAGGCTCCGCATCCCGGGCTCGCATCCTCGGCGATAACACTCGGATAACTCGGCGGGACCGTGCGAGGTCAGTTCTCTCTCAGAACCCACAGACGTCCAAGAACCGGCTGATTTCTGCCCGCAGGGCATCCATCACGGCCCTCACCAGCGAGGATCAAGCCTTCCTCCCTCAATATGCGGGTGGTCGCCTGGGCGAGTGATGTGTGGTGGTGGCGGGAGTGATCACGAGGAGCCGCGCATGGTTGTCAGGGACCGGAAGCCGCAGTGGGATTGCGCCTCCGACGCGGCACTCATAGAAGCCATCCGAGCCGACGCCTCGGCCGGAGGTGGATTGCCCACGGCGAAAGCCGTGTCTCATACCCGATCGCGTGGGAGAAAGCTCGTTCAGGCCGGTGGAGCGGTCACTGAACTCCAGCGTCGTCACTGGAGCGCAGTTGTCGGCCATGCCGCTGGGTATTGCCGCGATATCCAAGCGGCCGATGGCCTGACCAGGGAAGCCTTCGAGAATGCGATAGACCGTGTTCGGTCCGGATGCCGCCCGAGTGTCACCTGGCGCCCATACGTGCTCGCCTCCGTCTTCAACACCGCCGTCGTGTGGATCTCTCAATCCCGCGGCACCGGCCTGACGCCGGAGTTTCGAACCCGCGTACAGGACCTTTCGCTCGACAGCCGCGTCACGGCGGAAAACGAAGGAGCGGAAGATGCGCTGGTGGCCGCCTCTTTCTGGGCACTACCCGAACGATGTCAGCTCCTGTTGTGGCACACCGTGATCGACGACGACTCACCAGAGCAAGTGGGCATACTCATGGGCACATCACCTGCCCTCGTCCCCTCCATGGCACAACGCGCACGTGAGATCCTCCGTGAGACATGCCTGCGGACCCATCTGGACCGGATGGACAATGAGAGGTGCCGGCCTTACATCGGTCTGCTCGCAGCCGCCGTCCGGCGCAATGGAGCCCGTCCTTCCTCAGCCCTGTACCGGCATGTCAGCGAATGCCAACCATGCGCCACCGCGCTGCTCCAACTCGATGACCTGGATCAGTCGCTCCAAGCCCTGCCCCCCGCACTCCTGTTCCGGCACACAGAGATTTTCGTTGCACCATGGGAGACACCGGCGGCGAGGGCGATTGGCACGCCACTCCCCGCTCACGCTGCTCCAGAGCAACCCCTGCACACAGCCCACCCAGTCTCACAGAAATTCGGCATTGCGCGCGTACGTTCGTCGGTCACCCACGCCGGGTGCACGAGAAATGGATTCCGTTCGGCGGCCGTAATCGCGGGCGCTCCCCTAGCCGCGCTGGGTGGTATCGTCGGAATCTTCGTCCTGCTGCCGGAATCCGGCGATACAGGATCGGACAGGAGAGCAGAACAGGCGATCAGCGACGCCTCCGAACAGCCAACCGGGGATACAGACAACACTCCTGTGCAGTCGCATCCCACCGAAGAATCCAGTCGACCGGACCGCAGGGCGGTTGTCCAGCCTTCACCCAGCGCCCAGAAGAAGAGGAGTTGGCCCATCCCTCAGCCGAAAGGACAGCCCACGAAGTCCTCAGGCGGCGCCGAGAATGGAGGAGCCGATGCCAGCGGCACCCCAAGCTCCTCCTGCGATCCGTCCGACGAGACCTGCGGCACTGCACATCTCGATCAGGGCACCACGGTCACCAGCCCGTCCAACGCTGACAGCAGCTTGTTCGGCGGCTCGGACACCGGGTACGACGCCAACAGTGGCATCTTCGGCGGCACGGGCACCAGCACGAACACCAACACGTCCAGCTCAGCTGGCGGCATCTTCGGCGGCCCAGGCGGCTGAGCGTAGACGCCTGGGTGGAGGACTGCGCTCGCGGCTTCGCGCGCTCCTGGCGCCCGCCCCGCTTCGAGAGGTGCGATCCGGCGCGGCCACGTTCTCGACAAGGGGCCCTCGCCACAGGCTCGCAGGAGTCGTCCACTGGTGCCTGGGCCAGGTTGGCCGCGCGGTGCCGGCCGACGACGGTCTCGCCGGTGCCTGCCACCCCCGCGCGCTCGAAACCAACAGCTGGGCGGTGACCCTGCGTTCGCCCTCGTCGGCGGCTTCCGACCGGTGGCCTGCCGCCGGGCCATCTGCCACTGCTCCCTCAGCAGCCGCTCCTGCCTCCGCGTCTCCCGCGCCCGCCGCGATGCCGCTGCACCAGCCGCTATGCCATTCCCCCTCGGCGACGCCACGCCTTTTACCTACGCCCCGGAGGGTTTTACCCACGCCCCGGAGGGCCGAGTGAATTCCGTGACGCCCCCTCCGTGCGTCCCACATACAAAGCATGGAATGCAGGTGTGGTCGAACAACTGGATCGTGAATTGACAGCGGACCCGGCGGCATGCCCTCGAATGCGTATCGAATCCTCGCTGCGGCCGTGCGGCGTGGGAATTGACAGAAGGTTGGGCGGCATGCCCTCTACGACGTGCGGAAATCGTCAAGTGCGGGCGTCGGATCGGGAATTGACACTTGCCTGATGGTTGCCTACGGTCCCGCTCGTCAGTTTTTCGTGATCGCAGCCGAAGGTATTCATGACTACATACGCGTTGCCCAAGTTCAGGCAGCAGTTGATTCTGGTTGTTCTCATGGTGTGTTCACTTCTGATCTGGCTGGACAACACCGTTCTGAGTACCACCCTGGAGACCCTCGCGGACCCGGCCCTCGGGCTGAATGCCGGACCGGCCGAGCTGCAATGGGCCACCGGCTCGTACACGCTGGCCTTCGCCACCTTGATGTTCACCGCGGGGGCGCTGGGCGACCGCTTCGGGCACCGGGCCGTGCTCGTGGTGGGCCTGGTGGTGTTCGGCGCGTCCTCGGTCTGGGCGGCGTACGCGGGCGACGCGGGGCAGTTGATAGCCGCCCGGGCCGCGATGGGCGTCGGCAGCGCGTTGATCATGCCGGCCAGCCTGGCCATCCTCATGTGGACGTTCACCGGCCCGGCGCGGTCGACCGCCATCGCCGTCTCCTCGACCTCCGCCGGTGTCGGCATGGCCGTGGGTCCGGTGCTCGCCGGGGTGCTGCTCGACCACTTCTGGTGGGGCTCGGTCTTCCTCGTCAACGTCCCGGTCGTGGTGCTGGCGCTGATCGGCATCGCCCTGCTGGTCCCGGACTTTCGCAGCCCCGTGGTGCGACCGCTGGACCCGGCCGGGATGCTGCTGTCGGTCACCGGCCTCGCGGCGCTCGCCTACGGACTGATCCGCGCGGGGCAGGTGGCGGACTGGGGCCGTACGGACGTCTGGGCGCCGATCGTCGCCGGACTGGTGCTGCTGGCCGTGTTCGTCCGGGTCGAGCTGCGCAGCAAGACGCCGACCTTCGATCCCCGGTTGCTCGCCCGGCGCGCGTTCGGTGGCGGCAACCTGGCGCTCGGTCTGCTCCTGTTCGCCATCTCCGCGGTCACCTTCTACAACGCGTTCTACCTCCAGGGCGCGCGCGGCTACTCACCGATGGAAGCGGGTCTGGCCGGCCTCCCGACCGCGCTCGGCGCGATCCTCGGCGCGCCCGTCGGCGCATGGTTGGTGCACCGTTGGACGCTGCGGCTCGTCACCGTGCCGGCCATGACCGTGGCGGCGCTCACCATGGGTGCGTATGGGCTCTTCGGGCTGCACACGCCCCTCGTCCGGATCGAGATCGTGCTGCTGGTCCAGGGCCTGTCGATCGGCATGGTGCTCGGCCCGGTGACCGCGGCGCTGATCAGCACCCTGCCGCTGGACCGGGCCGGTGCCGGGTCGGCCGTCACCAACACCGTGCGCCAGACCGGCGGTGTGATCGGTATCGCCGTCGGCGGCACGATCATGTCGATCGTGTACCGGAGCGCGATCGAACCCTCGTTGGACGGTGTGCCCGGACCGGTGCGGGAGCAGGCGCTGGTCTCCGCCGAACAGGCCCGGTATATCGCTGCCATGACCCACCGGCCCGCGCTCGGGCGGGCCGCCGACGACGCGTTCGTCCACGCCATGCACGTCGGCGCGGTCTGGATCATGTGCATCACGCTCCTCGGTGCGGCCGTGCTGCTGCTCGCCCTGCGCTCGATCCACAAGCCCACAGCAGCTGACGAGGGTGAGCCGGGGTCACAGCCGGAGCCCGTGCGGGGAGGCGGACCGATCGTCGATGAGGCCGCCCCCCGGGCCGGGGAGGGCGCCGGGGCCGATGCCCGGCTCGCCTTCGAGGGCGACGACACGGGCACGCACTGACGCCGTGGGAACCCGGCAGAAGCTCCCCGAGGCGGGGGCGGGCAGTCGGGTCACCTACCTGCCCGACCGTCACATGTTCGCCCTGTGGACCTGGGCCGGCGGCGCCGTGGGGGCGGCCCCGCCGGTCGGTGACGCCGCTCGATTCGCCCGGGCGGTCGGTGGAGGTCTGGCGGGCGTGGATCTCGGGGCGCGAATCCGCTCTTCCGGTCGCGACGCACGCCGTTCCCGACGCGACGGGGGTAGCCGTGACGACGGCTGAGCACGCGGGCGCCGTCTTCCGTCGCACCCTCGCGGTGGGGGGCGAGTTGCGCACGGCGCTCACCGCGAGGCTGCGGCCGTGTCAGGTGGGCGGGGTGAGCTGGCTGCGCGAGACCATCGACACGCACAGCGGCGCGGTGCCGGCCGACGAGATGGGGCTCGGCAAGACACTGCAACTCCCTCGATCCAGCCGCCTACTTCACGGTGGACCGGTGACACAGCCGGCGCGTGCCGGGGAGGAGCGGTGGGTCTGCGCCGGGCGGGTACGCACCCTCACCACCTGCTGAGCCGACGGAGACCCCATGGGCGTCTCCGCATCCTCCGCCGTACACGCGAAAGCGCTGCCCGCCCCGGAACGGAGCGGGCAGCGCCATGCGGACAAGGGCAGCGTCAGCCGGGGAACGGCTTGCTGGCGTTGTTGTCGGCGTCGATGCACTGCTGCAGTCGCTTCTGGAGGGCAGCGGCCTCGTTGAGGGTCCGCTTGGCCGCCGCGTGCTCGCCCAGCTGCTTCAGCTTGGCTGCCTTGTTCTTGAGCTTGGCGATCTGCTGGCGCATCTGGCCCTCGTTGCACGTGATGGCACCCTTGGCCGAGGCCGCGCTGTGGCCTGCCGACGGGGCGGCGTGCGCGGGCACCGACGTGATGAAGAGGCCTCCGACGATGGCTGCGGAGACAGCCAGGGCAGAGAAGCGCTTGGTCATGAATGTTCCCCCAAGTAGGGCTTGCTGTGGTCGAGATGGATCTTACCGAGTCGACTTAACTCGCCAGTAACCACCCCTGGCCGGCAACTTCGGTCAGGTCCCGGGCTCCGGGCCCCAGCGCTCGGGCCCCACTCCGCGCCAGTCGATCCAGGGCACCGTCGCCACGTCCGCCGGGTCGATCTCCAGTCCGGCCCGGCGAAGGAATTCCGCGACGTCGGCCACGTTGTGGGCCAGCCCCAGGATCTCGCCGTCCACGCGTACGCGTCGGCCCCCCGTGGCAGACGGCGGGTGCACGATCACGCGAATCGGTCCGGTCATGCCTTCAGGATCGTCCGGGACGTACGGGCCTGCACTCCAGTGGGCCGGGTCGTCGGGGAACGTTCGCATGGCCGGATTCAATCACGTGTTCGATTTATAGGGCCATCGGTGCTCTCGGCGCAGGTCCCCGTATGACCGCGTCGCCCGGCACCGGTCCCTCCCCTCGTGGGGACCGGTGCCGGGCGGCGGGGGCGGTGTCGATCCCTGATGTGCCGGGCGTCCTGGTGCACGGCGGTCACCCGGGATCGAGGGCGAGGAGGTGGCGCGAGCTGCTCGTGACTCCTGTGGGGCGGGATTCGGTGAAAGGTGGCCGAGAACATGCGGCGCCCGGAGTGGTCTCACCAAGCTCTGGGCTGGTGGCCTGGCCGGGCGTCGCGCGAGTGATGAGCACTTGCGTCGTGATCCTGCCAGTCGAGCGTGCCGAGGAGGAGGTTCCGGTCTCCGGACGCCGCCTTAGCCGCAGGTCAGCCATATAAAGTGAGTTTTCCGGTCCGGATGTCCGGTGCGGCGGAAACAGGAGGAGTGGAGGCTTTGAGTTCCGACTCGGCGGCACGCACGGCCTTCGCTGAACGGCTCGCGCTCCTCTACAAGGAGGCCGGCAACCCACCGCTGAAGAGTGTGGCCGAGGCGGTCGTACGGCTTCAGCGCGTCGACGAGCGGGGGCGGCCCGTACGGGTGTCCGCGCAGCGGATCAGCGACTGGCGCCGCGCCAAGAACGTGCCCGCCCAGTTCCCCGCCCTCTCCGCCGTACTGCATGTCCTCATCCCCCAGGCGCGGCGCGCGCGACCCGCGCCCGTGTCGGCGGGGCTGTACGACCTCGGGCAGTGGCAGCGGCTGTGGGAACGGGCGACGACCGGGGAAGAGGAGGAGCAGGCTCCGGTCGAGGCGCCCGCGGTGGCGGGCAGTGTCTGTCCGTATCGGGGTCTGGCCGCCTACCGGCAGGAGGACGCCCGGTGGTTCTTCGGCCGGGAGCGCAGTACGGACGTCCTGGTCGCCCAGCTCCGCACGGTGGAGCAGACCGGCGGACTGTTCATGCTGGTCGGCGCCTCGGGCGCCGGTAAGTCCTCGCTGCTGCACGCCGGTCTCGTGCCCGCGCTGCGCGACGGCGCCCTGGACGGCGAGAGCGACCGGGCCCGCCCGGTCGTGCACCTCGTGCCGGGCGCCGACCCGCTCGACGAACTGGTCCGGCGGATTCCCGAACTGGCCGGCATCGTGTCCGGGGCCACCGGCGACCGGACGGCCCGTACGGACTTCGTACGGGCCACCCGTGACGCCGTTTCCGCCTGGGCCCGGCGCGAAGGCGCCTCCTCCGGTCCCGGGCCTCCCGTGCTGATCGTCGACCAGTTCGAGGAGACCTTCACGCTCTGCCCGGGCGAAGCCGACCGGCGCACCTTCATCCAGCTTCTGCACGCCGCCTGCACCGCGGACGAGCCCGGGGGCCCGCCGCCCCTCCTGGTCGTCCTCGGCATCCGCGCCGATTTCTACGAGCGGTGCCTGAGCCACCCGGAGCTGGCCGACGCGCTCCAGCACCGGCACATGGTGCTCGGCCCCCTCACCAGCGCGGAGCTGCGGGAGGCCGTGACCGGGCCGGCCAAGGCCGTAGGGCTGGAACTGGAGCCGGGGCTGGCGGAACTGATCGTGCGGGAGGTCAGCGCGGACCGGCCGCGCGGCGGGGGCACCTCGGGCGAGCACGACGCGGGGGTGCTGCCGCTGCTGTCGCACGCGCTGCTCGCCACCTGGCAGCGGCGCAAGGCGGGCCGGCTGACGCTGGCCGGGTACCGGGCGGCCGGCGGCATCCAGGGGGCCGTCGCCGCGACCGCCGAACGGGCCTGGTCCGGGCTCGACCCGGCGGCGCGCACGGCCGCCCGGCTGCTGCTGCTGCGGCTGGTCCGGCTCGGTGAGGACACCCAGGCGACCCGGCGGCGCGGGACACGGCGGCAGCTGGCGCAGGAATCGACGGACCCCGGCAAGACGGAGGAGTCGCTCGAGGCGCTGGTGCGGGCCCGGCTGGTGACGCTGGACGCGGAGACCGTGGAGATCACGCACGAGGCGCTGCTGCACGCCTGGCCGAGGCTGCGCGACTGGATCGACGACGACCGGCAGGGCAATCTGCTGCGCCAGCGGCTGGAGGAGGACGGCCGGGCCTGGGAGGGGTCCGGGCGGGACTCCTCACTGCTGTACCGGGGTTCGCGGCTGGAGCAGGCCGCCGGCTGGGCGCGGTCCGCCGGCGACATCTTCCTGACCCGCAGCGCGGTGGAGTTCCTGGCCGCCTCGGTGCGGCTGCGCAGGCGCACGGTGTGGATCCTGCGCAGCGCGGTGGCGGCGCTGGTCGCCCTGGCGGTGCTGGCCGTCGGCGCCGCGGTGGTCGCCTGGCAGCAGCGGGACGACGCCGTGTTCGCCCAGGTGCTCGCCGAGGCCGACCGCTTCCAGTACACCGACCCGTCGCTGTCCGCCCAGCTCGACCTGGTGGCCCACCGGCTGCGCCCGGACGACGCGGACACCGCAAGTCGACTGATCTCGATCGTGAACGCGCCGCTGGCCACCCCCCTGCGCGGCCACACCGGTGCCGTCTACCTCACGAGCTTCAGCTCGGACGGACAACTCCTGGCGACCGCCAGCTACGACCGGACCGTACGCCTGTGGGACCTCGCGGATCCGGCGCGGCCCAAGGCCCTCGGCAAGCCCCTGACCGGGCACCGGAGCTGGGTGAGCAGCGCGGTCTTCAGCCCGGACGGCCACACCCTCGCCAGCGCCTCCGACGACGGCACAGTCCGGCTGTGGGACGTGCGCGACCCGAGCCGGCCGCGCGCGCTCCCGGCGCCGCTGACCGGACACGAGGGGACGATCTACCTGGTCGCCTTCAGCCCCGACGGCCGTACGCTGGCCTCGGTCGGCGAGGACCGCACCGTACGCCTGTGGGACATGGCGGATCCGGCGCGGCCGAAGGCGCTCGTCACGCTGAAGGGTGCCGACGCCGCGGTGCGGTCGGTGGCCTTCAGCCCGGACGGGGGCACGCTCGCGGCCGGGGGCGACGACGACACGATCCGGCTGTGGGACCTGGCCGAACGGGACCGGCCGAAGCCGCTGCCCGCGCTCACCGGGCACACCGACCTGGTGCACTCCGTCGCCTTCAGCCCCGACGGCCGCACCCTCGCCAGCGGCGGCGCGGACGACACCATCCGGCTGTGGGACGTCGCCGACCCGCGCGACGGCTCCCAGCTCGGACCGCCGCTCACCGGGCACACCGGCCCGATCTGGTCCGTGGCGTTCAGCCCCGACGGCGACAGCCTCGCCGCGGCCAGCGCGGACAGCACCGCGAGCCTGTGGAACGTCAGCGATCCGGCGTCTCCCGCCCAGGTCGGCGAGCCCCTCGCGGGCGCCAGCGGAGAGATGTACGCGCTGGGGTTCAGCCCCGACGGCCGCAGGCTCGCCACCGGCAGCGGCGACAGCAAGGTCCGGCTGTGGTCGATCCCGACGGCGGACATGACGGGCCGCAGCGGCGCCTTCCGCCCGGACGGCAAGGTCCTCGCCACGGCCGCGCGCGACGGGCGGATCCGGCTGTGGAACGTGGCGGATCCCGGCCGGCCCGTGTCCCTGAGCGAGCCGTTCATGCCCGCGGACGGCTATCAGCGTTCGATGGTGTTCTCCCCCGACGGCCGCACGCTCGCCGTGCGGACCGGGCACCGGCGGCTGTACCTGTGGAACGTCACCGACCCGTCCCGACCGGTCCTGGCCGGCTCGCCCCTCACCCTGCACACCCGCTTCGCGGGCCCGCGCAGCCTGGCCTACAGCCCCGACGGGCGCATCCTGGCCACCGCCTACGACGACCGCACCATCCGGCTGTGGAACGTCAGCGACCCCGCCCGTGTCGTGCCGCTCGGCGCACCGATCAAGGGACACACCGGCTACGTCAACTCCCTGGCCTTCAGCCCGGACGGCCGCACCCTCGCCAGCGGCAGCGCGGACACCACGATCCGGTTGTGGAACGTGACCGCCCCGCGCCGCCCCACCCTGCGCGGCACACCGCTCACCGGTCACACCGGGCCCATCAACGCGCTCGCCTACAGCCCGGACGGCCAGACGCTCGCCAGCGGCAGCGACGACGACAGCGTGCGGCTGTGGGATGTCACCGATCCGGGCCGGGCGACCTCGCACGGGGACCCCCTGACCGGCCACACCGAAGCGGTCGTCTCCCTGACGTTCAGCAAGGGCGGGCGCTATCTGGCCAGCGGCGGCAACGACAACTCGGTCAGGCTGTGGAACGCCGCCAGCCCGTCCGACGCGTCGGCCATCGGCCAGGCGATGAGCCCGAACGCCACGACGGGCAACTTCCTGTCGTTCAGCCCCACCAGCCACATGCTCGGCGTCTCCAGCGGCACGGACACCGTCCGGCTGTGGAACCTGGACGTCGACCACGCGATCCGCCGCGTCTGCGCGACCACCCAGGGCGTGCTGACCCGGGACCGTTGGCACGAGTATCTGCCTCGGCTGGCGTACGAACCGCCGTGCGCCAACTAGCCAACCAGGGGCGCCCCCGCGGGTGTACGGCCAGTGACGGGAGTGCGGTGGGACAACCGGTGACCGGGGTGCGGTGGGACAACGCTTTCCGTGATCCCGATCACAACGCGTCATCGCAGCGGATGAGGCGGCTCCCACGAGGCAGGCAGCCTTGTTACTGTTGGCCTCAGCCCGATCGCTGGTGCATCCCCCGTCGCCAGCGATCGGGCCTTCGCATGTCCGCAAGGTGCCTTCGCGTGTCCGGAAGGGGCCTTCGCATGTCCGGAAGGGAGTGAGGGCCGCCGTGTCCCGGCGCGTCATCGTCGTCACCGCCGTCCACGGCCCGTCGGCGGGGTTCCTGCCGCAGGCCCACCAGTCGCTGTGCGCGCAGGAGTTGCCGCCGGGCTGGGAGTGGCACTGGGTGATCCAGGAGGACGGCCGGACCGACGAGGTCCGCCCGTACGTCCCCGACGACCCGCGGGTGACCTTCCGTCAGGGCCGCCCCGGAGGCCCCGGTGTGGCCCGCACGGTCGCGCTCGCGCACACCGAGGGCGAGTACGCCAAGATCCTGGACGCCGACGATCAGCTCACGCCGGGGACGCTCGCCCGCGATCTGGCCGTGCTCGAGGCCGAACCGGCCGTCGGCTGGACGACCTCCAGGGTCCTGGACCTCCTGCCGGACGGCTCGACGGCCGGTTTCCCCGGCGACCCCGACGACGGGCCGATCGAGCAGGGCGCCGTACTCGACTTCTGGCGGGCGAACGGCTTCCGGGCCCAGGTCCACCCCGCGACCCTGTGCGTACGCCGTGACCTGCTGCTCGCGCTCGGCGGCTGGATGGCCCTCCCGGCGTCCGAGGACACGGGTCTGCTGCTCGCGCTCAACTCCGTGAGCCGGGGCTGGTTCTCGGCTCGGACGGGCCTGCTCTACCGGAAGTGGGACGGCCAGATGACCGGTCAGCCGGCCCACGTCGACCCGGCCGAACGGCAGGCCAGGATGGCGGTGGTGGAGGCCAGGGCGCGGGCGCTGGGCTCGTTCGGGTGGCGGTACCCCACCGGTCCGTGATCAGCCATTGATCGGCACTGTTCAGCCACCGATCAGCCACCGATCAGTCACCGATCAATCACTGGTCAGTCACTGATCAAAGGGGAGTTCGAGCATCCGGATCGCGTTTCCGCGCAGCAGCTTGTAGGCCACCTCGTCGGGGAGGCCGCCGACGTGCTCCTCGGCCACCCGCTTGGTCTCCGGCCAGGTGGAGTCGACGTGCGGATAGTCCGTCTCGAAGGTCGCGTTGTCGACGCCGACCGTCTCGATCGCCTCGATGCCGTGCTTGTCACGGAAGAAGCAGCAGAAGATCTGGCGGTAGTAGTACGTCGACGGCGGCTCCGGGATCAGGTCCTTCACCCCGCCCCAGGCCCGGTGCTCCTCCCACACGTCGTCCGCGCGCTCCAGGGCGTACGGGATCCAGCCCATCTGGCCCTCGCTGTACGCGAGTTTCAGCCGGGGGAACTTCACCAGGACCCCGGAGAACAGGAAGTCCATCATCGACGCCATGGCGTTGTTGAAGGACAGGGACGCCTGGACGGCGGGCGGGGCGTCCGGGGAGGCGGCCGGCATCTGGGAGCTGCTGCCGATGTGCATGTTGACGACCGTGCCGGTCTCCTCGCATGCCGCGAAGAAGGGGTCCCAGTAGCCGGAGTGGATGGACGGCAGCCCGAGATACGTCGGGATCTCGCTGAACGTCACCGCACGCACCCCGCGCGCCGCGTTCCGGTGGATCTCCGCGACCGCGAGGTCGATGTCCCACAGCGGGATCAGGCAGAGCGGGATCAGCCGGCCGCCGCTGTCGCCGCACCACTCCTCGACCATCCAGTCGTTGTAGGCGCGCACACAGGCCAGGCCGACCTCCTTGTCCTTGGCCTCGGCGAAGGTCTGGCCGCAGAAGCGGGGGAAGGTGGGGAAGCAGAGGGAAGCCTCGACATGGTTGATGTCCATGTCCGCGAGCCGGGCCTTCGGATCCCAGCAGCCGCGCCGCATCTGCTCACGGGTGATCCCGTCGAGCGTCATCTCGTCCCTTGAGAAGCCGACGGCCGCGATGATGCGCTTGTAGGGGAACAGGTCGCCCTCGTACTCCCACCAGTCGGTGAGCTGGCCGTCCGGGTCCGTGGTGAAGCGGTACTTCCCACCGACGTACTGGAGTTCCCCGATCCCGGCGGTGAGAGGCTTCGGGCCCCGGTCCCGGTACTTCGCCGGGAGCCAGGTCTCGAAGAGGTGCGCGGGCTCGATCACATGATCGTCCACGCTGATGACCCTGGGCAGGTCCTTGGTGCCGCTCTCGGTACTGGCCACGCCACGCCTCCCGAATCTGACGGTCCATCAGATTCAGGGTAGGGGGCGTCCCCGGGGGCGGCAAGAGACGGTCCTCGTCAGCTGCTCCAGCTCTCGTCGTACGGGTCCGCCGGCTCCGGCACCGGCTCGGCCCGGGTGACCTCGAGGTACGGGATCGGGCGGCCGTTGACCGGGTCCTCGGCGCGGCGCGGGGTGTAGGTGCCGGTGACCCGGAGCCAGGTGTCCGGCTGGAGGACCGGCGGGACCTGGCCGGTGAGCGCGACCTTGACCGGCTGGGCGTCGGCGGCGCAGCAGTTGAGGGTCATGCGCACGAGGTAGGCGGTGCCGTCCCGGTCCAGGGCCAGGAAGCCGGTGAGCTGGACGCGGCGGCCCTGAAGGGTGCGGCCGTGGTCGTAGACGGCACGGCCCGCGTAGTCGACGACGCTCAACGGCAGGGGGTCGGCGGCCGGGAGCGCGGGCTGGGCGAGGGGTTCCTGGAGGGCGGTTCCGGTGCGGGTGGCGCTGTAGGAGCCGAGGGCGGGCGGGGCCACCAGGATCAGGGCGAGGACGGGGAGGACGAGGAGCCAGGCGACTCGGGGTTCGGGGTGGGGTTGGGAGTGGGTGTGGGGCTCGGGGTGGGCGGGAGATTCGGGGTGGGTGTGGCTCGGCTTCGCCACGCCCGGCTTCTCCGCGCTCTGCCGGTGCCGCCGGGCCCGTTTCCGCTCGTACCAGACCGTCGCCACCGCCGCCGCGATCAGTACGGCGCCCGACACCAGTACCAGCGGACGCAGCCCCTGCTTGACGTACCGGAGATAGAGGTCCGTACTGCCCGCGTGCAGCAGGGACGCGCCGAGCAGGAACAGGACGGCCGACTGCGCCTGGCGGTTCACAGGAGCACCGCCCCGGTCAGCACCGACGCCACGACGGCCAGCACGAAGGTGACCGGGGCGAACCGCAGGGCGAAGGCGCGGCCGAAGGTGCCCGCCTGCATCGCGAACAGCTTCAGGTCGATCATCGGGCCCACGACGAGGAAGGCCAGCCGGGCCGTGAGCGAGAACTGCGACAGGGAGGCCGCGACGAACGCGTCCGCCTCCGAGCAGATCGACAGCACCACCGCGAGGGTCGCGAGGGTGAGGACCGCGAGCACCGGGTTGTCGGCCGCAGCGCGCAGCCAGCTCTCCGGGGCCACCGCCTTGAGGGTCGCCGCCGCCATCGCGCCGATCACCAGGAAGCCCCCGGCGTGCATCACGTCGTGCCGGACCGAGTCCCAGAATGCCTCGCCCTTGCGCTGGCCGTCGCGGGACGGGTGGGACGGCGGCTTCAGCCAGTCGGTGCGGCCCAGACGCAGCCACAGCCAGCCCATCGCACACGCCACGAGCAGGCTCGCGACCAGCCGGGCGAGGACCATTTCCGGGTTGCCCGGGAAGGCGACGGCCGTCGCGGTCAGCACGATCGGGTTGATGGCGGGCGCGGACAGCAGGAACGCCAGCGCCGCCGCCGGGGTCACCCCACGCCGGACCAGGGCCCCGGCGACCGGCACCGACGCGCACTCGCAGCCCGGCAGCACCGCGCCGGCCGCACCGGCGACCGGGACGGCGAGGGCGGGGCGGCCGGGCAGGGCGCGGGCGAAGAAGGACGGCGGCACGAACACCGCGATCACCGCCGAGAGCAGCACGCCGAGCACCAGGAACGGCAGCGCCTGGACCATCACCGCGACGAAGACCGTCGTCCAGCTCTGCATGACCGGCGCGGACAGCGCGCTGCGGATCGGGCTCTGGAGGAGCACGAGCACGACCATGAGCATGGTCAGCAGGAGGGAGGAGTTGAGGTGCCGGCCCTCCTCCGGTGTCCGCGCCGCTTCCCCGCGGCCGTCGGCCCGCCGGGCGT
The DNA here is from genome assembly GCF_043673425.1 of Streptomyces sp. M41. Taxonomy (NCBI): domain Bacteria; kingdom Bacillati; phylum Actinomycetota; class Actinomycetes; order Kitasatosporales; family Streptomycetaceae; genus Streptomyces; species Streptomyces sp. M41. Next base: position 57,574 of record NZ_JBIMKE010000024.1, on the reverse strand, counting down.
GCGTCCGCGGGCCGTCGGCCCGCTCGTCGTCCGTCCGCTCGTCGTCCGTCCGCTCGTCGTCCGTCCGCTGCGGGACGGTCCTGCTGATCGCCACGGGCGAGGTACCTCCGGTGGTGCGGAAGGGCGCTTTCTGCCTCCGCTCTCGTACGGCGGCCAGGGCGCGGGCGTTCAGGCTTCAGGGGCCGCTTCTGGAACCACCCGTCACCATGAGGCAGTCTTTCCCCTTGTGGCGAGCGTTCCGAATCAGGGCTTAGGGAGTGACGCGACCGCGCACATGGTGGTGTGCGGTGACGACGGGCTGGCGCACCGGCTGGCGGCCGAGTTGCGCGGGGTCTACGCCGAACAGGTCACCCTCGTCGTGCCGCCCGCCGAACGCACCGTACGGCCACCGGTCGTGGGCCGCGCCAGGGCCGCGTCGGCGGCGCTGCTCGGGGTCGTGACCGCCGCGGTCAGTCGCGCGAACGGCGGAGGCGGCGGGGCGGGCGGAGTCGGCGGGACCGGCGGCAGCGAACCGGCCCGGAGCATCCGGGTCGTCGAGGCCGCCGAGGCCACCGAGGCCGCGCTCACCGACGTGGGCGTGGAGCGGGCCGCCGCACTCGCACTCGTCTACGACGACGACGAGACCAACATCCGCGCCGCCCTCACCGCCCGCCGCATCAACCCCCGGCTCCGGCTCGTCCTGCGGCTGTACAACCGCCGGCTGGGCCAGCACATCGAGGAACTCCTCGACCAGGCGGCGGCGTTGGCGACCGGCGCGGACGACGCCGCTCTGGACGCCTCCACGACCGTGCTGTCCGACGCCGACACGGCCGCCCCCGCGCTGGCCGCGACCGCGGTCGTCGGCACCACCAAGGTCGTACAGACCGACGGCCTGCTGCTGCGCGCGGTCGAGCGCCCGCCCCTGCGCCCCGGGCAGCCCCCGGCGTCCGGGCTGGCCACCCTCGCCCTGCTGTCCGCGACCAGCAACGACCCGGCGGGCGCGGACGGTTCGGAGGGCAGCGGCGACCAGGGGCCGCTCCTGCTGCCGGACGCGACGACCGTGCAGGGGGCCAGAAGCCGGGGCGCGGTCGTCCTGGAGCAGGTGTCGTACGCGGGACCCTCGCTGCCGTCGGGGCTCGGCACCGTACCGTCGTTCGCCTCGCTGTTCTCACGACGGCTGCGGTGGTCGCTGGCCGGGCTGGTGGGGTGTGTGGCGGCCCTGGCCGTCGCGCTGACGGTGGTGACCGGCGAACACCCCCTGTACGCCACGTACATGACCCTCCTCGATCTCTTCGCCATCAACGAGCCCGCGCTCCACCAGTCCACGGCCCGTCAGGTCCTGCAACTGCTGTCCGGGCTGACCGGGCTGCTGCTGCTCCCGGTGCTGCTGGCGGCGGTGCTGGAGGCCCTCGGCACCTTTCGTACCGCGTCCGCGCTGCGCAAGCCGCCGCGCGGGCTGGGCGGCCATGTGGTCCTGCTCGGCCTCGGCAAGATCGGCACCCGGGTGCTGACCCGGCTGCGGGAACTGCACATTCCCGTGGTGTGCGTCGAGTCCGATCCCGAGGCCCGCGGGATGGCGACGGCACGCCGGCTGCGGGTGCCGGTGGTCCTCGGGGACGTCACCCAGGAAGGCGTCCTGGAGGCCGCCAAGATCCATCGGGCGCACGCGCTCCTGGCGGTGACCAGCGCGGACACCACGAACCTCGAAGCCGCCCTGTACGCCCGTTCCGTCCGCCCCGATCTGCGCGTGGTGCTGCGCCTGTACGACGACGACTTCGCCACCGCGGTCTACCGCACCCTGCGCGCCGCGCACCCCCACGCCCTGACCCGCAGCCGCAGCGTGACGCATCTGGCCGCGCCCGCGTTCGCCGGGGCGATGATGGGCCGGCAGATCCTGGGCGCGATCCCCGTGGAACGGCGCGTGCTGCTGTTCGCGGCGGTGGAGGTGGCCGGTCATCCACAACTCGAGGACAAGACCGTCGGCCAGGCCTTCAGGCCCGGCGCCTGGCGAGTCCTGGCCCTGGACCGGACCGCCCCGGACGAACGCCGCGACGACCGCCGCGAGGAACCCGCGGTGGAGGAGGCCCATGACGAGGCCCGCGCGGGCGGTGCCTCGGGGTGGGTGTGGGACCTGCCCGAGTCCTACGTCCTTCAGAAGGAGGACCGGGTGGTACTGGCCGCGACCCGCCGGGGGCTGGCGGAACTGCTGGGGAGGCGATCCCGGCAGCAGAGAGGGACGCCCCCGCGTCAATGAGGATTGACGCCACCCCACCCGTCAACCTATGTTGACATGGCGGCGAATCAGGTGCTGCTTGTCTCCGGGATGGCCCCTCGCCCGTCGCCCCTACTTGGCCCCCTGCCCGCCAAGTGCCGTTCGGCGAAGTCCAGTTCCAGGCGGACCTGCTTGATCCGCTCGTCCACCACCAGCGAGCCGTGGCCCGCGTCGTACCGGTACACCTCGTGCACCGCTCCGCGGGCCTCGAGCCGCTGCACATAGTTGTCGACCTGCCGGATCGGGCAGCGCGGGTCGTTGACGCCCGCCGAGATGTAGACCGGTGCCGTCACCCGGTCGACATAGGTGAGCGGGGACGAGGCCTCGAAGCGCTCGGGGACCTCCTCGGGCGTGCCGCCGAGCAGGGTGCGGTCCATGGCCTTCAGCGCCTCCATCTCGTCGTGGTAGGCCGTGACGTAGTCGGCGACCGGGACCGCCGCGATGCCCAGCGTCCATGCGTCCGGCTGGGTGCCGAGGCCGAGGAGGGTGAGGTATCCGCCCCACGAACCGCCGGTCAGGATCAGCCGGTCGGGGTCGGCCAGCCCGGACGTCACCGCCCACTCGCGCACTGCCGCGATGTCCTCCAGCTCGATCAGCCCGACCCGGTGCTTGAGCGCGTCCGTCCAGGCCCGCCCGTAGCCCGTGGAGCCGCGGTAGTTGACCCGCACCACCGCGTACCCGTGGTCCACCCAGGCCGCCGGGCCGGCCGCGAACGCGTCGCTGTCGTGCCAGGTCGGGCCGCCGTGGATGTCGAACACGGTCGGGAGCGGGCCCTCGACGCCCTCCGGGCGCTGCACCAGCGCGTGGATGCGGCCGCCAGGCCCCTCCACCCACACGTCCCGCACCGGGACGGAGCCGGGGGACTTCATGCCCGGCGGGTCCAGCACGACCCGCCCCGTCGTCGAGCGGACCACCGACGGCTCCGCCGCCGACGACCACAGATACTCCACGCTGCCGTCCGGGCGGGCCGTCGCCCCGGACACCGAGCCCGCCGGGGTGGCGATCCGCTCCAGCGCCTGCCCGGCCAGGTCGTACCGGAACAGCTCGCTGCGCGCCTCGTGGCTGTGCGCGATCAGCAGACCGGTGCCGTCGGGATACCACTCCGCGCTGACATCGCCGGGCAGCTCCAGCGCGAGGTCCGTCTCCTCGCCCGTGGCCACGTCCCACACCAGCGGCTCCCAGCGGCCACGCCTCTGGTGCCCGATGAGCAGCCGCGTGTCGCCGTCGACCGGTGCGAAGCCCAGGACCTCCAGGCCCAGCTCCTCGGTGCCGCCGTCGGTGTCGTCGAGTTCCGCGACCACCGTGCCGTCGGTGCGCAGGACGCGCAGGGCCGAGTGCATCGCGTCCCCGTGCTCGGTGTGCTCGACGGCGATCAGTCTGCCGTCGTGGCTGAGGTCGCCGACGCCCGCGGACTCACGGTGGCGGTAGAGCTCCACCGGCGGCTCGCCGGTGCGGGCCAGGTGGATCGTCGTGCCGTCCTCGTCCGTGGAGCGGCCCACGATCGCCGTACGGCCGTCCCGGCCCAGGGCGAGGCCCGCCGGGTACGACGGGTCCAGGCCGGGCGCCGCGAGCTCGTCCTCGCCGCCGCTGAACCGCTGGCGGCGCCAGACGCCGAACTCGTCGCCGTCCTTGTCGTCGAACCACCAGATCCAGGCGCCGTCCGGGGTGAGCACCCCGTCGGTCGTGCCGTTGGGCCGGTCGGTCACCTGGCGCTGCTCGCCCGTCGCACGGTCCCAGGCGTACAGCTCGTACGTCCCTGTGGCGTTGGACACGAACAAGGAGCGGTCCGGAGCGTCCTCCGCCCAGTCGGGCAGCGACACCCGAGGCGCCCGGAAGCGCTTCTCCCAGTCCGGCATGTCCTGGTCCTGCTCGAGGTGATCGGGCGAATCGGCCCCACGGCTCTCAGTCATGGCCCCATAGTGCCTGGTCCGGACGACAATGCGCTGGCGCGGCCCCCAGCCTGTGGATAACTTGCCGCGGCCGGCTGGGCCTGGACCGGCTGTACGCGCTCGAGTCGAGCGGCGGCCGATTGTCAGTGCCGGGTTGCAGACTTCTCGGCATGACGGATCTGCGCAAGACAGTCGAGCGTTTCTGGGCCACCGCCGAGGCCCGGGACTGGGACGCCTTCGCCGAGACCCTGGCCGAGGACGTCGTCTACACCCTGCCGCAGACGCGCGAGCGCATCTCCGGCCGGGAGCGCTATGTGCGGTTCAACCGGGAGTATCCGGGCGAGTGGCATCTGCGGACGGAGCGGGTGGTCGCCGAGCCGGGCCAGGCGGTGACCTGGATCCACGTCACGGTGGGTCTTGAGGAGATGTACGGCATCTCCTTCTTCACGGGGGACGCCGACGGCCGTATATCCACGGTCACGGACTTCTGGCCCGAGCCGTACGAGCCCCCGGCCGGCCGCGATCACCTCACCGAACGCTACTGACCCCGCGGCCCGGCCTCGCGCGCGAGCCCCGTACCTTTGAGGGCGTGTACCGGTTTCTGCTGACGCCCCGTTGGTGGGGGATCAACGTCTTCGTGCTGCTCGCCATCCCCTTCTGCGTGTTCATGGGGTCGTGGCAGCTGGGCCGGTTCGAGGCCCGGGTGGACGACCATCGCAACGCCGGTGAGCAGGCCGCGCAGAACGAGCAGGAGCCGGCCCGCCCGCTCGCCGAGCTGCTGCCCGTCGACAAGGCGACCGTGGGCCGGCAGACCACCGCGAGCGGCCGGTACGGCGAGCAGCTGCTCGTGCCGGACCGGGAGCTCGACGGCAAGCGGGGTTTCTACGTGCTGACGCTGCTGCGCACCGACGACGGCAAGGCGCTGCCGGTCGTGCGAGGCTGGCTGCCCGGCGACGCCGGCCGGACCGAGGTGCCTGCCGCGCCCGGCGGCGAGGTCACGGTGACCGGCGCGCTCCAGGCGTCCGAGGTCCCGGGGGAGAACGGCGTACCGGCGCGCGGCGGCCTGCCGGCCGGCCAGACGGCGGCGATCAGCGCGGCGTCGCTGGTGAACCTGGTGTCGTACGACGTCTACGACGCCTGGGTCACCCTCGGCGAGGGTGACTCCGGCATGAAGCCGGTGCCGGTGACCGCCGCCAATGACACCGGCCTCGACCTGAAGGCGTTCCAGAACCTCGGCTACACCGGGGAGTGGTTCGTCTTCGCGGGCTTCGTGGTCTTCATGTGGTTCCGGCTGCTCCGCCGCGACCTGGAGTTCGCCCGCGACGCGGAGCTGGGCCTGGTACCGGACGACCTGGTACCGGGCGACGGGCCCGAGGGCTCTGGCGCGGACACCTCCGAGAGCCCGCAGGCCCCCGAGGACCCGGCCGGGGGCCGGCCCGAGCAGCGGGCGAACGCCTAGCGCGACGCCCGGCGCCTCATGCCCGTACACCGGCGCCTCATGGCTGCGCCCGGGCCCCTCAGGCCTGGGCGCCCGCCAGCAGGCCCGTCCAGTAGATCGTGCCCGCGCAGGCGTTGGACACCGCCACCGAAGCCGTCGTGCCCGCCTGAGTGGTGTTGGACACCGTGACGCTTCCCTCCGCCGTGCCCTCGGCGGCGAGCATCTGGGTCGAGGTGCCGGTGTCACCGCCCGTGGAGGTGCCTTCGGTGGCGCCGGTGGGGTTCTCGGTCGGGGTCGGGTCGGGTGAGGGCTCGGGCCCGCCGGTGCCGCCGCCGTTGTTCTCGCCCGTCGAGGGGCAGGTCTCCGTGGGGATCCAGGCGAACTTCACCTGGTAGGAGTCGCCCGGCTTGAGGACGAGCGAGGGGAGCTCCAGGGACGGGTCGGGCAGTCCGGCCGCCGGGTCGCCGGCGACATGCCGGACCGGGCCGCCGATCTTCGTGGCGTCCGCCGCGCCGGCCGTGACGAACCCGACCGTGCCGGGGCCGCCGACCGTGCAGTCCGCGGTGGAGACGTTGCTGAAGCGGAAGGTGCCGTACACCGCGCCGGACGAGTCGGGGATGTCGGCCGTCGCGGGCGTCGCGCCGAGCTGCTCGGCGGTGCAGACGGGGATGCCGGCCGTGCTGGTGGCCAGGGGGTCGTCGGAGCTGCCGGGCCCGCTGCCCGTACCGGCACCGGCGGTGTCCTCGTCCTTCTCCTTCGGGTCGCCCTTGCCCTTGTGCTCGCTGCTGCCCGAGGAGCCGCCGGCGGTGCTCTGGCCGCCCTCGGTCTCCTTGCCCGAGCCGGCTCCGCCCTGCGCCTGCTCACCATGGCCGGCGTTGGAGGAGTTGACGCTGGCGCCGGTGGAGTTGGACACATGGACCAGGGCGGGGACGGCGGTGCCCACGAAGAGCGCCGCTGCCGCGGCGCCGACGAGTGCCTGCCGCTTGCGCGCCCGCCGCGCGGGCACCGCACGGCGCAGATGGTCCAGCGTGCCGTCGCGCGGTTCGATCTCGTCGACCGCCTGCTGCAACATGCGGCGCAGTGCCAGCTCGTCCGAGTCGAGCCCGTCGGGGCCCTGGTCGTCGGGGCCGTGGTTCACAGTTCCGTTCCCAGCGTGCGATTGCTTCGGCTCTTGCTTGTCCGGCCGGCCGGTCGGCTCGCGTATCCCGCGCGGCCCGGACGGCTCGGGGGGATCCCCGGCAAGCTCATGGGGGACGTGCTCGGCACGCCGCCCCTCATGGTCGTGGCTGTCCCCGCTCATGCCGGTGCCTCCATGGCGACCCGCAGCGCCGCGATGCCGCGCGAGCCGTACGCCTTGACCGAGCCCAGCGAGATGCCGAGCGTCTCGGCGACCTGAGCCTCGGTCATGTCCGCGAAGTACCTGAGGACCAGCACCTCGCGCTGCCGGCGCTGAAGGCCCTTCATCGCCCGGATCAGCGAGTCACGCTCGAGCTGGTCGTACGCGCCTTCCTCCGCGCTCGCCATGTCGGGCATCGGCTTGGAGAGCAGCTTCAGGCCCAGTATCCGGCGGCGCAGGGCGGAGCGGGACAGGTTGACGACGGTCTGGCGCAGGTAGGCCAGCGTCTTCTGCGGGTCCCGCACCCGCTTGCGCGCGGAGTGGACCCGGATGAACGCCTCCTGGACGACGTCCTCGCAGGAGGCGGTGTCGTCGAGGAGAAGGGCGGCGAGTCCCAGCAGGGAGCGGTAGTGCGCCCGATAGGTCTCGGTGAGGTGGTCGACGGTCGTACCGGCCGCCGCGAGGTCCTCGGCGTGGTCGGCGCCGTCGCGCTGACTGGGGATGCGGGCGGGCCGCGCTGCGGGCATGGGCGCGATCACCGGCATGCCGCCGGGCGCCCCGGGCATACGGGGCCGGCGGGGCGGCCGTAGAGCCGTACCGCGGGTCGCCGCGCTGAAGTCGAGTACCTCTGCCACGCCAGTTGGACACGCGTCCCCCCGTGAGGGTTGTACGTGCCTGACGTCACTTTTGCGTCAGTGCCCGCGGCCACGGTTCTCGCAGCCGACCCTCTCGTGCCAGGCAGCACAGCTGACAGTGCGTCAAACGCCCACATGCCTACCCGCTCTTCCCTTATGTCCTGTATGAAGCGGGCGTCCCCACGCCCTGCTCATGGCGTCCCCACGCCAAAAAACGCGCCTCGCGCCCCATAAGGGCGACCGCAAAGACGCTCCCCGCCCTGCAAGCGGTTGCAAGGCGGGGAGGAAAATCTTCTGCTGCCACCGAGGTCTGGATCAAGTGGTCCGGACCATCGTTCGGCTCACATTCTTCACACAGATCCTACAAACAATTCCGACGAACCCCCGGAGATTTCCGGCAGGGCGGGCTTTCTCACGAAAACTCGGCCGCCACGAGCTCGGCGATCTGCGCGGTGTTGAGAGCGGCGCCCTTGCGCAGGTTGTCGCCGCAGACGAAGAGTTCGAGCGCCGTCGGATCGTCCAGTGCGCGCCGCACCCGCCCGACCCAGGTCGGGTCCGTGCCCACCACGTCGGCGGGCGTGGGGAACTCCCCGGCCCCCGGGTCGTCGTACAGCACGACCCCCGGGGTGGTGGCGAGGATCTCGCGCGCTTTGGCCACCGTGACCTCGCCCTCGAAGCGGGCGTGCACGGTCAGCGAGTGCCCGGTCAGCACGGGCACCCGCACACAGGTCACGGCGACCGGCAGCTTCGGCAGCCCGAGGATCTTGCGGGACTCGTCCCGCACCTTCATCTCCTCCGACGACCAGCCGTCCTCGCGCAGCGACCCGGCCCACGGCACGACGTTCAGCGCGACCGGCTCCGGGAACGGCCCGGTGTTGTCGCCGACGGCCCGCCGCACGTCACCGGGGTGGGTGCCCAGTTCGGTGCCGGCGACCAGGGACAGCTGCTGCCTGAGCGTGTCCACTCCGGCCCGCCCGGCCCCGCTCACCGCCTGGTACGAGGACACCACCAGGGAGCGCAGCCCGAACTCGGCGTGCAGCGCGCCCAGCGCCACGATCATGGAGAGGGTGGTGCAGTTGGGGTTGGCGACGATCCCGCGGGGCCGCATCCGCACGGTGTGCGGGTTCACCTCGGGGACGACGAGGGGCACATCCGGATCCATCCGGAAGGCGCCCGAATTGTCCACCACCACCGCGCCCTTGGCGGCGGCGACCGGCGCCCAGCGGGCCGACACCTCGTCCGGTACGTCGAACATGGCGATGTCGACGCCGGCGAAGGCCTCCTCACAGAGCGCCACCACCTCGACCTCCTCGCCGCGCACGGCCAGCTTGCGGCCGGCCGAACGCGGCGAGGCGATCAGGCGGATCTCACCCCAGATGTCCGCGCGCTGGGACAGGATCTGGAGCATGACCGTGCCGACGGCTCCGGTCGCTCCGACGACCGCGAGCGTCGGTCGTCGGGATCCCAGCCCGGCCATCAGCGTCCGGTGCCTCCGTACACGACAGCCTCGTCGCTGTCGGAGTCGAGCCCGAAGGCGCTGTGCACGGCGCGCACGGCCTCGTTGACGTCGTCGGCGCGGGTGACGACCGAGATACGGATCTCGGAGGTCGAGATCAGCTCGATGTTCACGCCTGCGTCGGACAGGGCCGTGAAGAAGTCGGCCGTGACGCCCGGGTTGGTCTTCATGCCGGCGCCGACGAGGGAGATCTTGCCGATCTGGTCGTCGTAGCGCAGCGAGTCGAAGCCGATGCCGTGCTTGTTCTTCTCCAGGGCGTCGATGGCCTTGCGGCCCTCGGCCTTGGGCAGCGTGAACGAGATGTCCGTCAGGCCCGTGGAGGCGGCGGACACGTTCTGCACGATCATGTCGATGTTGATCTCGGAATCGGAGATCGTACGGAAGATCGCGGCGGCCTCGCCCGGCTTGTCCGGCACGCCGACGACCGTGATCTTGGCCTCGGAGGTGTCGTGCGCGACACCGGAGATGATGGCCTGCTCCACCTTCTGGTCCCCTTGGTTGATCGGCTCGCTGCTGACCCATGTGCCCTGAAGTCCGCTGAAGGACGACCGGACGTGGATCGGGATGTTGTAACGGCGGGCGTACTCCACACAGCGGTGGAGCAGCACCTTCGAGCCGGACGCAGCCAGCTCCAGCATGTCCTCGAAGGAGATCCAGTCGATCTTCTTCGCCTTCTTCACCACACGCGGGTCGGCGGTGAACACACCGTCGACGTCGGTGTAGATCTCGCACACCTCGGCGTCCAGCGCCGCCGCGAGCGCCACCGCGGTCGTGTCGGAACCACCGCGTCCCAGCGTGGTGATGTCCTTCTTGTCCTGGCTGACGCCCTGGAAGCCGGCGACGATGGCGATGTTGCCCTGGTCGATCGACTCCCGGATCCGGCCCGGCGTGACATCGATGATCCGGGCTTTGTTGTGGACCGAGTCGGTGATCACGCCTGCCTGGCTGCCGGTGAAGGACTGGGCCTCGTGGCCCAGGTTCTTGATCGCCATGGCCAGCAGTGCCATGGAGATCCGCTCCCCGGCGGTCAGCAGCATGTCGAATTCCCGCCCGGCAGGCATCGGCGATACCTGCTCGGCAAGATCGATCAGCTCGTCCGTCGTGTCGCCCATCGCGGAAACGACGACGACCACCTGATGGCCGTTCTTCTTCGCTTCCACGATCCTCTTGGCGACGCGCTTGATGCCCTCGGCATCGGCTACGGAGGAGCCTCCGTACTTCTGCACGACAAGGCCCACGTGCGCTCCTCGCTCAGTCCGTGTGTGTCGGCTCAGTCTATCGAGCGTCCGAAAATGACCTTGGGGTTCCCAGATGGTGAGATTCGGCCGCTCCGGGATGGTCTCTGCCCGGTGAGGAGCGGAGCACTCCGGAAAGTGGGGCAGGTCACTACGGACACCGGGTGCACGCCGGACGGCCATTGACGCTCTGAGTAGTCGACCGCTAACTTCGCGTCGTCGTCGCCACACCAGGGGCACAAGGCTCCATCGGGACTTGCGACGCGAAGGGGACCTTCTCCTTTGACGACTGCGACCGCTTCCGAGATCCAGCACGTCACCCGGGCCGATACGGACGATTTCCCGGCCCACCTTTTCGACATCCAGCCCTTCACCCCGCACTGCGAGGTCATCCGCGTCGCGGGCGACCATGCCGTGATCGGGGTCTCCCCGGGCAACAGCTATTTCTCCGCCCGCCGGGTCCACGACCTCGCCCGCTGGGGCCTCGCCCACTTCGAGCGCGTGGACTTCGTCCACACGGATCTGTACGTGGCCGAGATGTACGCGGCGTCCGGCTATCCGCCCGACGACGCCCGGCGCAAGGCGGTGAAGAACCTGCGCGGCGTACGGGCCAAGGTCGTCGGCGCCGTCCAGGCCGTCGACCCCGACGGCACCCGGCTGCGCGCGCACGCCATGTCCGACTTCCGCGGCAACCCGGCGTACCGGGAGATCCACGACCATCTCCAGACCCGGCTGGCCACCGACGACGAGTTCCGCACGACCTGCGAGAAACTCGTGGACTCCTTCCTGTCCGGGAAGACGGCGGCCGAACCGGACGGCGGGACGGGCGGCACGTCGAATGCGCAGCGTGAGGTCTGCCTGGCCTACGTCTGCGCCGAGGCCCCCCTCTTCCTGGACACCCCCGCCATCCTCGGGGTCCCCTCCTCCCTGAACTGCTACCACCAGCTGCTGCCGATGGCCGAGCTGCTCTACTCCCGGGGCGCCGGCCTGCGCGCCTCCCGCAACCAGGGCCACGCCATCGTGACGCCCGCCAAGGGGGACACCGATGTCCACTGACACCCTCATCGACTTCCCGTTCTCCTGGCGCGGCGACCAACTCCCGGACGAGGTAGAGGAGTTGCGCACCGCGACTCCGGTGCGCCGGGTGCGCACCATCGCCGGCGACGAAGCCTGGCTGGTGTCGTCGTACGCCCTGTGCAAGCAGGTCCTCGAAGACCCGCGTTTCAGCCTGAAGGAGACCTCCGCGCCCGGTGTGCCCCGCCAGTACGCGCTGACGATCCCGCCCGAGGTCGTCAACAACATGGGGAACATCACCGGCGCCGGGCTGCGCAAGGCGGTCCTGAAGGCGCTGAACCCGAAGAGCCCCGGCCTGGTGGAGTGGATGCGGGCGCACGCCGCCGAACTCGTCGACGGGCTGCTGCGTGAGGGCGCCCCGGCGGAGCTGCGCGGCGGCTTCGCCGACCCGTACTCGGCCGGCATGCACTGCAGGGTCCTCGGCATCCCCCTCGAGGACGCGCCCCGGCTGATGCGGAGCCTGGACATCGCGTTCATGAACTCGGCCTGCCCGATCGCCGGCGCCCGGCTGAACTGGGACCGGGACATCGCCTATATGGCCAAGCGGCTCGACGACCCGTCGACCACGGGCCTGATGGCCGAGCTCGCCGCCCTGCGCGCCGACCCCGACTACGGCCACCTCACCGACGAGATGCTCGCGACGGTCGGGGTGACGATGTTCGGCGCCGGGGTCATCTCCACCGCGGGTTTCCTCACCATGGCGCTGGTGTCGCTGATCCAGCACCCGGAGCTGCACGCACGGCTCCTCGCCGACCGCACCCTGGTTCCCGCGGCCGTGGAGGAGCTCCTGCGCATCAACCTGTCCATCGGCGACGGCCTGCCGCGGCTGGCGACCGAGGACGTACGGCTGGGAGAGGTGGACGTCAAGGCGGGCGAGCTCGTCCTGGTCCTGGTCGAGGGCGCGAACTTCGACCCGGACGCCTTCCCCGACCCCCACACGGTGGACCTCGGCCGGGAGAACGCCACGGCCCATCTCTCCTTCGGCGGCGGACGTCACTACTGCCCCGCCACCGCGCTCGGCCGCAAGCACGCCGAGATCGCGCTGGAGGTCCTGCTGGAGCGGATGCCGGGGCTGCGTCTCGCGGTGCCGATCGAGCAACTGGTGTGGCGGACCGGGTTCATGAAACGGATCCCGGAGCGGCTGCCGGTGATGTGGTAGGCGGCGGGAGAGCTCCCGTGTCCGCCGATCGCTGACCCGGCGTCGGGCGCGGTGACCGGTCGTGCAGGACCCACGAACCGGTCGCCGTGTCCGCGCGCTGCGAGCAGGGCGTACGACATCACCTCCGGCCCCGGGCGGAACCGGAGGGCTCGGCCGCCGCTACGTCGCCGGGCGCAGCCCCAACTGGTCCCCGATCTCCTGCTGCATCACCTTGCCGGCCTCGAACTCGAGGGTGTCGTCGCCGACTCCCTGGTCGGTGTCGAGGCCGTCCAGCTCCTCCAGCGGCTGGTTGAGGCGGACATGGGCGAGGACGGAGTGCAGGGCGCGCAGGGTCGCGGACGCCGTGCTCCCCCAGTTGGAGAAGTACGAGAACTGCCACCACCACAGCGCCTCCGCGGTGCGGCCGGCGCGGTAGTGGGCCATGCCGTGGCGCAGGTCGGTGATGACGTCGGCCAGGTCGTCGGAGATGCGGGCCGGGACCGGGGCCTTGCGGGGCTCGTAGGGGTCGAAGACCTCCGAGTAGACGTCCACCGGTTCCAGCAGCCGGGCGAGGTGCTCGCGCAGTTCGTCGACGTCCGGCTCCGGGCCCAGGTCGGGCTCGTAGCGCTCCTCGGGGACGATGTCCTCGTGCGCGCCCAGCCGGCCGCCGGCCAGGAGGAGTTGGGAGACCTCCAGGAGGAGGAAGGGCACGGTCGAACCCGGCTCGTCGCCCTTCGCGACCTCGGTGACGGCGACCAGGAAGCTCTCGATCTGGTCCGCGATCTGGACCGCGAAGTCGTCCGGGTTCTGCTCGGTCGCGTGCAGCGTGGCGTCAGACATCTAGAAGTCGTCTCCCCTCGAAGGCGCGGCCGAGGGTGACCTCGTCCGCGTATTCCAGGTCGCCACCCACCGGGAGGCCGCTGGCCAGGCGGGTGACCTTCAGGCCCATGGGCTTGATCATGCGGGCGAGGTACGTGGCCGTGGCCTCGCCTTCCAGATTCGGGTCGGTGGCCAGGATCAGCTCCGTGACCGTCCCGTCGGCCAACCTGGCGAGAAGTTCTCGTATCCGCAGGTCGTCCGGTCCGACGCCCTCGATCGGGCTGATCGCGCCGCCGAGGACGTGATAACGGCCGCGGAACTCCCGGGTCCGCTCGATCGCGACGACGTCCTTCGGCTCCTCGACGACACAGATGACGGCCGGGTCGCGCCGCGTGTCACGGCAGATGTTGCACAACTCCTCCTGCGCGACGTTCCCGCACGTCGCGCAGAAGCGGACCTTCGCCTTGACCTCCATCAGGGCCTGCGCGAGACGCCGTACGTCCGTGGGTTCCGCCTGGAGGATGTGGAAGGCGATCCGCTGCGCGCTCTTGGGACCGACGCCGGGCAGCCGGCCCAGCTCGTCGATGAGGTCCTGAACCACGCCTTCGTACAACGGACTGCCGTCCTTCCTGGGTCCTGCGGTTCCTTACGGTACGTACGGTAGTTGGCGTCGGCCGGTCTTAGAAGGCAAGCCGTGCAACGCCCTGAGGGTCAGAAGGGCAGGCCGGGGATGCCGCTGCCGCCGCCCAGGCCCTGGGCCAGCGGACCCAGCTTCTGCTGCTGGAGGTTCTGCGCGTTCTCGTTGGCCGCGTGGACGGCCGCGATCACCAGGTCGGCGAGGGTCTCGGTGTCCTCCGGGTCCACCGCCTTCGGGTCGATCTTCAGCGCCCTGAGCTCGCCGGCACCCGTCACCGTCGCCTTCACCAGGCCGCCGCCCGCCTGGCCCTCGACCTCCGTCTGCGCCAGTTCCTCCTGCGCCCGCGCCAGGTCCTGCTGCATCTTCTGGGCCTGCTGGAGCAGCTGCTGCATATTGGGCTGGCCACCACCGGGGATCACGATCAGCTCCTTGCGTATTACGGGGTCTGTACGGGGTTTCCGCTCGGTTTCCCGTTCAGCACGAGCCTACGTGGTCCGGGCAGCCGTCGCCCCAGCACTCTTTCGAGTGAGAAGAAGGGCAGTCCTATACCTGATCAAGACCCACTTCCGGGCGGAAAAGAGGCGAAAGGCATCTCTTCGCCACCCATTGGGCGGTAGGAAGGGTCGGCGCGTCAGCCTCAGGTGTTGCGTGACGTCGCGTGCGCGGCGGGGCTCGTACCCGCGTCGCACGTGGGGTCACGCACCGTGATCAGTAGGGAGTGCCGGGTGGGTCAGCCGGAGATGCAGCCCGAGAGGTCGCCTCAGGACGGGCGGGGCGGCGAAGGGGCGGCCGGACTGCGGCCGGGCGATCTGAGGGGGCGGGCGTTCCCGCTCGGGGACTGGGGAGAGCCGGCGGTACGCCTGCACGAGCTGTACCGGTGGGTGGAGCGAGGAGCGCTGGACACGGCGACGTGGTATCTCGCGGACCGGGTGTGGAAGCGGCGGGGGGCGCGGGCCCTGCGGACCGGGGCGGCGGCCGGGGCGGTCGTGGGGGCGGCGCTGCCGCTGCTGGACGTGACGCGGATGGTGAGCGGGGCGGCGCCGTGGGGGTATCTGGCGTTGCTGCTGGCGGTGGCGTGTGTGGCGGTCGACCGGTTCTTCGGGGTGACGTCGGGGTGGATGAGGGACGTCGCCACGGCGCAGGCGGTGCTGCGGCGGCTTCAGGTGCTGCAGTTCGACTGGGCGACGGAGAGCGTGCGGGAGGTTCTCGGGCCGGCCGAGGGCACGGCCGGTGAGGCGGCCGAGCGGTGCCTCGGGGTGCTGCGGCGGTTCTCGGAGGACGTGGCGGAGCTGGTGCGGGCGGAGACGGCCGACTGGATGGTGGAGTTCCGGACGGGGTCCGCGCCGATGGGGATCCAGTCGGCGCTGGCCGGCGGGCACCGGCCGGACGCGGGGGGCGGGACGGGACGGCTGTCGGTGCCGCAGGCGAACGGAACGCGCCCGAACATGCCCCGCCAGCGCCCACCGGAACCGCGGTGACCGGGACTTTCGCCGCCCCGCCCCGATGGGGCCGCGGCCCCCGAACCCCCAGGCCCCGCAAGCGCGCCTGCCGTCACTGACGGGTGTAGGTGAGCTTCTCCCCGGTGGTCGTGGTCACGCGTTCCAGGCGGCCGTCCGGCAGCAGCGTGATCACCGTGGCGGCACCCGGCGAGCAGGAGGTCGCCGGCTCGCCGGACGTCACGGTGGACGGGCCGATCTCCAACGGGCTCTGCTCCCCCGGCCGTTCGGCCAGTCGCGCCTCGAACACGCAGTGGTAGCTGCCGTTCCCGGCCGGGCCGTCGGCGACGAGGGTGAGGACCGGGTCGCCGACCTCGCCCTGCCGGATCGTCAGCCGCCGCCGGTTCGCGCCGGAGGCGTTGTCGATGGAGGCCGTCCAGGTGCCCAGGTACCCGGACGGGATCACGCCGCCGTCCGTCGGTGCGGGCGTCGTCGGAGAGGGTCCCGGGTCGGAGGTCTTCGGGTCGGTGCCGGTGTCCGTGGCCGTGACGGTCGGGGTGCGGGTCGGGTCGTCGCCGGCCCTGTCGTCACCGCCGCCGCTCATGAGGGCGTACACCGAGCCGCCCGCCGCGAGCGCGACGACCAGCGCGACGAGGACGAGCACCGCCGTGGAACGGCCGTCGCGGGCGGGCGGTTCGGGCGGGCCGGCGGGCAGGAGGTACGCCGGCGGCGGGTCATGCGGCGGGGTGGAACCGGGGCCGTACGGCGGGTTCGGACCGAAGGGCCCGTTCGGACCGTACGGCGGCGTCGATCCGTAGGGCGGCGTCGACCCGTAGGGCGCGTTCGAGTCCCCCTGCGGATGGCCGTACGCCGGCTGCTGCGGGTGCTGCTGCGCGGAGCCGTACGCCGGGTGCGGCGCGGGGCCCGGGGGCGGTGATGCGGGCGGGCCGCTCCGCGGGGCGGCCAGCGTGGGGAGTTGGTCCGCGGGTGTCCCGCCGACGGCGGGCGCGTGCTCCGGAGAGGCCGCCGGGGTCGGCTCCGCGGACCCCTGCCCCTGCTGACCGCCCCCGGCCGAAGCCGCGGACCCCACCGGTCCCGCATGTCCTGCCGGTCCCGCCTGTCCTGCCGGTCCCCCCGGCGCCACCGGGTCCTCGGTGTCCAGCAACCGCATCGCGTGCCGCCCCAGTTGGGCGACCAGCGCGCTGGGCAGCCACGGGTCCCGGGAGCGGCCGTCGCTGACGGTGTCGTCGGCGCCCGTACGCTCCAGGATGCGCTCCAGCGTCGGCCGGGCGCCGGGGTCTTTGCGCAGGCAGTCCCGCACCAGGTCGGCGATGCCCTCGGGCACCCCCTCCAAATCGGGTTCCTCCTGGGCTATCCGGAACATCAGGGCGTGCGCGCCGCTGTCCACGGAGCCGAAGGGCACCTTGCCGGTCGCGGCGTACGCGAGCACCGAGCCCAGGCAGAACACATCGCACGCGGGCGTGATCCGGTCCCCGCGCACCTGCTCGGGCGCCATGAACCCGGGCGACCCGACGAGCGCTCCGGTGCGGGTCAGCCCGCTCTCGCCGACCGTCTCCAGCGCCCGCGCGATGCCGAAGTCGATGACCCGGGGGCCGTCGATGGTGACCAGGATGTTCGACGGCTTCAGATCCCGGTGCACGATCCCCGCGGCATGGATGTCCTTGAGCGCATGCGCCAGCCCGGCCGCGAGGATCCGTACCGAACGCTCGGGCAGCGCCCCGTGGTCGCGCCCGACGACCTGCTGGAGGCTGGGCCCGGCGACATACCCGGTGGCGACCCAGGGCACCTCGGCCTCGGTGTCCGCGTCCAGTACCGGGGCGGTCCAGAACCCGCCGACCTGCCGCGCGGCCTGCACCTCCTGCCGGAAGCGGGCGCGGAACTCCTCCTGCGCCGCCAGCTCCCGCCGTACCAGTTTCACGGCGACGGTACGGCCGCGGTCCGACCGGGCGAGATACACGTCCCCCATGCCGCCCGCGCCCAGCCGCGCCAGCAACCGGTACGCCCCGATCCGCCCCCAGTGCTCTACGCCCGGGGGAACCCCCAGCGGATCCCCCGCCCCCGGATTCTCCATCGCACGCCCCCAACCCCGCCCACGCAAACCCCCGCCTACGCAACGGACCCACGATAGTGGGGCGATCGCGGAGGTGAGCGGGGCGGCGTCTACGGTTCGGTAACAGGAACGGCGATCTGGTCGAGCACCTTCGACAACCGTTCCAGTGCACGGACCGCTTCGGCGAGGTCCGCCTCCCCGAAGGCGTCCGCCAGCCGGTCCGCGAAGGCCGCGTGGCCGGGGTCGATGCGGGAGACCGCCGCGCGCCCCTCGTCGGTCGGCGCGAGGAGCTTCGCGCGGCGGTGGGCCGGGTTGGGCCGGTACTCGGCGAGGCCCTTCGTCACCAGCAGGTCGGCGATGCGCTGGACGCTCTGCCGGGTGATGCCCATGGCCCGGGCGATGCCGGAGACGGGCAGTGGTTCGCCGAGCACCGCGCCCAGGACCTGCCACCACGCCGCCGTCAGCCCGGAGGGCCGGGCCAGTTCCTCGGCGGCGCCGAGGAACTGGCCGTTGAGCCGGAAGACACCGAGCGCGCTGCGGCTGAGCAGGTCCTGGCGCTGCACGCTCACAGGACGCCGGCCTTCTCGAGCACGGCGTAGGCCGCCGGGTCGGAGTCGTGGAAGAGGCGGTACCAGGCGTCCACGGCCTCGTCGTCGTACACGGCGAGCAGCCGCAGGATCTCCCGGGCGAACGCGACGGGCTCGGTCGGGCCGGCGGTGACGAGTCCGCCGTCGGTGACGGCGTCGGCCTCGACGTAGCGTTCCCCGCCGGCGTACCCGGTCGCGGCCAGGTAGAAGGAGATCGCGCTGGTGTGGTCCCGGTCGTCGAGCAGCCCTTCACGCGCGATCCCGGCCGTCGCCCCGCAGATCGCGGCCACCGGCACTCCGGCGTCCAGGAAGGCACGGGCGGTGCGGGCGAAGGGGGCGAGGTCGTCGCCGGCGTCCCACAGGTCGGCGCCCGGCAGGATCAGCAGGGCCGCGTCCGACGGCCGTACGTCGGCCAGGGCCAGGTCGGGCTGGACGCGCAGGCCGCCGACCGTGGTGACCGGCTCCCGGGTCGGGCCGACGGTGCGGATCTCGTACCCGGCACGGGCGAGCTGGGCGGTGGCGTGGCCCGGCTCCCAGTCGGCCAGGGTGTCGTACACGGCGAGGTACACGGTCTTGCGGGTGGTGCCGGTGCTGGTGCTCATGGCTCCTCCTGGAGGCTTCCTCGTCCCGAAGATGACAGAATACTGTCACTACGACAGCTTGCTGTCAACACCTGTCCCGCGCCCCCGTCGACAACCTGTCGCGGAAACCCCGCGACCGCAGACAGGACGCCGATATCGCGCCCGCCTCCCCGATATCTACGCTCGCCCGCATGACCCCTCATCCGAATCCCGAGGTCGGCGCCGCCGTGAAGGCCGCGGACCGTGCGCATGTGTTCCACTCCTGGTCCGCGCAGGAGCTCATCGACCCGCTCGCCGTCGCCGGCGCCGAGGGGTCGTACTTCTGGGACTACGACGGCAAGCGCTACCTGGACTTCACCAGCGGACTCGTCTACACCAACGTCGGCTACCAGCACCCGAAGGTCGTCGCCGCGATACAGGAGCAGGCCGCACACCTGTCCACCTTCGCGCCCGCCTTCGCCGTCGAGGCCCGGTCCGAGGCGGCCAGGCTGATCGCCGAGCGCACGCCCGGCGACCTGGACAAGATCTTCTTCACCAATGGCGGCGCCGACGCCGTGGAGCACGCCGTGCGGATGGCACGGCTGCACACCGGGCGGCCGAAGGTGCTGTCGGCGTACCGCTCGTACCACGGCGGTACGCAGCAGGCCGTGAACATCACGGGCGACCCCCGCCGGTGGGCCTCCGACAGCGCCACGGCCGGGGTCGTGCACTTCTGGGCGCCCTTCCTCTACCGCTCGCGCTTCTACGCCGAGAACGAGGAGCAGGAGTGCGCGCGGGCACTGGAGCACCTGGAGACGACGATCGCCTTCGAGGGCCCGTCGACCGTCGCCGCGATCGTCCTGGAGACGATTCCGGGGACGGCGGGGATCATGCTGCCGCCGCCCGGCTATCTGGCGGGCGTGCGCGAGATCTGCGACAAGTACGGGATCGTCTTCGTCCTGGACGAGGTCATGGCCGGGTTCGGACGCACCGGTGAATGGTTCGCGGCGGACCTGTACGACGTCACGCCGGACCTGCTGACCTTCGCCAAGGGCGTGAACTCCGGGTATGTGCCGCTGGGCGGCGTCGCCATCAGCGGGGCGATCGCCGAGACCTTCGGCAAGCGCCCCTACCCCGGCGGTCTGACCTACTCGGGGCATCCGCTGGCCTGCGCCGCCGCCGTCGCGACGATCAACGTCATGGCCGAGGAGGGCATCGTCGACAACGCCGCCCGGCTCGGCGCCGACGTGGTCGGCCCGGCGCTGCGCGAGCTCGCCGACCGGCACCCGAGCGTCGGCGAGGTGCGCGGGGCCGGCATGTTCTGGGCCGTCGAGCTGGTGCGCGACCGGGAGACCCGCGAGCCGCTCGTGCCCTACAACGCGGCCGGCGAGGCCAACGCCCCCATGGCCGCGTTCGGTTCCGCCATGAAGGCGGGCGGTGTGTGGCCGTTCGTGAACATGAACCGCACGCATGTCGTCCCGCCGTGCAACGTGAGCGAGGCCGAACTGAAGGAGGGTCTGGCCGTGCTGGACGCCGCGCTCTCGGTCGCCGACGAGTACACGCGCTAGCCGCGCCGGGGGCGGCGAAGGAGCCGTTCGCCGGGAAGCCTCCCGGCCGGGCCGAACGCGTAAGGTGGCGTGCTCGTAGACATGTGTGCGCACGCCACCTCATCGCCTCGACGGGAGACGCCCTGACCATGCCCGGCACCGGCGGCAACGGCTCCGTGACCCGGAGCACCCTGCGGCAGCAGATCGCGGACGCGCTGCGGGACGAGGTGCTGGCCGGGCGGCTCCAGGCGGGCCGGGAGTTCACCGTCAAGGAGATCGCCGAGCAGTACGGCGTCTCCGCGACACCGGTCCGTGAGGCGCTCGTCGACCTCTCCGCACAGGGCCTGCTGGAGGCCGACCAGCATCGCGGCTTCCGGGTGCACGAGTACTCCGTCGAGGACTACCGGGGCATCCTCGAGGCCCGCGGCCTGGTCATCGACGGCATGTTCCAGGTCCTCGCCACCGACCCGGTGGGCCAACGGGACCCCGACGACCCGCGTGTCCGCGCCGCCGTCGCGGGGGTGCGCCGCCGCGCCGAGGAGTCCCAACGGGCCGCCAACGCCGGTGACCTGACCGTGCTCATCGGCTACGACCTGCGGTTCTGGCGAGAGCTCGGCGCCCTCTTCGGCAACCCCTACCTCGCCGACTTCCTGCACCGGCTGCGGGTGCAGTCCTGGGTCTGCGCGGTCCAGCATCTGCGCGGCATCGACGACCTGCGCGGCCATCTGTGGTCCCGGCACACCGACCTGGTCGACGCCCTGATGCTCCGTGACCTGGCCGGCGCCCGCGCGATCATCGCCGCCTACGACGCCGACTCCCTCGCCCTGATCGAACGGCTGGCGGCCGGATGATGCGAAACCGCCCGCCCGGGACGCCTGCTGCGGCACTGTGAAACCCCGTCGGCCGCTTCGGTAGGTGCGTGGACCGAGGATGGGTATGGGTCCCTGCACGAGGGGATCCGCCCCCGACCCGCACCGATTACCCTGCCCTGACCACTGTGCTACGCCTTAGCCACGCCGTGCGACCGCTGTGTGAGGAGCCCTCTTTTGGCCTGTGACCTGTGGCTGGTACCGCTCGTCGACGTGTTGTGCCACACGCCCGACAACCCGTTCGCCGAGGAACTCGCGCAATACAACAACGTGCTCGCCGAGGCCGGGCTGCCGCCGGTGCCGGTGTACCAGTACATGCCGGGCTTGTCCGGTGACGTCGCCCCCGTCGCCGGGTTCGACTACGACGCGCTGCACTTCCTGCGCCGCGCCTACCTGCTCCAGGTCTGCGGCCTGCCGGTCACGCCGGTGGACGAACTGGGCGGTGACTACGAGCAGCTGCTGGAGATGTTCGAGTCGACGGCCCAGCAGTCGCACCTGGTCTGGCACTACGACCACGCGGGCGCCTACGTCCCCGTCGACTTCCCCCACCCGCTCTCCAGCGAAGAGCTCCTGGCGGGCGGCGGGCCGCTCGGCTCCGCCCAGTCACTGCTGCGCGAGCTGGAGTTCGTGGCCCCGGTGATCGGCATCGACCCGGCCAACCCGCCGGCGGCCCCGCAACCCCCGCAAGGACCCACGGCCCTGGAGGAACCGGCCGTACCCGCGCCCTACGACGCGAGCCCCTTCGCCCGTGAACGGCATGTGTGGCTGGGACTGCACGCGGCGGCGACGCGGAGTCTGGCGCAGGGGTCGATGATCGTCTTCAGCTGATCCTGATCTGCTTCAACCGGGACAAGCCCTTCCGTCCGCCGTCGAGGTCCATCACCGGCGTGTGCACCGCCATTCGACTTCCGCGACGCGATGACCCCGACGGCCCGGACCCCACCGCATCCGGCAGGGCCTGGGCCGCCTTCGTCGCGCTACCCGTCGGCCGGCGCGACCAGGCCCTTGGAGATCAGAGCCAACGCTGGTACTTACCGCCGTTGTCGGGCTTGGTGTAGACGGAGCCGGACGCGTTGCTGTCCAGGATGCGTCCGGTCGCCTTGTTCTTCAGGCGCCACCCGGTAGCGGTCTTCGTTTCGAACCACTTCTGATTGTTTCCGCCATTGCAGGAAATGCCGTAGACGGACCCACTGGCGTTACTGTCCAGGCACTTGGTGCCCGTGCTGTAACCGTCGTACTTGATGGTGAACGAGCCGTCGGAGTTCTTGGACTCGACCCATCCACCGGCATTCCGCTTACTCGTGAGCACCTTCGTCCCGGTGCCGGTGATGCCGGTGTCCATGCCGAGGTAGCGGCCTGTTGCGGCGTTCTTCCACGTGACCCGGTCCGCCGCGACAGCGCTACCCGAAGCCGCCAGCAAAACGGCGGATGTAAGCGCGGTGGTCGACAGGACGACGGTCAAGCGCTTCTTATTCATGAGATACCCCCTACTGAAAAGCCATGACCGGTTGCGGCAGGCAAACCGGTCCGCCGCTGGTCAGGCGGCACTTGGACAACCTAACAGGGGTTGATCAGATACCACAAAGGTAATGAATTATGACCACTAAAGTTCCGATATGACTCAAATGCACCAAGTCGGCCCATGACCCCTCAAAACGACCTGAGAACTCTGGTAACATCAGGTTCTATCTATACTTAGAATCAAAATTCTGGGCTTTGGGCGCCCCCAGACGGAGGCAGGGAAGTGGAAAAGGATCACCTTGACAAGGTGCTGACGATCCCAAACGCTTTGAGCGCCCTGCGGGTTGCCGGAGTCCCAGTTTTCTTGTGGCTCGTCCTCCAGCCCTACTTCGGAAATCCGAGTCGTGACGGATGGGCGATCGCCATTCTGGTGGTCAGCGGTGTCACCGATTACCTCGACGGGAAACTGGCTCGCCGATGGAACCAGATAACCCGCCTCGGTCAAGTACTGGATCCGGCAGCTGACCGGCTCTACACGATTTCCACGTTGCTCGCGCTGGTCTTGCGGGACATCATCCCTTGGTGGTTCCTGGTCCTGCTTCTCGCGCGTGACGTATTCATGGCCGTCAATATTGCCGTCCTGCGGCGGATCGGATACGGGCCGCTCAAGGTCAATTTCATTGGCAAGGCGGCCACCTTCAACCTCATGTACGCATTCCCACTCCTCCTGTTGGCCGACGGAGGGGATTCGTTGGCTCAGTTCGCACGCATTTTTGGATGGGCGCTGGCGATCTGGGGAGCCGCACTGTACTGGTGGTCTGCGGCTCTTTACACGACGCAGGTGCGCAGACTGAGGCTGGCCGCCGTCCAGTAGCCGAGAAATCCCCTGTACACACAGAGCTGCGCCGCGTCCGGGAGCCGGACGCGGCGCAGCTTCAGTGACTGCAGCGGCTTTCTCGCCTACAGGAACGAGTTGATCTCGATCGTCTCGTCCCGGCCCGGGCCCACGCCGATCGCGGAGATCGGCGCGCCGGACATCTCCTCCAGCGCCTTGACGTACGCCTGGGCGTTCTTCGGCAGGTCGGAGAACGACTTGGCCTTCGAGATGTCCTCCGACCAGCCGGGCAGCATCTCGTAGACCGGCTTGGCGTGGTGGAAGTCGGTCTGGGAGTACGGGAGTTCCTCGACGCGCTTGCCGTCGATCTCGTACGCCACGCAGACCGGGATCTGCTCCCAGCCGGTGAGGACGTCCAGCTTGGTGAGGAAGAAGTCGGTGAGGCCGTTGACGCGGGTCGCGTACCGGGCGATGACCGCGTCGAACCAGCCGCAGCGGCGGTCCCGGCCGGTCGTCACGCCCCGCTCGCCACCGATGCGGCGCAGCGCCTCGCCGTCCTCGTCGAAGAGTTCGGTCGGGAACGGACCGGCGCCGACACGCGTGGTGTACGCCTTGAGGATGCCGATCACACGGCTGATCTTCGTCGGGCCCACGCCCGCGCCCGTGCAGGCGCCGCCCGCGGTCGGGTTGCTGGACGTCACGAAGGGGTACGTGCCGTGGTCGATGTCGAGCAGGGTGCCCTGGCCGCCCTCGAAGAGGACCACCTTGTCGTCCTCCAGGGCCTGGTTGAGGACCAGGACCGTGTCGGCGACGAACGGCTTGATCTTCTCGGCGTAGCCCAGCAGCTCCTCGACGACCTGCTCGACGGCGATCGCGCGCCGGTTGTAGAGCTTGGTGAGGACCTGGTTCTTGACGTCGAGGGCCGCCTCGACCTTCTGCGTCAGGATCGACTCGTCGTAGAGGTCCTGGACTCGGATGCCGACACGGTTGATCTTGTCGGCGTAGGTCGGGCCGATGCCGCGACCGGTGGTGCCGATCTTCCGCTTGCCGAGGAAACGCTCCGTCACCTTGTCGACCGTCACGTTGTACGGCGTGATGATGTGCGCGTTTCCGCTGATCAGGAGCTTGGACGTGTCGACGCCGCGCTCGTTCAGACCGCTCAGCTCGGAGAGCAGGACCGACGGGTCGACGACGACGCCGTTGCCGATGACCGGGGTGCACCCCGGGGACAGGATTCCGGAAGGGAGAAGGTGCAGGGCGTACTTCTGATCGCCCACGACCACCGTGTGGCCGGCGTTGTTACCGCCCTGGTAACGCACCACGTAGTCGACGGAGCCGCCTAGCAGGTCCGTCGCCTTTCCCTTACCTTCGTCACCCCACTGAGCACCGAGCAGCACAAGTGCGGGCACGCGCGTACACCCCTTCCGGGCGGGGCATGTCCAAGGTCAGGGGTGTACACGGAGGGTCTTGACCGTGTACACCACGACAGGTCGCGACCGTCGTTGGCCGTGAACCGTCGGACCGGATGGCCCCGGAATAGACGAAGCCCCTGGCGCAATAGCGCAAGGGGCTCTTGCACAAAGATGCTACCCGAGGAAGCGAGGCATGGCCGAGGTGGCGACTTTCGCGATGTCCGATCAGCTGCTGGTGGTCGTCGATCCGGTTGCTCGCAGGACGGACGGGGAGTCCGTCAGGATCGCGAAAGACGTGCTCAGCGCGGGTGCGGCGACGAAGGTGTGCCTGCCGGACGGGCCGGACGAGTTCGCCCGGGCACTGGCTCGGCGCGGGTCGCGCCGGCCGGTGGTGGTGGGCGACGACCGGGCGCTGACGCGGGCGGTGTCCCTGCTGCACCGGCAGCGGGAGCTGGCCGAATGCGTGCTGGCCATGGTGCCGGTCGGAGGCGCCCTGTCGCTGGCCCGTTCCCTCGGCGTGCCGACGGGGGCGGTGGCGGCGGCTCGGGCGGTGCTGGAGGGGGCGGAGCGGCGCCTGGACCTGCTCGTGGACGACAGCGACGGGGTGGTGCTGGGCACGCTGCGGATCCCGCCGGTCCGGGCCTTCGACGCCGAGCCGGCCGGGGCGACCGCGGTGGGCCCGGGTGCCGGGCGGCCCTGGCTGCGCACCTGCCAGTCGCTGGTCCGCACCCTGGTGCCGGCGCGGGGCGTCACCCCGGTCGGGCCGGCACGGCTGCGGATCGAGGTCGACGGCTCGACGCTGGTGGACCTCGACCAGCCGCTGGAGTCGGTGTCGGTGACGCCGGGCGCCGCCGGGACGGCCGAGGTGGAGGTACGGCCCGCCTCGGTCGGGGCGGAGGCGACGCCGCTGCGGGCCGAGGGGCACTCGGTGACGGTGTCGGGCGCGCACTTCCGCTACGGGGCGGACACGGAGGTGTGGGGACCGGTACGGACGCGCACCTGGGTGGTCCGGTCGGGGGCTTGGGGGCTCACGGTGCCGACGGCGGGGTGAGGTCAGATCTGGGCCTGCGCGGGTGGTTCGAAGCCGTCGGTGTCCAGGGGGCGTCCGAACGGATCCGGGTTCCGGGCGCCGAGGCCGCGTCAGCCCTGTCCGAAGGTCTTCTCCCGGTGTACCCGCCACCGCTCCATCATGGCCGTGACCTCGCCCTCGACGAACTCGAAGAAGGCGAGCGTCTCGGCCAGGCGGCGGCCTGCCGGGGTGTCTTCGCCGAGGCTGTCGACGCCCTCGCGCAGCGCCGCCTCCCAGCGTTTGAGGACCGCCTCGCGGTTGGTCAGGGCCTCGTACCACTGGTCGCCGCGCACCCGGTATCGCTCACGGCGTGAACCGGGCTCCCGCTCCCGCGACACCATGTGCGTCTGGGCCAGGTAGCGCACCGCGCCGGACACCGCGGCCGGGCTGACCTGGAGCTGTTCGCCGAGTTCGGCGGAGGTCAGGGCGCCGGAGTCGGAGGCGAGCAGCGCGGCGAAGACGCGGGCGGCCATGCGCTGCATTCCCGCCTCGACGAGCTGGGCCGCGAATCCCTCGACGAAGTTCGACACCGACTCGGGGTCGCGCCCCGCCGCACCCGGTTCCACCATCCGTAGATCATCTCCCTGCGTCCGCCGCGCTCGCACGCCGGGTTCGAGTCTATCTGGGATTCATACGATTCCTTAACTTCACAAATTTCTGAAAGAAGCGTACGTTCTGAAGCATGACGAAGGCAATCACGGTCTCCGGACTGCACAAGTCGTTCGGCAGCACGCATGCCCTCGACGGCCTCGACCTGGACGTCGAGACCGGCGAGGTGCACGGCTTCCTCGGGCCCAACGGCGCCGGAAAGTCCACCACCATCCGCGTCCTGCTCGGTCTGCTGCGCGCCGACTCCGGCGGCGCGCAGGTGCTCGGCCGCGACCTCTGGACGGACGCGGTGGAGGTGCACCGCCGGATCGCCTACGTCCCCGGCGACGTCACCCTGTGGCGCAACCTCTCCGGCGGCGAGGTCATCGACCTGTACGGCCGGCTGCGCGGAGGGCTCGACAAGCGGCGCCGGGCCGGACTGATCGAGCGCTTCGAGCTGGACCCCACGAAAAAGGGCCGCACCTACTCCAAGGGCAACCGGCAGAAGGTCGCCCTCGTCGCCGCGTTCGCCTCTGACGTGGACCTGCTGATCCTCGACGAGCCGACCTCGGGTCTGGACCCGCTGATGGAGGAGGTCTTCCAGCGCTGTGTGGCGGAGGAACGCGAACGCGGCCGGACGATCCTGCTGTCCTCGCACATCCTCAGCGAGGTCGAGGAGCTGTGCGACCGGGTCAGCATCATCCGCAACGGCCGTACGGTCGAGAGCGGTTCGCTCGCCGACCTGCGCCATCTGACGCGGACCAGCGTCGCGGCCGAACTGGCGGGCCCGCCCAACGGGTTGTCGCACCTGCCCGGCGTCCACGACCTCGACGTCCAGGGCCGACGTGTCCGCCTCCAGGTCGACACCGACAAGCTCGACGCCGTGCTGCGCTCGCTGAGCGAGTCCGGTGTGCGCTCGCTGACATCGACGCCGCCGACGCTGGAGGAACTGTTCCGGCGGCACTACCAGGCCGACCACCTCGCCGGCACCGGCACCGGCACCGGCACCGGCTCCGGCGAGGTGACCCGATGACCGCCACGGCCTTCGCGGTACGGCCTGCGGGCTCGCGCCAACTGGCCGGTACCGCAACGCTGTTGCGCTTCGCGCTGCGCCGTGACCGGGTGATGATCCCGGTCTGGGTGGCGGTGAACGCGCTGATGGTCCTCTCCATGCCGAACACCCTGGAGAACCTGTACGCCACCCCCGCCGAGCGCGCGAACCTGGTGCGGGACACGGCCGCCAACGCCTCCTTCCGCGCGCTGATCGGCCCGGTCTTCGACGACTCGATCGGCGCCCTGACGGCCTGGCGGGTCGGCGTGTACGCGGGCGCGCTCGCGGCCGTGGTGAGCCTCCTCCTCGTCGTCCGGCACACCCGCGACGAGGAGGAGAGCGGCCGTCAGGAGCTGGTGGCGTCCGGGATGGTGGGCCGCAGGGCCTCCCTGACGGCCGCGCTGCTCACGGCGGCGATCGCCAACGCCGTACTGGCGCTGCTGGTGGCCGCCGGACTCGCCGGCCGGGGCGCCGCGGGGGCGCTGGCCTTCGGGCTCGGGCTGGCCGGGGTCGGCATGGTCTTCGCCACGCTGGCGGCGATCGTCGCCCAGTTCACCGAGAGCGCACGGCTGGCCCGGGGGCTCACGGCGGGGCTGCTGGGCGCCGCGTTCGTGCTGCGCGCGGCGGGCGACTCGGCGTCGGACGACGGTTCCTCGGCGCTGACCTGGGTGTCACCGCTGGGCTGGCTGGAGAACCTGCGGCCGTTCGCGGGCGAACGCTGGTGGGTGCTGCTGCTGTTCACGGCGGCAGCCTCGGTGCAGGGCACGGTGGCGTATGCGCTCGCCGGGCGCCGGGACGTCGGCATGAGCTTCCTGCCCGCCCGGCCGGGCCCCGCCGAGGGCCGCCTGAGCTCGACGGGCGCGCTGGCTTGGCGGTTGCAGCGCGGCGGCGTGCTCGGCTGGAGCATCGGCTTCTTCCTCGCCGGGGTCGTCTACGGCGGGCTCACCGACGGGGTCGCCGACCTGGTCGGCGACAACGACAACGCACGGCGGGTCTTCGAGCGCATGGGCGGCCAGTCGGGCCTGACGGACGCGTTCCTCGCCTCGATGGTCGGCATGCTCGGACTGATCGCGGCCCTGTACGTCGTCGCGTCGGTGCTGCGCCTGCACGGCGAGGAGACCTCGATGCGGGCGGAACCCCTGCTGGCGGGCGCCGTGAGCCGTCTGCGCTGGGCCGCGGGCCACCTCACGATCGCCTTCGCCGGCGCCGCCCTGATCATGCTGCTCGCGGGCCTGGGTTTCGCCGTCGGCTACGGCAAGCAGGTCGGCCCGATCCTCGCCGCCTGCCTGGTCCAGCTCCCGGCGATCTGGGTCGTCGGCGGCCTGGCGGTCCTGCTGTACGGGGTGCTGCCCCGCGCCGCGACGGCGGCGTGGGCAGTGGCCGGTGCGGTCCTGCTGCTCGGCTGGGTGGGCCCCGCGCTGGACGCGCCCCAGGCGGTACTGGACCTGTCCCCGTTCGGCCACCTGCCGAAGCTGCCGGGCGGGGGCATGGAGTGGGGGCCGCTGCTGGTCCTGCTGGGACTGGCGGGGACGCTGACCGCCGGGGGGCTGGTGGGGATGCGGCGGCGGGACATGACCGTCTGACGGGGCGACTGCTCAGTCAGCACGCATGCACCAGCTTGACGAGCCGGCTGG
Source organism: Streptomyces sp. M41 (assembly GCF_043673425.1). NCBI lineage: Bacteria > Bacillati > Actinomycetota > Actinomycetes > Kitasatosporales > Streptomycetaceae > Streptomyces > Streptomyces sp. M41. Next base: position 28,486 of record NZ_JBIMKE010000024.1, on the reverse strand, counting down.
GACCGTCGATCGGGATTCGCGGAGCGATCATCCGAACAAGTGATCAAAGCACCTCGACGCGGAGGCCCTCCAGCCCCCGGATCACGAAGTTCGGCTTCCGCTCCGGCTCCGCCGCCGGGCGCAGCGTCGGCGCCTGCTCCAGCAACGCCGTCATCGACGCCGCCAGTTCGATACGGGCCAGCGGCGCCCCGATGCAGTAGTGGATGCCCGCGCTGAAGGAGATGTGCGGGTTCTCCTTGCGCGTGAGGTCCAGCCGGTCCGGTGCGTCGAAGACCTCCGGATCATGGTTGGCGGAGCCGAAGAGCATCGCGATCTCCGCGCCGCGCGGGATCGTCGTGCCGGCGATCTCGATCTCGTCCAGGACCCAGCGTTCGAACAGCTGGAGCGGGGTGTCGTAACGCATCAGCTCCTCGATCGCCGACGGGATCAGGGAGTGGTCGGCCCGCAGCGCCGCCAGCTGGCCGGGGTTGCGGAACAGCGCCCACCAACCGTTGACCGTGGCGTTCACCGTGGCCTCGTGGCCGGCGTTGAGGAGGAGGACGGCCGTCGAGATCATCTCCTGCTCGGTGAGCCGGTCGCCCTCGTCGTGCGCCGCGATCAGGCCCGAGATCAGGTCCTCACCCGGCTTCTCGCGGCGGGCCGCGATCAGCTCCCGCAGGTAGTCCGAGAACTCCACGGACGCGCGCACGGCCCTCGTCGCCGTCTCCCGCGACGGGTTCAGCTCGTACATCCCGCAGATGTCCGCCGACCAGGGCCGCAACTGCGCCCGGTCCGTCTCCGGGATGCCCAGCATCTCGGCGATCACCGCGACCGGCAGCGGCTCCGCCACATCCGTCAGCAGGTCGCCGCCGCCCTTCTCGACCAGCGCCGCCACCAGGTCCCCGGCCAGCCCCCGCACATACGGCTTCAGCCGCTCCACGGTGCGCGGCGTGAACGCCTTCGACACCAGCCGCCGGATCCTCGTGTGGTCCGGCGGCTCCAGGTCGAGCATCCCGTGATCATTCAGCACATGGAACGGCTCGTGCTCCGCCGGCGGCGCCGTCCGCCCGAACTCCTCGTGCGTGAACCGGTGCTGGTACGTCCGGCCCAGCCTGCGCTCGCGCAGCAGCGCCGAGACATCCGCGTGATGCGGCACCAGCCACTGGTCGGTGGGCTCGAAGTAGTGCACCCTCCCCCGCTCACGCAGTTCGGCGTAGACGGGGTACGGGTCGGCCAGGAACGCCGGGTCCCACGGGTCGAAAGCGAGGTCGGAGCGAGCTGCCATGCACGGACGTTAGTCCGCCGCCCCTCTCCCTGACCAGGGGTCTAGGGGGCGCCGAAGTCGGGGAGCGTGACCGTGCCGTCCTCGGCGAGGGGGAAGCCCGGATTGTGGGCGACCTCCCAGGCATGTCCGTCGGGGTCGACGAAGGCGCTGGAGTAGAAGCCGATCTCGTTGACGGCCGCCGGCTTGGTGACCGTCCCGCCGGCCCGCTCCACCGCCGCGAGCAGCGCGTCGACCTCCGCCCGCGACCGGACGTTGTGCGCGAGGACGACCCCGCCGAACCCCTCCGCGGGCCCCGGCTCCAGCCCGCAGTCCCGCGCCAGCTTCTCCCGGCTCCACAGGACCAGCCCCAGGCCGCCCGCCTGGAAGAACACGGTCTCCTGCACCTCCTGCCCCCGCCAGCCCAGCGCCTCGTAGAAGGCCTTGGAGCGGGCCAGATCGGAGACTCCCAGCGTGATCAGGGTGATGCGCTGTTCCATCCCCTCACCGTAGCCCCGGGGCTTCAGCCCGGCGTGACCAGCCGCGCCTCGTAGGCGAACACCGCCGCCTGCGTACGGTCCCGCAGCCCCAGCTTCACCAGGATCCTGCTGACGTGTGTCTTGATCGTCGACTCGGCCACCACCAGCCGCTCCGCCATCTCCGAGTTCGACAGGCCCTGCGCGATCAGCACCAGCACCTCCGTCTCCCGCTCGGTCAGCTCCCCGTACGCCGCGTGCGCGGAGGACATCATGCGCGGGGCGTCGGACAGCTTCGAGAACTCCGTGATCAGCCGCTTGGTGATCGAGGGGGCCAGCAGCGCCTCGCCGGCCGCCACCACCCGCACCCCGTCGGCGAGCTGGCGTGCCGAGGCGTCCTTCAGCAGGAAACCGGAGGCTCCCGCGCGCAGCGCCTGGTACACGTACTCGTCGAGGTCGAAGGTGGTCAGCACCAGCACCTTCGCCGCACCGTCGGCCGCGACGATCTCCCGGGTCGCCTCGATGCCGTTCAGCTCCGGCATGCGGATGTCCATCAACACCACGTCCGGCGCGAGCTCACGCACCCGCTCCACCGCCTCACGGCCGTTGACGGCCTCGCCGACGACCTCGATGTCCGGCATCGCGTTCAGCAGGACCGAGAAGCCCTCACGCACCATCATCTGGTCGTCCGCGATGAGCACCCGGATGGTCATGAGCCTTCCTCGGTCCTCGTGGTGACCGGCAGGAACACCGCCACCTCGTAGCCGCCGTCCTGTGTCGGGGACGCCGTCATCTCGCCGTTCAGCATGGTCACGCGCTCCCGCATGCCCGTGATGCCGTGCCCGGCGCCCGGTGAGGGTTTGACCAGGGCCGGCGCGGGCGGCGGGCCGTTGACTATGCGCAGGCCCAGGCCACCGAGCACATAGGCGACCTCCACGCGGGCGCCCGCGCCGGGCGCGTGCCGCAGGCTGTTGCTCAGCGCCTCCTGCACGATCCGGTACGCCGACAGCTCCACCCCGGGCGGCAGCTCGCGCACCGCGCCGATCAGCGCCTTGTCGACGCTCAGTCCCGCGTGGCGCACATTCGCCAGCAGCGCGTCCAGGTCGGCCAGGGTGGGCTGCGGGGCGTCCGGGGCCTCGTAGTCCTCGGCACGGACCACCCCGAGGATCCGGCGCAGTTCGGTGAGGGCCGCCACGGCGTTCTCCCGGATGGTGGCGAAGGCCCGCTCCAGCTCCGGCGGTGGGTTCTCCACGCGGTAGGGGGCGGCCTCCGCCTGGATGGCGACGACCGACATGTGGTGTGCGACCACATCGTGCAGCTCACGGGCGATCGTGGTGCGCTCCTCCAGCAGGGTGCGCTTGGAGCGCTCCTGCGCGGTCTCCGTCTGCTGGGCGGTGACCTCCTGCCTGGCTTCGCGGCGTATGTGCCACACGGCCACGCACAGCAGGACCATCGCGGAGATGACCAGCATGGGGCCGGTGTTGGAGCCGTAGTAGGCGCCGGGTCCGAATCCGGCCTCCGCCACCAGGCCGTACGCCGCGGTCAGCGCCCACATGTACCCCGCCGTACGCGGCCTGGTGCGCACGGCCACGACCGTCAGCACCGTCAGATGGCAGGCGAACGCGCCGGGCACCCACGGCCACTCGCCCCAGCCTGCGTCGAACACCCCGACCACCGGGGTGGCGGCCATGGACAGCCAGAACGCTCCGGCCGGCCGCACCATGGTCAGCAGGACGGGGATCGCGCACAACGGACCGACCAGCAGAGACGGCCCGCCGGTGTCCACGCCGGCGATGGCCATGGTGATCAGCGCGGCCATGGCGACCAGGGCGTGCGCCCGCCAGGCCGCGTACTCCTTCAGGCGGCCGGGCAGCCGCCGGGTCAGCCGGCCGTCCACGTGCATCCGGAGCATCGGACGGTAGGCGAAGGCATCGTGGAACAGGTCCTGCCGCAGCCCCTGGAGGGCGTCCGCAGCCAGCCGGAACTCGGGGCTGCGCGGCTTGGCCCCGCCGTCCGGCGGCGGGGTCGGCATCTGGGTCGTCTCGGTCACGTACAGAACGGTAGGCGCAGGGTGCGGTCCCGGTCGTCCCCAGTGAGAGGGGTTCTCGCGGATCCGTCTCAGGTACTACGGGTATCACCGCAGGTCGTCGCGCCGAACGCGGGCGGGCCGTGCCCCGTCGGGTCCGTCCGCGGGCATCCGTCGCGAACGCACCCGCGGGCCGCCCGGTCCGCTCAGTACCCGGCGGGCCGCACCAGCCCCGATTCATATGCGAACACCGCCGCCTGGGTGCGGTCCCGCAGACCCAGTTTCACCAGGATGCGGCCCACATGGGTCTTCACGGTCTGCTCGGCCACGACGAGCCGCTCGGCGATCTCCGCGTTCGACAGGCCCTGGGCGATCAGGGCGAGGACCTCCGTCTCGCGTTCGGTCAGATCGCCGACGCGTTCCTTGAGGGGGGCGCGGGGCCGGTTGTCCATCCGGGAGAACTCGGAGATCAGCCGCCGGGTGATGCCGGGCGCGAGCAGGGCGTCACCGGCCGCCACGACCCGCACCGCTTCGGCGAGCTGGTCGGCCGAGGCGTCCTTCAGCAGAAAACCCGAGGCGCCCGCGCGCAGCGCCTCGTACACGTACTCGTCGAGATCGAAGGTGGTCAGCACCAGCACCTTGATGTGCGGTGTCCCGGCGGTGATGCGGCGGGTGGCCTCGATGCCGTCGAGCTCCGGCATGCGGATGTCCATCAGGACGACGTCGGGGGCGAGTGCGGCGACCTGCGCGACCGCGTCGAGGCCGTCGACCGCCTGGCCGATCACGTCGATGTCGGGCTTGGTGTTGAGCAGCACGGTGAATCCCTGCCGGACCATCTGCTGGTCGTCGGCGATGAGTACGCGGATGGGGCTGCTCGTCATGCGGTGCCGTCCTCGGTCGGGTGGTTGGCGTGGCCGGGGTTGTCGGGAACGTAGCCGAGGCCGTCGATGCGCTGGTGCGCGGGCAGGAACGCGCTCACCACGTAACCGCCGTCCTTGGTGGGGTGCGCCGACACGGCACCGCCGAGCATGGTGGCCCGCTCCCGCATGCCGAGCAGCCCGTGACCGGCGCCCTGGGAGGGCGGCGCGGCCCGCTCGGGCCGTGAGTTGGTGATCCGCATGGTCAGTCCGTCGTAGTCGTAGGCGACGGCGACGCGGGCCACGGCGCCGGGGGCGTGGCGCAGGATGTTGCTCAGCGCCTCCTGCACGATTCGGTACGCCGACAGTTCGACGCCGGGCTGGAGCGGGCGGCGGCGGCCGGTGATCTCGACGGTGACGGTCAGACCGGCGGCCCGGGTGTTCTCCACGAGTGCCTCCAGCCGGTCGAGGGTGGGCTGGGGGGCGTGGGGGGCGGAGGCGGTCCCGAAGCCGGTGCCTGGGCCGGTGCCGGACGGGTCGTGCGGATGCGGGGCGTCCGGATGCTCGGAGCGCAGGACGCCCAGGACGCGCCGGAGTTCGGTCAGTGCTTCGAGGGCGTTCTGGCGGATGCCCTCCAGGTTCTCCTTCAGCTCGTGGGACGGGTGCTCGACGAGGTGGGGAGCGACCTGGGCCTGGATGGAGATGACCGACATGTGGTGGGCGACCACGTCGTGCAGTTCGCGGGCGATACGGCTGCGCTCCTCCAGCAGGGTGCGGTGGGCTCGTTCCTCCGCGGTGAGCGTTTCCTGCTGGACGAGTTGGGTGCGGGCCTCCTTGCGACCGCGCAGGGCGGTGCCGACGATGACGGCCATGGCGAAGATGGCGACCGCCGCGGCGCCGGTGCCGGCGTACTTCGTGCCGCCGAACTGGCCCTGGAGGGCGAAGGTTGCCAAGCCCGACACCGCGAGAGCCGCGACGGCCCTGCGGGCGGGCACGCGGAGGGCCAGGAGCAGGAGGACGCCAGTGTGGGCGATGACTTCGGGGGTGGCCCACGGCCAGTTGAGGGCGAGGGGTGCGCTTTCCGCGAGGTTGGGGCGGACGACGAAAGCGGTGATGACGGTGGCCGTCAGGCTCAGGGCCCACGCCCGCCCCGGGCGCCTCAGGGCCAGGCACAGGGCGATGCCTTGGGCGAAGCCGGCGATCAGGCCGTGGGTCGGGCTCAGGTCATAGCTGGCGCTGAGATGGTCGCCGCCGGCGAGGGAGACCCCTAAGGCGATCCAGGTGGTGAGGAAGATGGTCAGCCACCGGAGCCACGTTCTCCCGAAGGGTTTGCGGAGGTTGACGAGGGGGCGCTTCTTGCGTGCGGGGGCGGTCCTGGATGCGGGGGCGGTTCTGGGTGCGGGCCAAGTCTCCTCACTCACAGCCCCCGCGACCGCGCCCCGCTCCCCCTCGACGGCCCCCGGCCTCTCCTCCTCGCCATTCACGGGGTCAACCCTAGGCATGGTGCTCGGCCTTCGTTTTCCCGCCCTGTGGGCTGGCGTTGGAGCGGATCACTCTGGATGAGCGGCGCCTGGTGCGGCGCGGGCCTTGTTCGTGGAGGCGGAACGTCGTCCAGCAGACAGCCAGGGCCAGGGTGAACACCGGAAGCCATGCCAGGCGGGCCGCCACCCACGTGAGGTCGTCGGGGAGGGTGTGCAGACCTGGGAGGCGGCCTGCCAGGAGACCCGTGGCCGTGGTGGCCATCAGGGCCGTCTGGTGCCAGAGGAAGATCGTCATCGCGGAGAGGTTGAGCAGGACAACCGCCGCCCAGGCCAGGGGGCGGCGCATCGTGCGGCGCAGTGGCTCGCGCAGGAGCAGGGCCAGGCCGCACTGGGCCAGGCCGAAGGCGACGGCGGCAAGGGTCGGCGGGTTGAGGTTGGAGATGCCGGCGCCGGGGACGCCGACCATGGACGCCGGGTAGCCCGCCCAGGCGACCAACGCCGCCGTCGCCGCCGCGCCGCCCGTCAGCAGGATCCAGCCCGCGCGGCGACGCTGCACCTCACCGCGGGTCCACGCCGCGCCCAGGCTGAACGGCACCAGCCAGCCCGCCGCCACGTTCACCCAGCCGAGCCACGCAGGGCCGCCCAGGCCGAAGCGGAGGAGGTCCACATGGAGGACTACGGCCAGGGGCCACAGGGGGTTGAGGCGCAGGAGGAGGGGCGTCACAGCCGTCAGCGCCGTGAAGACCAGCAGGAACCACAGCGGGGACAGGGCCAGTTTGAGCAGGGTGTGAATCGTGTCGAGGTCCGTGCCCGACAGAAGCAGCAGGACCGATGTCACCGTCCACAGCGTGAGGACGGCCGCCACCGGTTTGAACAGGCGGGACAGCCGGGATCTCAGCCACTGTCCGTACGTCGTGCCCCGTGCTCGGGCCGCGGCATAGCCGCGGGTCGCCACATGGCCGCCCACCAGGAAGAACACCGCGAGGGTCTGGAAGATCCAGGAGATCGGGGCCAGCCATGGCATGTGGTGCAGCGGGCTCGCGGTGCGCAGGTCGGTCCCACCGTCCGCCACCAGGGCCGTGACCAGCCAGTGCCCCAGGACCACACCGAGGATGGCGAAGGCCCGCAGCGCGTCGACCGCGCGGTCCCGTCCGGCGGGGGTGGCGGCGTCCACGCGGGCGGCGCCCGCGCGAAGTCGCCGCCACGCGCCGCGCGGGCCCGAGTTCGGACGGTGCTCAGTCACGGGACACCTCCGAGGTCTCGCCCAGGACGATGTGGGTCAGGTTCGCCAGGGACAGGGAGCCCGGCCTGAAGTAGTCGCTGTGGCCACCGTCGCCCGCCGCGAAGACCCGGGCGCCGAACGACGGGGACAGCGGGTCGGTGCCGAAGCCGACCGTCGTGCCGAGGACGTCGATCCGGAGGTGCGGGACATTCGCCACCCAGTCGGCGTCGCCGCGGGCCGCCCAGACGCGCGCCGGGGTGCGCAGGGCGGCGGCGCTGTCCGCGCCGGTCCCGGGGCTGCCGATCAGCGCGATGTCGTCCACGTCAAGGCGGGAGGCCGCGCGACCGCAGACCACCGAGCCGTAGGAGTGGCAGAGCAGGGCTATGCGCGGTGTGCGCTGCGCTGTGCCGCCCTGTCCGTCCGGCCCGCTGTGCTCCCCGAGGGCGTGCAGCTGCCGTATGAACCGCCGCAGTCGCGGGGCCGCTTCGTCGGCTCGGCCGGTCGTCGTGACCGTGGTGCTGACCGTGCCCGGGGTTTCGTAGCCGAGCCAGGCGACCACCGCGGTGCGGGTGCCCTGCGGCGCTTGACGGGTGAGCCGCGCGTGCAGCGCCCGGGCGGCGTTTCGGAAGCGGTCGTAGGTGTCGATGGACGTGTCCGAGCCCGGGACCAGCACGGCGATGCGGTCGGCGGCGGCCAGGTCGCCGAAGACCTCTGTCGCCAGGCCGGAGCCGCGGCCGTCGAAGGCGAGGAAGCGGCGGGACGGGTCGGCCATCGCCCGGTCGGCGGCGGCCCGCCGACGGTCACCGTGGGCCGCGGCCATACGGGACGCCTCGGCGGCATTGGCACGGTTGGCCGCGTACGACTCGTCCAGGGTCTCCGGCGTCGGCGGTGCGAGGGTGGCAGGGGCCGGGGCGGGGATCTCGGGACGGGTGGCACCGGAGAGCGGGACGACCACGGCGGCGGTGATCAGGGAGGCGAGGAGGGCACGGCGCCATCTGTGGAGGTGGTGTCCGCGAGGGTGGTGGCTGCGAGGGTGGTGTCCGCGGCGGTGGTGCCTGCCTGGGCGGTGCGCACTGTCGGGCTCGCTGGAGCCCTGCCTGTGTATCCGCCCGTCGGACGGCACGTCCGTTTCCTCGGCCCCCGTGCTGCGCCCCATGGTCCTGTCCCCTCCCGCTCCGCCCGGCCATCCGGCTGTCTGGAGGGGAAATTACGGATCCGGACTTGTCGTCCGCGTCACGCCAGGGAGCTCACCTGCGACGTAGCTCTCAGGTACTACGGGTATGAAGGGGCGGGAGGGCGCTCACCACGCCAACTGCGCGATCTCCTCCGCGACCACAGCGCAGGCGTCCGCCGCCGGGTCGATCAGCGGAAAGTGCCCGACGTCCTCAAGCAGCGTCAGCCCGACGACCTCCCCCGCCTTCGCCGCCGCGTCCGCGTACGACTCGGCGACAGCCTGCGGCACGACCGTGTCCGTGCGGCCCTGGACGAGCGTCGTCGCGATGCCGGTCGGGAGCAGGAAAGCGGGGTCGGCGTACGGCTGCCGCTCGGCGAACTCCACGCCACCGCCCAGCAGTTGGCGGGATGCACCCCCGCAGACGTCCAGCTTGTCGGCGACCGTGAAGTCGGCGATCGGAGCGAGGGCCACCACGCCCCGCAGCGGCGTGGGGCGGGCGGTGCGCCAGGGGGCGTCCGCGGGGAGCACATGACGGGCCGCCGCCCACAGGGCCAGGTGACCGCCGGCCGAGTGGCCGACGAGCACGGTCCGGCGCCAATCGGCCTGCGGGAGCGACTCCCGTACCAGCGCCGGCAGCGCGTCCAGCGCTGCGGCGATGTCGTCGAAGGTCTCGGGCCAACGCCCGGCAACCACGCCCGCGCCCGCCACGCCCGCGCCCGCCACTGCGTCGGCCGCCGAACTCTCCGCCCCCCGCCGATACTCCACATTGGCCACACCGAACCCCCGCCGCGCCAGGAACTCCGCGAACGGCGTCACATGCCGACGGTCGTACGGCGCTCGCCACGCCCCGCCGTGCAGCAGGACCACCAGCGGGACCTGACTCCCCGGGGCCACCTCCCCGCGCGGCGCGTAGAAGTCGATCACCTGGTCGGGGTGGTCGCCGTACGCGGCGATGGCGTCGGGGTCGACCGGCGGGTGCGAGAAGGCCGACTTCTCCTCGGCGGCCTCGGCGGCCTCGGCGGCGGCCCGGGCTGCTGCGACGTCGTCCGGCATGCTCCAACCTCTCAGCGATGAAACGATTTTGGACGGAAGCGGGGAGTGGCGGACCAGGTGGCGGGTCGGCCGTTGGCGGGGACGGTATCAGGCCGATGACAAGGGCGGACACGGGGATGTCACGCTCGGTGAGGGCCAAACGGTCCTGCCGTTCCGTTACCCTGACAGCACGGCCCGCTGCGCCCCACGCATCCCCACCCACGCTCCACCCACACGCCCCCACCCACGCGAACCCCACACGCCCCACAACCCGCAACCCGCACCCCAGCCGCGCACCCGCACCCGCACCCCACATGCACCAGGAGGCCGACATGTCCGCCGAACCCGGCACCGTACGTCCCGGAGGGCGCACCGCGCGTGTCCGTGCCGCCGTGCTGCGTGCGGCCGGAGACGTGCTGGCCGAGCAGGGGTTCGACGGCCTCGACCTCGCGGACGTGGCCCGCCGCGCGGAGGTCGGCAAGACGACCGTGTACCGGCGGTGGGGCTCGGTGACCGGCCTGGTGGCCGACCTGCTCGCCGACATGGCCGAGCAGTCGCTGCCACGCAAGGAGACCGGAACGGTGCTCGGGGATCTGCGCGCCAACGCCGCGCTGGTGCAGCGGACGTTGGCGGATCCCCGGCAGGGCGCCCTGTTCCGCGCCGTCATCGCCGCGGCGACGTGCGACGAACGTACGGCGACCGCGCTCCGCCGTTTCTACGAAGTGCGGGTGGCGGAGTGGGCGCCGTGCGTGGAACAGGGCGTCACCGACGGCGAGTTGCCCGCCGGGACGGACGCCGAGGCCGTCGTACGGGCGGTCTCGGCGCCCCTCTACTACCAACTGCTGACCACCGGGGTTATCCCCGACGCCCCCGCCGCGGACCGCGCGGCGCGGGCCGCGCACGCGGCTGCCGTGGCAGGGGTGTACGTCACCTGACGGGACCCGGCACCGGACGCACACCGGTCAGACGCTCGCCGGTCAGGCGCACACCGACCGGACGCACACCGGTTCAGCCGCGCAGCACAGCCCCCAGCACCCGAGCCGCCCGCTCCACCTCCGCGAACCCCACGTACAGCGGCGTGAAACCGAACCGCAGCACATCGGGATGCCGGAAGTCGCCCACGACCCCGCGCTCGATGAGCCGCTTCATGACGTCACCGGCGTTCTCGCACCGCAGGGCCACCTGGCTGCCGCGTTCGTCATGGGCCACCGGGGTCAGCGACTCGACGCGTCCCTCTCCCACGTAGGCCCCGACGCACTCCAGGAAGAAGTCCGTCAGCGCCAGCGACTTGGCCCGCACCGCCTCGATCGACACGCCGTCCCATACGTCCAGCGCGGCCTCCAGGGCGAGCATGGACAGGATGTCCGGCGTGCCGACGCGTCCGCGCAGCGCGCCCGCCGCCGGTTCGAAGTCGCCGCGCATGCCAAAGGGGTCGGCGTGCGAGTTCCAGCCGGGCAGCGGTGAGTCGAAGCGGTCCTGGAGATCGCCGCGCACATACAGGTACGCCGGGGAACCCGGCCCGCCGTTCAAGTACTTGTACGTGCAGCCCACGGCCAGGTCGACCCCATGCTCGTCGAGTCCGACGGGCAGGGCGCCTGCGCTGTGGCACAGGTCCCACACCGCGATCGCACCCGCCGCGTGCACGGCGGCGGTGAGGGACGGCAGGTCGTGCAGCCGGCCGGTGCGGTAGTCGACGTGGTTGAGCAGCACGGCCGCCGTACGCCCGCTCAGCGCGCCCGCCACCTCCCCCGGCGCCACCGGCCGCAGCGTACGGCCGGTCATCCGGGCCGCCGACTCGGCGATGTACCCGTCCGTGGGGAAGGTCGTCGCGTCGACGAGGATCTCGTCCCGGTCCGGGCCGGCCATGCGCACGGCGGCCACAAGTGCCTTGAATACGTTGACACTTGTCGAGTCGCCGACCACGATCTGGCCCGCCGCCGCACCGACCAACGGGGCGATCCGGTCGCCGATCCGCTCCGGCGCGGTCCACCAGCCGCTCTCGTCCCAGGAGCGGATGCGCATCCGCCCCCACTGCCGGCGTACGACGTCCTCGACGCGCCCCGGCACGTTCGCGGGCAGCGCGCCCAGGGAGTTGCCGTCGAGGTAGACGACCTCGTCGAGCACGAACTCGGCGCGCTTGGCGGCGAGTTCGTCGGCCGTGTCCAGCTTCTCGGCCGTCATGGCCAGTTCGGCCTTGGTGACGAGGTCCAGCTCGGCGGCGTGCTCGGCCCCGGCGGCGAATTCGGTCCGCTCAGACATGGGACCGCGCCGTCCACAGCTCCGGGAACACGTTCTTCTGGGCCCGCTTCTCCAGCCAGGCCACGCCGGCCGAACCGCCCGTGCCGGCCTTGGCGCCCATCGCGCGCCGGGTGGCGACCAGGTGGTCGTTGCGCCAGCGCCACACCAGTTCCGCGACGTCCGTCAACGCCTCGCCGAGCCGGGTCAGCTCGGCGTTCTGGTCGCCGGAGTAGATCGCGGTCCAGGCGGCCTCGACCGGCTCCGACGGCTCGTACCGGCGCGAGACGTCCCGCTTCAGCACCGACTCGGGGATCGCGCAGCCGCGCCGGGCGAGGAAGCGCAGCACCTCGTCGTACAGGCTCGGCTCGTGCAGTGCCTTCTCCAGTTCCGCGTGGACACGAGGTGCGCCGCGGTGGGGGACCAGCATGGAGGCGGACTTGTCGCCGAGCAGGAACTCCATCCGGCGGTACATGGCCGACTGGAACCCGGAGCCCTCGCCGAGGGCGCTGCGGTACGAGTTGAACTGGGCCGGCGTGAGCTGGCCGAGCGGCGTCCAGGAGGCGTTCAGGGCCTCCAGCTCCCGTACGGAACGCTTCAGGGCGTCGATCGCCACGTCCGGGCGGTCCTCGCGCAGGGCGTGCGCGGCGGTCTCCCACTCGTGGACGATGACGGTGAACCACAGCTCCATGACCTGGGTCGTGACCAGGAAGACCATCTCTCCGGGGTCGTCGGAGAGGGTGTGCTGGAGATGGGTGAGCACGTCCGCCTTGACGTAGTCCTCGTACGGCGTCGTGCCTGCGAAGTCGAGATTGGGGGTCTCGGGCTCCTGAGTCTCCGCGGAAGCCTCCGTGGGCTGGTGAGCCGGCTGGGACATCGCTGTCTCCTGTGTAACTCCGGGTAGCGGTCCGCCCTGCCGTTATCGGCAAAGGGGCCCCGGTCCCCACCCGGCATCCTCAGGGATCGCCCCAAACATCGCAAGGCCCGCCCTGGTCACACCGCCCGGGCGGGCCACCGTGCGTGACGGTTCGGCTAGCCCAGGGTCTGGGCCGCCGTCGGCGAGGAGTCCTTCAGGAACTGCGAGCAGCGCTCGTACTCCTCCTGCTCACCGATCGACCCCGCGGCGCGGGCGAGGGCGTGCAGGGCGCGCAGGAAGCCACGGTTCGGCTCGTGCTCCCAGGGCACGGGGCCGTGGCCCTTCCAGCCGTTGCGGCGCAGGGCGTCCAGGCCCCGGTGGTAGCCCGTACGGGCGTAGGCGTACGACTCCACGACGCTGCCCCGCTCGAACGCCTCGTCGGCCAGCTGGGCCCAGGCCAGGGAGGAGGTCGGGTACTTCGCGGCGACATCCGCGGGGGCGGTGCCGCCGGCGAGCAGCTCGCGCGGGCCGGGGTCGTCGGGGAGGTGGGTCGGGGGCGGGCCCCCGAGAAGGTTTTCGTGAATGGCCATGGGTTCAAGTGTGAGCCATCGCCGGGGGCTGTGGGTGCCGTGGCCCCGCCCCAGCCCCCCCGCTCTCGGCCCTGAACGAGCCTCGCCCTCAAGCTCCCCCGAGGGGGCACCCCCAGACAGGCTGAAAACGCCTGGACCGGCGCCTAGGGCCCTTCTGATGGATCTCCGCGGGAGAAGGAGCGGCGTTCGGTGCGTGCTCTCGGCGTGCCGGGCGGAAGCCCTCATAGCGGAGCTACTAGGGCTTTTGTCCGGTGCGGCGAGAGGGCGTGCCGGGCGTCGCGACGCCGCGGAGATCCATCAGAAGGGCCCTAGCCCTCCCCCGCCCCCGTCCGCTCCCCCTCCCCCGCCAACCGGGGCTTGCTCCGCACCCCCTCCAGCGGGGGCGAATTGATCGAGCCGTGGTGGAGGCATTCCGGTTTGCGGCAGTCCGGGGGCAGGGGGCGCACCGTCGCGAAGGCGATCGCGGCGCCGACGACCAGGGCGCCGGCGCACCACAGCATGGCTCGCCCGAACGCCGTGTCGAAGGCGTCCGGGGAGCGGTAGGCCTCCTCCCCCATGCCGGCGAGCAGCGGCAGCGCGGCCACCGCGATCAGGCCCGCCGCTCGGGCCGCCGCGTTGTTGATGCCGCTGGCCAGGCCCGCGCGGGCGACGTCGACGGAGGCGAGGACGGTGGCGGTGAGGGGGGCGACGAGGGTGACCAGGCCGATGCCGAGGACGAGCACGGCGGGCAGTACGTCGGCGACGTAGGAGGCGTCCTCGCCGACGCGCAGCATCAGCAGCATGCCGACCGCGCACAGCAGCGGTCCGACGGTGAGCGGGATGCGTGGGCCGATCCGGTCGGCGAGCGCGCCGGAGCGGGCGGAGAGCAGCAGCATCAGGACGGTCGTCGGGAGCAGGGCCGTACCGGCGCCCAGGGCCGAGTAGCCGGAGACCACCTGGAGCTGGAGCGCGGCGAGGAAGAAGAAGCCGCCGAGGGCCGCGTACACGCACAGGGTGACGAGGTTGACCGCCGTGAACTGGCGGGACGCGAAGATGCCGAGCGGCATCATCGGATCGGGGCGGCGCCTCTCGACGTAGACGAAGGCGACCCCCGCGAGGACGCCGACGGCCGCGGAGACGGCGACGACCACCGAGCCCTCCTGGGCCTCGATGAGCGCGTACGTCACCAGGGCGAGGGACAGGGCGCCGAGGGCCGCGCCCAGCATGTCGAAGCGGCCGTGCGTGCCGCCGCCGCCCGACTCCGGGACATGCCGTAGGGCGATGGGCGCGCACGCCAGTGCCAGTGGGACGTTGAGCAGGAACACCCACCGCCAGCCCGGCCCGTCCACCAGCCAGCCGCCCAGGAAGGGGCCCACCGCCGCGCCCACGCCCCCGAAACCCGACCACAGGCCGACCGCCCGCGCCCGGTCGTCGGGGTGGAAGGACGCCTGGATCAGGGCGAGGGAGCCGGGTGTGAGCAGCGCTCCGCCGATCCCTTGCAGCGCTCGCGCCGCGATGAGCACCCCGGCGTTCGGGGCGATCCCGCACAGCAGCGAGGCCACGGCGAACCACACCACGCCGACCACGAAGATCCGGCGTCGCCCGTACCGGTCGCCCAGCGAGCCGCCGAGCAGGATCAGCCCGGCCAGCGTGAGCATGTACGCGTTGACGGTCCACTGGAGCGCGGCCAGGTCGGCGTCGAGGTCCTCGCCGATGCGCGGGAGGGCGACGTTGACGACGGTCGAGTCCAGCATCGCCATGCTGGAGCCGAGGACGGTGGTGAGCAGGATCCACTTGCCCTGCGGTGAGGCCAGCCGGACGTCGGGCATGCCCCCAGGTATACAGCGAGCCCGGCGCCGTGGGCAGGCGCCGGGCTCGCAAGTCCCCGGAAGGAACCCGGGAACTACTTGATCTTCGTGCCGGCGGAGCGCAGGTGCGAGCAGGCCTCGACCACGCGCGCGGCCATGGACGCCTCGGCGAGCTTGCCCCAGGTCCGCGGGTCGTAGGTCTTCTTGTTGCCGACCTCGCCGTCGACCTTCAGGACGCCGTCGTAGTTCTGGAACATGTGGGCCGCGACCGGACGCGTGAAGGCGTACTGGGTGTCGGTGTCGATGTTCATCTTGACGACGCCGTTGTCCAGCGCGGTCGCGATCTCCTCGGCGGAGGAGCCGGAGCCGCCGTGGAAGACGAAGTCGAACGGGGACGCCTTGCCGTACTTGGCGGCGACACCCTCGTTGAGCTCCTTCAGCAGCTCGGGACGGAGCACGACGTTGCCCGGCTTGTACACGCCGTGCACGTTGCCGAAGGAGGCGGCGAGCAGGTAGCGGCCCTTCTCGCCGAGGCCCAGGGCCTCGGCCGTACGAATGGCGTCGTCGACCGTCGTGTACAGGGAGTCGTTGATCTCGTGCGAGACGCCGTCCTCCTCGCCGCCGGTCGGGGTGATCTCGACCTCGAGGATGATCTTCGCGAGGCGGGCGCGCTCCAGCAGCTCCTGCGCGATGGAGAGGTTGTCGGCGAGGGTCTCGGCCGAGCCGTCCCACATGTGCGACTGGAAGAGCGGGTTCTCACCGCGCGCGACCCGCTCCTCGGAGACGGCGAGCAGCGGGCGTACGTACCCGTCGAGCTTGTCCTTCGGGCAGTGGTCGGTGTGCAGGGCGACGGTGACGTCGTACTTCTTGGCGACGATGTGCGCGAACTCGGCCAGGGCGACGGCGCCGGTGACCATGTCCTTGCTGTGCTGACCGCCCAGGAACTCGGCGCCACCCGTGGAGATCTGGATGATGCCGTCGCTCTCCGCCTCCGCGAAGCCGCGCAGGGCCGCGTGCAGGGTCTGGGAGGAGGTCACGTTGATGGCCGGGTAGGCGAACTTGCCTGCCTTCGCCCGGTCGAGCATCTCGTTGTAGACCTCGGGGGTTGCGATGGGCATCTGTCCGCTCCTTGAGTGTGCGGTTGACGTACTACGTAACTGCGTACGGCGTTCTTCTTACGGCCCTGACCTAGACCTTGGGGGGTGTGACGTCGTCGTCGGGCCCCATCTTCCCAGACGAACCGGGATGCTCCGAGAGCCTGTCACCAGCCGAGACGGACGGACGGCCCAGGGCGGTGTCAGTCGAGGCCGAGCTCGTCCTTGGAGTACGCGAACAGGTACGGCACTCCCGCGCCCGCTTCGATCTTCTCGGCGGCGCCGGTGGCGCGGTCGACGATGGTCGCGACGGCGACGACCTCGGCGCCCGCCTCGCGCACGGCCTCGACGGCGGTGAGCGGGGAGCCACCGGTGGTGGAGGTGTCCTCGACGACGAGCACGCGCCGTCCGGCGATGCCCGGACCCTCGACCCGGCGCTGGAGCCCGTGCGCCTTGGCGGCCTTGCGGACGACGAAGGCGTCCAGGCGCTTCCCGCGCGCGGCGGCGGCGTGCAGCATGGCGGCGGCGACGGGGTCGGCGCCCATGGTGAGCCCGCCCACCGCGTCGAACTCCAGCTCGGCGGTCAGGTCGAGCAGCACCTGTCCGACCAGCGGGGCGGCCTCGCCGTCGAGGGTGATGCGCCGCAGGTCGACGTAGTAGTCGGCTTCCAGACCCGACGACAGGGTCACCTTGCCGTGCACCACGGCCTTGTCCTTGATCTGCTGCAGCAGCTCGCCACGTACGTCACTCATGCCTGTCAGCTTAGACAGCTCACAGGACGCGCCAGCTCCAGGTGGTCGTGGCCTCCAGCGGCTCCAGCGGCGTGACCAGCCGGGGCAGGGTGTTCAGCCCGTTGGGCGGCCCGGTCTGCGGTTCGACGCAGACGGCGGCCTCCTGCTCGTCGTACACGACGACCCACTCCTCCCGGCCGGCCACCTTCAGCTCCAGCTGCCCCGGCCAGGTGAGCGTGACATCGACGCCCCCGGGCATCCCGAAGCAGTCGTCCCAGGGGCCGGGCAGGGGGGCGATCCGGTTGCCGGTGGGAAGGTGGTCGTCGCCGCGCTCCTCCTGCCAGGCCGGGTCGAAGTCGAGCCGGACGTCCTCGGCGCCGTCGCCGCCGAGGTTGCGGTTGAACCAGGGGTGCCAGCCGATCTGGGCCGGGAAGGACGTCTCGTACGTCTCGACCGACATGGTGAGGCTGAGGCTGTCCGGGGTGAGCGCGATGACATGGGTGACCCGGCCGGGGTAGGGCCACGGCTCGACCAGGTCGTACGTGATGACGGCCTCGTCCCCGGCGACGCGGGCGACCTTCCAGTCGCCGTCGCGGGCGGTGCCGTGGATCGCGTGCGGCGGGGCGTTGAGCGGCATCTGGCGGACGACGGCACCGTCGAGGAAACGGCCGTCCCGGATCCGCCCGCACCAGGGAACCATCGGGAAGCACCCGAACCGCTCCCCCTGACGGAGCAACTCGGTCCCCCCGACGCGCAGTCCCCCGACCCGTCCGCCGTTCCCCGGCTGGACGTCCACTTCCGCGTCGCCCGCGGTCAGAGTGATGTGTTCGTTGCTCACGGTACGACCCTACTGGGACGATCAAGCTCCCAGCAGCGCATGCCCCTTGCCTGGCTCGAACGGTTCGATGGGGTCGACGGGATCGATGCGGTCGAACGTCTCGACGGGGTCGACGGGGTCGACGGGGTCGACGGCTGCGAACGGCTCGACGGGCTCAACGCCGTCGCCGCAGCATCCGTCCCACCACGATCGCCGACGCCAGCACCACCGCGGCGGCCGGCGCCGCCCACCGCAGCGTGGATCCCGGCGTGACCGTCTGCGGCGCGGGCACCGGCGCGTACCTGCCCCGCGGCGGCGCATGGTCCACTTCCTCCGCGCTGCGCCCGATCATCGTCCGCCGGGCGTGCGCCGCCTCCGCGACGGCGGGTTCCTCCCCCGCGTCGGCTTCGGCACCGCTGTCGCCGCGTTCCTCGTCGGCTTCCGGGTCCAGCGACGGCGGCGGAACCTCGGCGTCGAAGACGGAGGCCCGCTCCTCGCCCTCCGCCGCCCCCGGATCGGCGGCATCCGGCCCCGGCACCGCGGCATCCTCGGCGTCCGGCGTCGTCTCGAAGTCGCTGGTGACCCGGGTCTCGAACTCCCCGGGAGCCAACTCCTCCACCCCGTCCCCGGCGTCTTCGGAGCCTTCGGCGTCCCCGGCGTGTTCGGTGTCCGCCCCGGTCTCCGTCGCCACCGTCCCCAACTGCTCACCGAAACGGTTCAGCAGCCGTACGGCGGCCGACTCGACCGTCTGAGCCGGAAACTCCGCGATCCGCCCGTCCGCCGAAGCGGTCCCCGCGAACCGCACCGTGGCGCCGCCCTCGGCCTCCGCCACTCGTACGGTCAGCGCGAGCTTCACGGCACCGGTGCCCCGTGCCTCCGTGGCGTCGCCCTCGGCGGCGTAGGAACCGTCGTCGAGCGCGGCGATCCGCACAGCGCCCCGATACGTGATGGTGTGACCGCCGACCCGCACCTTCAGGCGCCCGGCGACGGGCTCGGCCCCCGCGTCCTGCTGGAGACCGGGAACCGCCCGGGCCACCCGGACGGGATCGGCCAGCACCGCCCTGAGCCGCTCGGCCTCGACCGGAACGAACACCTCATGCTCCATGCTGAGCGAGCCTACCCAGCATGGCGTGAACCGCACCCGCACATCCGCGGATTCTCACCGCCGACCGGACCGGACCGAGCGACCCCACCGGCCCAAGCAGCCCTACCCGGCCCTCAATACCGCGGATCCACCAACGTCGACGCCCCCAGCCCCCCGACCCGCATCCCCTCCACACCCCGCGCCCCGGCCGCAAGCCCTTCCCGCGTCAACGTCTCCATCCGCGGCGCCCCCACTCCCGCGGGCAGTCGCAGCGCGGGCCGTCGGCCGTGGCCGGCCAGGACGAACCCCCAGTCGTGCGGGGCTCGTGCCGGGCCCGCCGAGCGGTCGGGGCCGGGGGTGAAGGCGGAGGCACGGCCGGTGACGCCGTAGGCGGTGGTGCGCAGGCCCGCCGCGCGCAGTGTGGTCTCGACGGTCCAGAAGACCCGGGGGCGGGAGGAGACCGGCCCGGCGTGGACCGCGAGGCGGCCGTGCGGGGTCAGGGCACGGCGGACGAGGCCGTAGAACTCCTGCGAGTACAGCATGGTGCTGTCGGTGATGCCGGGGTCGGGCAGATTGGAGATCACGACGTCGTACGTCGCGGGCGGCGCCGCCCGCAGCAGGCGGAAGGCGTCGCCCGTCATGACATGGACGCGGGCGTCGTCATACGCATGGTCGTTGAGGTCGGACAGCGCGGGGTCCTGGCGGGCCAGGCGCACGACCTCGGGGTCGGCTTCGGCGACGTCGACCCGGCGCACCCCCGGGTGGCGCAGCACCTCGCGCGCGGCCAGCCCGTCCCCGCCGCCGAGGATCAGTACCCGGCGGTGCTCGCCGGTCATCGCGGGGTGGACCAGGGCCTCGTGGTAGCGGCGCTCGTCGCTGCCGCTGACCCGCAGGCGGCCGTCGAGGAAGAGGTTCAGGGGGCGGCCCTGGGTGCCGCCGGTGATGACGACCTCCTGGATCTCGGTCTGGAGCGCCACCCGCACGTCCCGCCCGTACACCGCGTGCCGAGCCGCTCGTTCGAAGTCGTCGACGAGTACGGCGGCCGAGGCGAGGAGGCCGAGCACCGTGAGGTTGGCGACGACCAGCAGCCAGCGGGCGCGGCGGGTGAGGTCCCGCCGGAACAGGCCGAGGACGAGCGCGCCGCCCACGACGGCGTTGACGGCGCCGGTGATCAGGGCGGCGGTCAACTGGCCCAGCAGGGGCAGGAGGAGAAAGGGAAAGGCGAGGCCGCCGACGAGCGCGCCGACGTAGTCCGCGGCGAACAGGTCCGCGACCGCGCCGCCCGCGTCCTGGCGTCGGATGCGCTGGATCAGCTCCATCAGCAGGGGTACTTCGGCGCCGATCAGCAGGCCGATGGTGAGGGAGAAGGCGACGAGGAGGCAGCTGGGCCCGTGGGCCCACAGGCCGCCCCAGTCGCCGGTCCAGGCGAAGACGGCGTACAGGGCGAGCGCGCTGGAGCCGCCCACGAGGGCGAGTACGGCCTCGATGGCGCCGAAGCCGGCCGCGGCGAGCGGACGCAGCCGCTTGGCGACGAGTGAGCCGATGCCCATCGCGAAGACCATGACGGACAGGACGACGGATGCCTGGGTGACCGAGTCGCCGATCAAGTAGGAGGCGAGGGCGACGAGTTCGAGTTCGTACACGAGTCCGCAGGCGGCGCAGACGAAGACGCCCGCGAGGACCAGGAACCGCCCGGTCGCCGGGCGGACCGGAAGCCGCGCGCAGCCGCCCCGGTGCGCCGCTGGGCCGGGTGGGGCGGGGGCCTGCGGTTCGATCACGCTGCCGACGGTACGTTACGCCTGCGGCACGCTTCGTCACCCACACGTGTGGAGTTGGGGCGGCGGACGTTTGGATCCGGCCTCAGACTCCCCTGGTGCGGGGGCCCGCGGACGGGCCGGACGCGGCCGGCCGGCGCCGGGAACCACCCGCGCCCGCGCGCACCCCCACTCTGGATCTGGTCGCCACCAACTGCCCGTCCTGCGGGTAGGCGTGCCAGGTCCGCCAGTGGACCTGCCCCTCGTGGTGCTGGGCCAGCATGGCGGTGAAGGCGTGCGGGCTGCCGGGGAACACCCCGGCGAGGCCGTGCGGATGGTCGGCGACCAGGGCCAGCAACTCCTGTGCCCGGCCCGCGAACTGACCGGGCGACAGAATCTCCACCCGGGCCGCGAACTCGTACTCCCAGTCGCCGGCCCGCTTGGCGACGCCGAGCGGGAGGGGTGTGCTGCTGCCGCGGATACAGGCCACCGTCTCCGAGCAGTCGCCGCGCTCCTGCTCCACGAGCACCTGGTGGGACGCGCCGAGCAGGCGCAACTGGAGCTTCGCACCGGTCAGTTCGAGGTCCAGCGTGGCGAGCGCGGGCAGCGGCTCGCGCCCGAGTGCCCAGGCGAGATCGGCCGCGCGCGTGTCGGTGTAGGCGGTGTTCAGGGTCGTGAGCATGGATCGGCTCCGCAAGCACACAAAGAAAAGGGGAGGTGTCGGGCTCCGGCGTTTCCCGGCCGACACCGTCAGCTCGGCCCGGTCAGCCCAGTCGGCCGGTCAGAAGGAGTGTCCGCGGGACGTCCGAGGGGCTGCGTCGGTGATTTTCAGGGAATCATGAACTGTGGCGCCACCACAGCGTTTTTACCCAAGTTCGTGGGGTTTCCATCCCTCAGAGGGCTTATCAGCTCAACTGTTCAACTCCGGCGTACGCCGACCCGGGTGAGGCGTGCGCCGGGGCACCACCGGGGGCACCGGGAGCCGTACCGTACCGGAACGGCAAAGCGGGGCCGGTCCAGGCACCGGCCCCACTCGTACGGATGCGGTTCCCCCTGCTGGGGGAGCTCAGCTGCCCCGTGTCAGCTGCCTCCGCCACCGCATCCGCCTCCTCCTCCGCAGGACGAGCTGCTTCCGCCGCAGGAGGAGCTGCTTCCGCAAGAGGAGCTGCTACCGCAGGAAGAGCTGCTGGCTCCGCCGCCCGCCCACCAGCTGTTGCCGCTGCTCCCGCTGTCGTGCGACCGCCCCCTGCGGTTGTGCGAGCGGTGAGCGGGCCGTCCGCTGTTGCGCGCGATGGACACGAAGATCACGACGAACACCACTGCGACCAGCGCCACCACAATGCCTGTACCCATGGCGTCAGCCTCCTTCCGTTCCCCCGAGACGGACCGAGGCGTCCCCCCGTGGGCGCCTCCGCTCGGTGCGTGGCAGGGAGATGCCCGGCCGCGTCACGGCCCAAAGCGGAGTTGAGGAACTTCAGAGGGTTCTGCCGGCACAGGTGCCCGACCACTCCTCGGGTTCGGCCCGGCGGGCGTTCGACGTGCGTTCGGCATGAGTTTCGGCATGCACTTCGGTATCGGTTGAGGAACGTCGGAGCTTGGGCGGAGGATGACCGGCATGACCTCCAGCACCCGCCCCCTGCTCAACCGCCGGCTCGCCGGCTTCGGGACGACGATCTTCGCGGAGATGTCCGCGCTGGCCCTGCGGACCGGGTCCATCAACCTCGGACAGGGCTTCCCCGACACCGACGGCCCCGAAGAGGTCCGCGAGGCGGCCGTACGCGCGCTGCGGGAGGGCCGCGGCAACCAGTATCCGCCGGGCCCGGGCGTCCCCGAGCTGCGCGCCGCGATCACCGCGCACCAGGAGCGGCGCTACGGCCTGTCGTACGACCCCGACTCCGAGGTCCTGGTCACCGCGGGCGCCACCGAGGCCATCGCGGCGGCGCTGCTCGCACTGCTGGAGCCCGGCGACGAGGTCGTCGCGCTCGAGCCGTACTACGACTCCTACGCGGCCTGCATCGCCATGGCGGGCGGCCGGCGGGTGCCGGTCACCCTGCGGCCGGACGCGGGAGCGGGTGAGGCGGGCGAGGCGGGCGGCACGGGCGCGGAGCGGCGCTTCCGGCTCGACCTGGACGAGCTGCGCGACGCCGTGACGGACCGCACCCGCCTGCTGCTGATCAACACCCCGCACAACCCCACCGGCACGGTCCTCACCCGGGCGGAGCTGGCCGCGATCGCCGAGCTGGCGGTGGAGCGGGATCTGCTGGTGGTGACGGACGAGGTGTACGAGCACCTGGTCTTCGACGACGCCGAGCACCTGCCGCTCGCCACGTTCCCGGGGATGCGGGAGCGGACGGTGACCATCGGGTCGGCCGGCAAGACGTTCTCCTTCACCGGCTGGAAGGTCGGCTGGATCACGGCCGCGCCCGGCCTGGTGGCGGCGGTGCGCGCGGCGAAGCAGTTCCTGACGTACGTCTCGTCGGGGCCGTTCCAGTACGCGGTCGCCGAGGCGCTCGCGCTGCCCGACGGCTACTTCACGGCCTTCCGCGACGACATGCGGGCCAAGCGGGATCTGCTGGCGGCGGGGCTCGCGGACGCGGGCTTCGAGGTGTTCCGGACCGCCGGCACGTACTTCATCACCACCGACATCCGGCCCCTCGGCGAGACGGACGGTTTCGCCTTCTGCCGCGCGCTGCCGGAGCGGGCCGGGGTGGTCGCCATCCCGAACGCGGTCTTCTACGACCACCGGGACGCGGGGGCGCCCTTCGTACGGTTCGCCTTCTGCAAGCGCAAAGGTGTGCTGGAGGAGGCGGCCTCCCGACTCAAGACGCTGGCCACCTGACGGTTACAGGCGTACCAGCGTCTGTGCCGGCTACCCGGCCGGGAGTCCCTCGTCAGCGGGCGTCCACCTCGGGTTCCGGACGCGGGAGTTCGTCGAGATCGAGGGTGAAGGTGCGGCCGTCGGCCAGGGGGATGGGCAGCTTGCCCGTGCCGTACTTGTGGGTGTGTGCGGCGATGTAGCCGGTGGCGGTCGGCTGGGTGTGAAGGACGACTTCCTGGGCGTAGGGGTCCACCACCAGGTAGATCGGGATTCCATAGCGGCCGTACTTGGCGGTGCAGTCGTCGTAGTCCTTGCGTGCGGAAGAGGCCGAGACGACCTCGGAGATCAGCAGGACGTCCTCGAAGCTGTAGCGCTTGCCTTCCTTGCGTGCATCCTCGCGCAGGATCGCGAGGTCGGGGGCGGAGTTCTCGACGGCGGGGAAGTCGATGTAGACACCGGAGGTGACCTTCGCGTGACGACCGAGGGCGAGAGCGGAGTCGATCTGCATCGACCTGATGGTGCTGGAGTGCTCTTCGCTCTGCGGGGTCATGATCACCTTTCCGTCGGCCCCGAACAGGACCGTGTACCCCTTGGGGAACTCGGTGTGCACGATCGCGTCGACGCTCATGGACGGCTCCTTCCCGTGTGTGGTCAGGATAGGACGGACAGTGCCGCGTCACCGAGCCCGTCGGTACGGTCGGCAGACCGGTCGGGACAGGCTGTGCGATCTGCTGGCGGCGGGGCTCGCGGACGCGGGCTTCGAGGTGTTCCGGACCGCCGGCACGTACTTCATCACCACCGACATCCGGCCCCTCGGCGAGACGGACGGTTTCGCCTTCTGCCGCGCGCTGCCGGAGCGGGCCGGGGTGGTCGCCATCCCGAACGCGGTCTTCTACGACCACCGGGACGCGGGGGCGCCCTTCGTACGGTTCGCCTTCTGCAAGCGGACCGAGGTCCTCCAGGACGCGGCGCAGCGACTGAAGGCCCTGGCGGGCTGAGGCGGGCGCCAGGGCCTCACGAGGCGGGGCGGGCCCCGGGAAAAGCGCGGGTCGGGCGCTGGGAAAAGCGCGGGCCGGGCGCTGGGAAAAGCGCGAGCCCGGCCCGGCACCCGGCCCGGTGCGGGCCGGTGCCCTGGCCGGGCTCCGCCGGGGGCTACTCCTCGTCGCCCTCGGGCTTCTCCGCGTCGTTGATCTCCTGCTCGAGGCCGAGCTGCTCGACGAGCCACTTGTCGAACTCGATGGCGGCCCGCACCCAGCTGACCGTCGACGAGACGAAGTGCTCCAGGCTGACGCCGGTGCCGATCAGCATCTGCGCCTCGCCGATCAGGCGGACGGTGCCGTCGTCGTGCGTGTGGCTGTAGACCTTGGGCCACAGCGTCCGGCGGTTCCAGTCGTCGATCGACTCGAGGAGCTGCGGCTTCTCGTCGATCTTGTGGGGCCGGTCGTAGAACGTCCGCACCGAGAAGACCTGCTGGTCACCCTCGCCGCGGAACATGAAGTACGTACGGAACTGCTCCCACGGCGCCGCGAGGTCACCCTCGTCGTCGACGACGTACTTCAGCTCCATCTGGTCGAGGAGCTGCTTCACGAGGTCCTGATCCGGGATTACGGGGCCGGGCGGAGGCCCGGGCTGCGGCTGCTGGCCCCCGAAGTTCGGAATCGAGGACGGGTCGATGCTCACCGTGATTTTCCCTTCGTACGGATCCCGCCATCCTCCCTCATCCGGGGAGGGGGGTGGCAAGCCCGACGGGGCCTGTCAGCCGTCAGCTGACTGATCCCGGGCCACGCGGGTGACGGGCCCCGGCCGGCGGACGGCATGATCGCGGCATGCGGATGAGGAGAGAGCTGCGGTGGCTGCTGTGGGGGCTGTGGCTGGCGTGTCTGGTGGTCGCCCTCTGGTTCATGGCGGTGGTGATCACGCTGCTGGCCGACAGCATGCCGTTCGACCGGCTCCAGAACTGACAGGCCCGCCACCGATGGGTGGCGGGCCTCCCGCGACAGCGGTTGCCGGCCGGGCAGCGGCGGCTACAGCGTCTTGCCGGTCGCCGGTCCGACGATCAGACCGTCCTCGAACGCGTCGACCCGGACCGTGTCGCCGTCCTTGACCTCGCCGGAGAGGATCTCCTTGGCGAGGCGGTCGCCGATGGCGGTCTGGACGAGGCGGCGCAGCGGGCGGGCGCCGTAGGCCGGGTCCATGCCCTCGTCGGCGAGCCAGGCCAGCGCCTCGTCGGTGATCTCCAGGGTGAGCCGGCGTTCCGCGAGCCGCCGGGCGAGCCGGTCGATCTGGAGGCGGGCGATACGGCTCAGCTCGTCCTTCGTCAGGGCCGAGAAGACCACCAGGTCGTCGAGCCGGTTGAGGAACTCGGGCTTGAAGGAGGTGCGGACCACCTCCAGCACCTGCTCCCTCTTCTCCTCCTCGCTGGTGACCGGGTCGACCAGGTACTGACTGCCGAGGTTCGACGTGAGCACCAGGATCGCGTTGCGGAAGTCGACCGTCCGCCCCTGACCGTCCGTCAGCCGCCCGTCGTCCAGCACCTGCAGCAGGATGTCGAAGACCTCCGGGTGCGCCTTCTCCACCTCGTCGAGCAGCACCACGCTGTACGGCCGCCTGCGCACCGCCTCGGTCAGCTGGCCGCCCTCCTCGTAGCCGACGTACCCGGGAGGCGCGCCGACCAGCCGGGCCACGCTGTGCTTCTCGCCGTACTCGGACATGTCGATGCGGACCATCGCCCGCTCGTCGTCGAAGAGGAAGTCGGCGAGGGCCTTGGCGAGTTCGGTCTTGCCGACGCCGGTGGGGCCGAGGAAGAGGAACGAGCCGGTCGGGCGGTCCGGGTCGGCGATGCCGGCGCGGGTGCGGCGTACGGCGTCGGACACGGCCTGCACCGCCTCCGTCTGGCCGATCAGCCGCTTGCCCAGCTCGTCCTCCATGCGCAGCAGCTTCTGCGTCTCGCCTTCGAGGAGACGGCCGGCCGGGATGCCGGTCCAGGCGGCCACGGTGTCGGCGATGTCGTCCGAGCCGACCTCCTCCTTGACCATCGTGGACTTGGCGGCCTCCTCCTCGGCCTGCGAGGCGGCCTCCAGGTCCCGCTCCAGGGCCGGGATCTCGCCGTAGAGGAGCTTGCTGGCGGAGTCGAAGTCGCCGTCGCGCTGGGCGCGTTCGGCCTGTCCGCGCGCCTCGTCGAGCCGTTCCTTCAGCTCGCCGACGCGGTTGAGGGACTGCTTCTCCTTCTCCCAGCGGGCGGTCAGGCCCCGCAGCTCCTCCTCCTTGTCGGCGAGGTCGCGGCGCAGCCGCTCCAGGCGTTCGAGGGAGGCCGCGTCGGTCTCCTTGCTGAGGGCCAGCTCCTCCATCTTCAGCCGGTCCACGGACCGCTGGAGCTCGTCGATCTCGACGGGGGAGGAGTCGATCTCCATCCGGAGCCGGGAGGCGGCCTCGTCGACGAGGTCGATGGCCTTGTCGGGCAGGAAGCGGGAGGTGATGTAGCGGTCGGAGAGGGTGGCCGCGGCGACCAGCGCGCTGTCGGCGATCTGGACCTTGTGGTGGGCCTCGTAGCGCCCCTTGAGCCCGCGCAGGATGGCGATGGTGTCCTCGACGGTAGGCTCGGCGACCAGCACCTGCTGGAAGCGCCGCTCCAGGGCGGGGTCCTTCTCGATCCGCTCGCGGTACTCGTCCAGGGTGGTCGCGCCCACCATGCGCAGCTCACCGCGGGCGAGCATGGGCTTGAGCATGTTGCCGGCGTCCATGGCGGAGTCCCCGCCGGCGCCGGCCCCGACGACGGTGTGCAGCTCGTCGATGAAGGTGATGATCTGCCCGTCGGAGTCCTTGATCTCCGCGAGCACCGTCTTCAGCCGCTCCTCGAACTCACCGCGGTACTTGGCCCCGGCGACCATCGCACCGAGGTCGAGCGCGACGAGCCGCTTGTCCTTCAGCGACTCCGGCACGTCCCCCTTGACGATCCGCTGGGCGAGCCCTTCGACGACGGCGGTCTTGCCGACGCCGGGTTCACCGATGAGCACGGGGTTGTTCTTGGTCCGGCGCGACAGCACCTGCACCACGCGCCGGATCTCCTGGTCCCGCCCGATGACGGGATCGAGCTTGCCCTCCCGGGCCGCGGCCGTGAAGTCGGTACCGAACTTCTCCAGCGCCTTGTACTGCCCCTCGGGGTCGGCGGTGGTGACCCGGCGCCCGCCGCGCGCCTTCTGGAAGGCGTCCAGCAGCTTCTTCGCACCGGCGCCCTGCCGGGTGAGCACGTCACCCGCCTGGCCGCCCTTGGCGGCGATGCCGATGAGCAGGTGCTCGGTGGAGAGATAGTCGTCGCCGAGGTCCTTGGCCCGCGCCTGGGCGTCCGCGATGACGGCGAGCAGCTCACGGTTGGGCTGCGGGGGCGCGACGGTGGACCCGGTCACGCTGGGCAGCGCGGCGAGCGCCTTCTCCGCGCCCGCCCGTACGGCCGCCTGGTCGGCGTCGACGGCGGCCAGCAGGTCGATGATGTTCTCGTTGTCCTGCCCCTGGAGCAGAGCCAGAAGCAGGTGGGCGGGGGTGAGGTCCGGGTGCCCCTCGGTCACGGCCCGGTTGCCGGCCGCGTTGATGGCGTCCCGGCTCCTGTTGGTCAGCTCGGCGTCCACGTGTCCCCTTCTCCTCCTGGCGTCAGCGTCTCCCAGTACTGACTGAGTCAGCGTACACAAAGTTGAGTCTATTCCGCTCAAGGTGTCTCGAGGTCCGATCGGGATACCGGCGGGAGATGTGCCGGGGCCCGGCAGGGCTTAGGGTCCGCCCATGGCCGCACACCCCCAGGACCCCGGCGCGCCCGACGCGCCGTACCTAGCCTTCTGGCTTGAGAAGCACCTGTGCACCCTGACGACCCTTCGTCCGGACGGCACCCCGCATGTAGTACCCGTCGGAGTCACATACGACCCGGAGGCGCGTCTGGCTCGGGTGATCGCGAGCAAGACCAGCCGGAAGGTGAGCCATGTGCTGTCCGCCGGCCCGGACGGGGCGCGGGTGGCCGTCTGCCAGGTGGACGGACGGCGCTGGGCCACGCTGGAGGGCGTGGCGCGGGTCCGCAACGAGCCGGAGCGGATCGCGGAGGCGGAGCGGCGGTACGCGGTCCGCTACGGGCGCGACCCGCGGCCGAATCCCGACCGGGTGGTGATCGAGATCGAGTTGCGCCGGGCGATGGGCAAAGGGTGAACCCGGTGCGGCGGGGGGGGGGGGG